>NZ_LBJU01000133.1:0-360225 GCF_028128835.1 Bradyrhizobium sp. CCBAU 65884 | reverse complement strand
CGCCGCGCCGCCGAGGCCGGCGCCGATGCCGGCTCCGGTCCCGGCGCCTTCAGCGCGATCGTCGACGCCGTCGCGATCGCGGTCGACCTTACCGGACCGCGAGCCGTACCAATTGTCCGAATTGTTGGCGACGATGCTGATATCGGAATGCGCCACGCCGGCGCCTTCGAGCCGGGTCACGGCGCGTTCGGCATCGGAGTAATTGTCGTAAAGACGTGAGATGGTGACGGTCATTGTGAGGTCTCCTGGCGATTGCTTGTTACTTGGTGGGGTTCACGTTGCCCTGGAAGTCCAGGCTGACGTCGGTTTTGGTGCCGGCCTTGTCGGCCTTGCCGCGCCAGACGCCCTCGTTGTCCTTTTGCAGGCCGGAGACGTTGGAATATCCCGCTTCTTCGATCTTCGATTTTGCCTGTCCCTCGGTGAAGCTGTTGCGGCCGGCGACCGGCTTGTTCGAGTTGTTCTGGTCCGAGCTGTTGACGGCGTTGTTGCCCGGCCCGCTCTGGGCAGGCTGTGGCTGCGCGCCAGCGGGTACCGCTCCGAGCAGCAACATGGTCGTGGCAAGTAGAGTGAGACGTCGCATTTTTTTGTCCTCCAGCAGGTGAATGTGCCGGCGACAACAAGTGAGATTCGAATTGGTTGCTTACGTTTGAAGCTGCCGAGTGCCGCAGCCTGTCTCGCGCCAAAACGCGCGGGTGCATCGAACCAGTTTAGGAACGTCTGCCGGTTTGTCCCGTTTATGCGCGCCTTGCGGATGCCGTTGGCAGATTTATTCCAGCCGACGCATCAATTGATACGGCACGAAGGCGCGAGGGGCGGATGATGGCCGGAGCGCGCGCGTTGAGTTGGCGCGCTGGCGGCCCCGGCATTTTCGCTCCCCACGTCCAGCCCCGGAGGTGCCTGGGGTCGCTCCCGTGCTGCTCGGCTGGTTTTTCGATTTCGGAACTTCAACTGCGCCGGTCCATTGTCGCCGGAATCATTGAACAGGCGAGACAGCTCCCATCATGCAATCCCGCTACCCGCTGTTGAAGAAATGGACGGCGCAAGACCACGAGCGATTGAAGGCATTGGCCGCAGCAGGCCGGCGGCCGGACGAGATTGCGAGCGAGCTCGATCGAAGCGAAGCGGCGGTGAGGGTGCGTGCCTGGCAGCACGGCATCGCCTTGCGGCTTGTCATTCAGAGGCGCAAGCCGTTGAAAACGGCTGGTTCGAAGGCCCGCATGTGAGCGAGGCGATCTACCCGGATGCGTCGAAGCTCAGGATCCACTCACGACGCCGCCCTGCGCAAGATAGGAGATGACCGTGCCGTCCGCGGACGGCTGGAAGTTGTCGAGGGTTGCTTCCGAGACGGTCGAGCATCGCGTTGTCGCAGGCTCGTCGCGCGTGCCGAACAACGGCACGCGGAAGTCATTGGGAAAGCGGCCGCGTCACTTCGACGATGGTGCGTCGGCTTGCGTCCTGGCGGGCTCCCAAGGCGCGGGAAGGATGACGCGGATCGGACGCGCTTCAGTGGTGCCTTGACCAGCGGGCCGGGCTTGCTCCCTGGCAGGCTCGGCCGAAGCCACGGACAGCAGTGCGACCAGCATGGCCAGCGAGGTCGTCACAAGTCTCACATCCAGCATCGAAGCCTCCGTTTCCGCGTCAACGCAGCCTGCGGGACTTGGTTCAGACGAATTCGGGAACAAGTGGTAATTTTGTAGGTTTGAAGAAGACAGATCCGGATGACCGGACTGCTGGAGGAGGACACGATGAACATCAAGACCATCATTGCCGCTGCCCTGTTGACGTCATTTGCGGCTCCCGCGTTCGCGCAGTCGTTCTACGTGGTGCAGGACGTCAAGACCAAGAAGTGCACGATCACCGAAGCGAAGCCGACGAGCACGGAAACCACCGTCGTCAGCGGCGACACCGTGTACAAGACCAGGACTGAAGCCGAGGCCGGCATGAAGACCGTCAAGGTCTGCACGTCGAACTGAGGAGAAGGACAGATGCCTGTACTTCTGCTTTGGGCCGTCCCCGCCGTGATCGTGATCGGTGGCGGCGTTTATCTGATTGGCCACATGCACTGAACCTTGATGCCGAGGGTGCCTGGCGCGCCCACGGCCCCTCTTGCGAGTGAAGTTGCGCAAGCGTCAAGCAAAGCCCGCGTGGAGCGATCCGCGCGGGCTGATTGTATATGAACCGCTCTCCGAGAGCCCCCGACGAAACACGGCTGAAACATTGCTGAAACCAGATCGTCCTGAACTCCGCGCCCGCTCGTGCCGACCAACGGAGCGAAGAGGAGAGACAATCATGATCCAGATCGGTTCGAAGGAAGAAGTCGCGTTCCTGCTGGCGCTGTTCGGCACCCACACCCAGCCGGTGAAGCGGCCGAAGCCGAAATCGCAGCAAAGGTGAGAGGCTGAACCCATGCCAGGTTTGGCCGAATGCCAGAGCCTGCTCAGGCTCCTGATCGCCAGGGGCGATCCCAAGTCCATCCCGCTCGCCAAAGGCGCCATCGATCAGTATTTGAACACGGCGCCGCTCAGCGCCCGCGGCCGCGGCCTGCGCGTGCTCCAGCGCGACGCACTCGACCAGCACGATGTGGCGGTCGGCGTGCAGCGCTCGTTCGCCGAGACGGTGGATGCCTATATCGAGCACAAGCTTGCGGAAGAGTAGGGCGCTGCGCAAGCAGGCATATTCCGTGTCCTGCCGGATCGATCCTTGCCAGCTTCCCTTGCCAGCTTCCCTTGGCAGCGTTCCTTGGACGGTGTTCCCGGAACCCGTTGATCCCCAGCGAATTTTCGTCTTATTGGAAACCTTTGCCGTTCTCGGGCCTAATACGGCAAAGGATGCAACAATGCCGCGTTACTACTTCGACCTTCGCGACGACAAGGGAATTGCCCTCGACGAGGAAGGGCTGGAACTGGCCAGTCCGCGCGCCGTTCGGGCCGAGGCCGCCAAGTCGCTTGCCGACATGGCACGCGATGCGGTCCTCTCGGCGCCGTCCACGGGCGGCCGGCAGACGATGGCGATCGACGTTCGCGACGCCGGCGGTCCCGTCATGCAACTGACATTCTGGTTCGAGATCGAGACTCCGGCATCGCGATCGCAATCAGGCGATCATTGACGCGTCAATGATCGCGGCGGCGACTCCTCCGGATCCAGCACGGCGATCTTGCGGCCGAGCTGCCACACCTCGACCTTGCCGTGGCGGGTGAACTGGCGCGCCAAGCTGAGGGCGGAGGAATCCGACGGGGCTTCGAACGCTTCGGCGGAGCGGAAGACGCCGTTCTCGCCGATCAGATAAGCGCGATATTGCTGCATCATGTCGGTGCCCTCAGGCCGGGGGAGCGCAGCCAGGCCTCGATCTGCATGGCCGTTTCGTCCTGCCGGGCCCGGCGCAGCAGCATTTCGCGGCGGCGCCCCGGCGAGAGCGCGCGCGCTTCCTCGCGACACCGCTTGGCTTCGTCGGCGAGTCTTTCGGTGAGAGTCTTGGTCTGTTTGAAACGACGCCGCGTCAGCATGATGCTTCTCCCTGTACGAGGAGGCGGGAGCGCGACCGGCGTTCTCATCACCGATAAATGCCACGTACCGTGCGGTGATGGATGAACCCTACGCCGCCGGCGGCGCAGAGTCTGTATCATTTGGTATGCCCGCAAATTAAATTTTCGGGTGCAAATTCAGCCCCTTGAGCCACTTACTCATTTTGAGCGCGACACCAGACCCAAGTTCACTTTTGCACCAAAGCCGACCCTCGGGGTCGTTTTCAAGACACCACCTCAGCTTGTTTCAAGGCTTTGTCTCAAGAAGCGCCTCCGAAGGAGCAGGAGCCGGCTGATGCGTTGCGGCGTGGCGTCCGTGCGCGGGCTCAGGCGCGAAGCGCAAGGTGCAGGAATTGGTTGAAGGCGCTGGCCTGGTAATCGGCGAACGCCTCGCCGTTGACGAAGCCGCGCTTGCGGTACAGCGCCAGCGCCGGCTCGAACGCCGGGCCGCTTCCGGTCTCCAGGCTCAGCCGGGTCAGCCCGCGCGCCTTCGCCTCGCGCACGATATGGTCGAGCAGCAGCGCCGCGACGCCGCGGCGCAGATGATCGGGGTGGGTCCGCATCGACTTCACCTCGGCGCTGCCGTCGCCCAGCTCCTTCAGCGCGCCGATGCCGACGACGTCGTCGCCCTCGCGCACCGACCACACGGTGACCCCGGGCACCTGCAGCCCCGACAGGTCGAGCGCGAACACATGGCCCGGCGGCGAGCTCGCATGCATGCCGGCGAGATGCAGCGCGAGCAGGCGGCGGGTCGGTTCGGAGGTGAGATCGTCGGGGTGGATTGAGAACATGGGGGACCGTTTGGGAGCTATGTCGGCACTCGGATTGCGCCCGCACAATATGAAGCACAGAAGCGCTGGTTGACAACGTTCCCGTTTTGTTCTAGACTTCAAAATACTTCAACTGTTGGGCGAGCTAGGCAGAGGATCGCATCTCGTCCAAAAATTTCCGCGGGTCGTCGATGAGTAGCTCCCTTCTCGCTTTGGTCTTATTGGATAATCCGGTGACGCCGGACATGTCAGCGGTTGCAAAGGTCCTTCACGCCCGACATCCGGAGTTGGCAACGGAGACGATGGACGACGGGCGTGCTCAGCAGGCTCAAGCAGACTCGCCGCTCATTCGCTGCGGCAACGAGCTCGTCGCCGTCATGTCGATGCCGGCGCCCATCCCGGACGACGAGGGACTTTGGGCGCGCGCCGCCACGACATGGCCGGAGAGCAAGGCGGTGGCCCTCCGGCATCGAGGTCATGTGATCGTATCGATGCTCGGCAAGAGCGACCAGCCGCTGGTCGCCGCGCGCATCACGACCGCTGTCATCGGTGCGTTGATTGCGACGATGCCTGAGTGTTGCGGCGTGGTCTGGGCGGGCCGGGTCGCGCGGCCTGCCGATCTCTGGCGCGAAACGTCTCGCGATTCATTCGCACCATATCCTAATTACCCCTTTAGGCTATGGGTCGACATTCTTCCGTTCCGGACAGGCGCGAAGATCGCCGCGGTCACGATGGGACTGTCCGCCTTCGTCGGTCGTGAGATCGAGTTCGTGACCGGCAAGCTCACGCTTTCGGCGTTGTTCGACAAGGTGGCTGGGCTTGCCGTGTATCTGATCGAGCATGGCAGCGTGGTGAAGGACGGCGACACGATCGGCGCAAGTGCGAGCGAACGGATCCAGGTGCGTCACAGGAATTCCGACGCGTTTGGCGGGCTGCCGGTGTTTTACTGTGTGGATGAGTTCAAGCACTGATGTCGATGAGCGACTTACCATCGGTACTTGCCGCCAGATTCGTTGCCCGAGACCGAAGGTTTGACACGTCGGGCAAAACACATGCAGAATGGCATCATCGGAAGAGTCCGACAGCTCGCGGGAAGCCGCGGGCTTTTTTGTTGAGCAGTCGATCGTGGTCTCCGCCGCGCGTCATTGCGGGCACGCTTTTCAATGGGTTCAAGTCATGAGTGACGATAAAGCAATTTCTGCTGCAAAGCGGTCCAGAGCGCGAAAACGCCGCTTCTACGAAATGGGTCCCGATTTTAACGGAGGGCGACCGGGCTTTTGGGTTGCGGACGAGAGCGTCCTTCCCCCCCACGGAGTATATCGTCTGCCCGCTTCTACGCCGCCCGTGCCCTACATGTTTAATAAATCGAAGGGCAGTCTGCCCTATGACCTGGAGCGCTGCTTTCATTGGTGGCTCATTTCGGATCGAACCAAGGCTGTCTTCGAGCGGATTGATCCGGAGGCTTTTGTGTTTGTGCCGTGCGACGTGCGAGTACCGCAAGGTCGCTATCAAGGGGCGGACTATTGGCTCTGCGATGTTGCTCGCGTCCTCGATGCGCTGGACGAATCGGCGTCCTGTTTGCGTATCGGTGTCCGGGACGATGTTCACTATCTAGACCACGGTCAGAAATATTACGCGCACATTCCCGGCTACAAACTGGTCTTCAGAGAGGCCTCGATCGGTAACGCGCACATTTTCCGCATGGCCTACAAAGATGCAACCGTCATATGCGATCAAGAGTTCAAGGACGCTTGCAAGTCGGCGGGCCTGAAGAGAATTCAGTTTTGCGATCGCGCAAAAAGCCGGTATTGATTCACGCCATCCTGAGAGATGAAGTCTGCTCGCTCGTGGGCGGCAGTTCATACTTGGACAGGCGAGAATTGCCGGCCGGCCCTGGCTGCAACGATGACCAGTAGCTTGGCAATTTTTGCCAGCGGACAAGGGGGCGCCCGCGCGGATAGCGACGGGGCGTTCCGATACTCCTTCCCGATAAGATAAAGCCCAATAAAGCCCACGCCTTCAGGCCGGTAATCAATTCGCGCGCCGTAGGCATCGATTGCAGGCGGTCCGATCGAGTGCTCGCCTGCACGCCATAGCACTTCAGGAAGATTGCAACCCTGTTCGACGAACGCGCGGGCGTTCCCGCCGCGGCGGTGCTTGCGCGCTTAATCCACTCGATTTTCCAGCTCCCATACTCAATGAAACCCCTTGTGAGGGTGCATGTCGATTTTTTTCGATCACCACATCATTTTAGAGCGCTTTGAAGACCACGACGCGTTTCGCGGTATGGACAAGAGGATTTTCGATATCGATGGGCCCGCAAACCGAATCTATTTGCCGGCAAATCGGGAGCTCGCTGCAAAGTTGGAGGTGTCGCCCCATCCAAGCAGACACGTGGAGCCGTACGGCAAGCTCGTTTGTCAGAGGCTCGATGAGATCGCAACGATCGAGAGTTCAGACAAACGACTTGCGGAGATCAAGACTCTTATCGATGCGATGCGCGTCGGATTCCTTAACGGCCATCTCTACACCAATGTGCCTATCGACAAAACACAAGAGGAAGTCAACCAAGGGGTCGAGAAAGTTCTGAAGGATCCCAAGACTTACCTCGGTCAATATCCGCATCAATTGAAGACCATCAGAGATGTCGAGCGAAGGGGAGCGGACGCCGGTCAGGATCATCTGATCAAATGGTTGCTCTACCTGGATCATCCGGAGCGGCAGAAGTTGATAGACGAGGCAATTGCTCGCAATCCTGATGTCAACGTGACGGCCCGCAATCGCGACCTGCGCGGAACGAATTGGTCCAAGTTCGAAGCGTTGGATCCCTCTTCGGACCCTTTTCGCGTACCCGGCTCAACATCGGCCAACCCGAGCGACTTTCCGCCGCTGCCGGGCTACAGCTCACCTCCGCGTGCCGGTCTGAACGAACAGGAAGGGTTTGCGCGAAGTGATCCCCGCTTCACACGTGCGCTGCCACCGTTTCCCACGCTAGATCCCAATGAACGGATCGGTCAATTGCCTCCGACAACGGCCGCTCCATCAGATCCGCTTGTGCTCCAGTCCGATCCGCACTCCGGAGTGACGTATCCGTACTACGAGAATCCGTTGGCTGGAGGCGCATCTCCGGAGCGTGATGTTCTTCCTTTGTTGGCCGGAGGGGCCGCCCTCGGCTTAGCGGCGCCTTCTATCCTCCCCTGGCTGTTCGGTATTGGAGGCATCTTGGCGGTCACGCGAACTGCCAACGCGCAGGAGAGTAGTTCCGGCGGCACGATGGGCGCGGCTACTCCTGGCGGAGGAGTGTTCTCGACAGGAGCGCCGCCGCTCAACATCATCGGCAATGGACTTAACGTCGACAGCGCGGCCAGTGGCCGCGGCTCTTCGGCTTCATCGACATTTGGGCGGCAGGTAGGCGGAGCTTCCTCGATCGATCCAGAGACTCGCGCTAGCACTTTTGCAGATCGCTTTGGCAGCTGGGCCGGCACGCCAGACGGCACTGCACCTGCCGAGCCGGCAAACGTGGATAGATTACCAGACGCTCCTGCAGGCGGATCGGTCGCGCCCGAAAACGTTCGGCGCCTCGCCCGCGTCAATGAGTCCAACGCGGGCAGCGTGTTCACGTCCGGCAGTGCGCCGGTCCCGCATCTGCTGCCTTCCACGCAATTCAACGAGCGGTTCGGCAACTGGACCGTGCCGACCACTGGCAGCGCGCAACCGCAACCCAGCAAGCCAATCGGTCTATTTGCCGACGAGCCGAGCTACGTCATTCCACCCCCGATCTTCGGAGTGGACGGTCCAGGCAATCCGCATAGTGACGCTGAGGAGTGGTTTTCGCGGTGGATACGGCCGTTGCTTTGACCAGAGTAAAGGTTGCGGAGCGGCGAGTATGCCGTCGGATCGTTCGTTTGACACGTCGGGCAAAACACCGGCAGAATAGCATCATCGGAAGAGTTCGGATCGAGCCCGCGGGATGCCGCAGGCTTTCTTTTGGCTGAGCAGTAGGCCGTATATTCATTAAAGAGTGTCTGTTCATGAGGGCCAACCGGAAATCTTCTAGTCGGCCAGAGCATTACTGCTTCTGACCGATTCCGTTGAGGTGAACCTCATCGCACAGGCGCCGCTCTGACCGGATGCCGAAGCAGTAACCAATCAGCAGCATCCGGATCATCAGCTCCGGATCGATCGAAGGCCGACCGATCCGATGTTGCTGTAGAAAGGTGCCAGGTCCCGCTTGATCTCTTGAAAGTCGACAAACCTGTCGATCGACCTGAGCAGGTGATCGGCGGGAATATGCTTCTCAAGTGAGAACTCGTAGAACAAAGCGGCCCGGCGCATATAATGCCTGGCCGGAATCCCTGCGCTTATCACCGGAGTAATTGGCCTTTTGGCCCGAAGGCGAGGTTCAGGCGGCGTCCTCCGTTGTCGGCTCGTTGGGTAGACCGGAAGCAACCGGCCGACCTTCGAAGCGGCGCCAGTGACCCGTAGCAGACTTTTGGCATATTGAGCGGATGCAGCCACATTGCTATGCTTCGTTCACATCGTGCCTTAGGTCTGATGGGCAGGCTTGATCAGGCTTACGGACTGCAGCCTGCAATTTGGAAATTGGAATTCTTGAAGCCATAGGCCCCGCCTCCGGACGCATTTCAAAAGCGGCCGGGGAATGTTCATGGACGTCATTTCCCTCCGTTCTTCCCCTTGACTCGGAGGCGGGCTTTTTCTGTCAGCTTGATCGAAAAAGTGATTCCGCCATGTCCATTCCAAAAAGCATAACCCAGTGCACTTCAGTCAATCGCCACAACAGAAGCACGGCGTGCCACTACTTAGTTGTTTTAATCCTTTCAGTTTGCATCCTTCAGCTCGCAAGCAGTACGGCGCAGACCCAGTGCGCAGCTCGCGATGTTTTGGAGAGACAGCTGAAATTCAAGACACGCGCGTCCGAAGCGCCTCAACGGCTTATTGAATCCGAGCGTGACATTGCGATATGGAAGACAATTGCAATAGGCACGTTCGCCGACTCACTTAAGCTGCGCGATGCACTGGACAGCATGCGATGCAGTGTGGGCAGCCAAGCGGGCGAGATCCTTGCCCGACCGTCCTTTATTACTGCTTCTCAGAAGACAGACATGGAGCTTGCACTCGTCTCCCCGACGCAACTTGGGTTCACGAGCGATAGTGTGACGTTAGCTGACCTTTACTCACGGGCTCGAAAACTCGGCCTTGAACTCGCACCGGCAGAGGTCGGACCACAATTGCGCATCCAATATTTCGACCAGCCCGTGGGCGAGTTCCTCATCATCGGAATGGAGCCGATCATGACCTGGAGCGGGGACCCGATTATTCTGAATGTAGCAAATGGCGGCGCCGGATTGATCCTCATCGGCCAAGACGGTAGAGCCGAAGCCGAGATACCTGCCACGTCTCGGATCGTTTTTGCGCGCTCGCATAAACTTGCGGCCAATACCAATCTCGTCGATCAAGCTGCTGCAGTTCCGCGCGAGTAAGGAGGGTGCTCGCAACTGGCCCATCGGCGACCTTCGATGATGTCCGCTGTTTGTGCTTCTCTGGAGAGACGAGCGGACATCAGGGGCCGCCGAACCAGGCGCCCAATTCAGGAGTACGGGCGCTACGCCGCCGCAGGCGGCCCGAACCACCGCAGCAATGCCTCCTCGAGCCCGCGCTGGCTCTCGTCTCCCACCCAGGCAACGTGCCCGTCGGGCCGCACCAGCACTGCGTCCGGTGCGGCGACCCGGCCGATGACCGGAAGCTCCCATACGCCATCGGTGCGGGTATCGACGACATCGATCCGGTTCTTCCAGGGGCCGATGTCGATGCCGCCTCGCTTGCCGAAATTGAGCAGCACGCCGCGCGCCCCGTGCAGCAGAGTCAGCAGGTTGAGCCTCCGTCCTTCGACCGTCAGATCGAGATCCGGCATGCGCCGCCCCACCAGCGCGTGGCCTTCGCCGAGATCGTAAGCGATGTCGAGCCCGCTCATCATGGCGCCAAAACGTTTGCGCGGCGCGTCCATGCCGAGCAGTTCGGAGACGGTGTCGCGCGCGGCCTTGAGGCCGTCGTCGCCGCGGCGGAGCAGGGCGATCTGCGCCATGGTGTTTTTGAGCACGCGCGCGCCGACGGGATGGCGCTCGGCGTGGTAGCTGTCGAGCAGGCTGTCCGGCGAGATGCGATGGACCACCTGCGCCAGCTTCCAGCCGAGATTGACGGCGTCCTGCACGCCGATGTTGAGGCCTTGCCCGCCGACGGAGTGATGGATATGCGCGGCATCGCCGGCGAGCAGCACGCGTCCCTTGCGATAGGTCGTGGCCTGCCGTGCCGCATCGGTGAAACGGGAGATCCAGGCGGGATTCTTGACACCGAAATCGGTGCCGTAGACCGCGACGAGGGCATCGCTGAGATCGTGCAAGGAGGGCTCGCCGGTGCGCGTGAGCGTTGCTTCCGTCACGACGACCAGCACGCGGCCGCTCTCGGTCTTGCTGAGGCCGTGAAAGCCGAGCGCATCATGACGCAGGCCCCATGCCGGCGCCTCGCGCATCTCGACCTCGGCCATGAGGTTGCTGAGTGTCGGTGAGGTGCCGGCAAAATCGATGCCGGCGGCCTTGCGCACCAGGCTGCGACCGCCGTCGCAGCCGACGAGATAGTCTGCGCGCAAGGTCTCGCCACCGGAGAGCGTCACGTCGATGCCGGTTTCGTCCTGTGCGAAGCCCGTGAGCTCGACATTGCGATAGATCGGCACTTTGAGCTCTTCGACCCAGTCCGCCAGGATGCGCTCGATGTGGCTCTGCCGCAGCGCCAGCCCGTAAGCGTGCCTGGTGGGAAGATCGCTGATGTCGAGCCGCGTCCAGGCAAAGCCCGCGAGCTGGACGATCTGTCCCTCGCGCAGGAAGCGATCCGCAACGCCGCGCTGATCGAGGATCTCGATGCTGCGGGCATGCAACCCGCCGGCGCGCGTGCCGACGAGATCCTGGCTCGCGCGCCGCTCGAGGATGGCGACATCGACCTTTGCGAGCGCGAGCTCGGCAGCCAGCATCAGCCCGGTCGGGCCGCCGCCGGCGATCACCACGGCATGGTCGGGCGGCATCTGGTTCCGCGCGTCGGCTCCCTGGGGCTGACGGCGTGAACGGGACGTCGGAAGCAATGCAGGCATGTCGTGACCCCTCGGCAGGTTGCTTTGGATGTTTCCTGGGTCGGGGGTTCTACGGCAGAGGCGGGGACTTGAAGCAAGCCCGTTGCGCACCACATATTGAGTTGGGAGGAGGGGCTTCCTCTTCCGCGTTCGCCGCGTTGACACGTCGGGCAAAACACCGGCATGATGGCATCATCGAAAGAGTTTGGTTCAGCCCGCGCGGAGCGATCTGCGGCGGGTTTTGTTTTGCGGGATCGGACGGTCAGCAGACGCCGGCGGTCCGCTGCATGATGTCGGCGAGCTCCTCGAACGAAAACGGCTTCCTGATCATCGGAAGGCCGCCGCGCCGGGGCTCGCGACCCGACAATTGCAGCATCTTCAGCTCCGGGCGGACGCGCTTGGCCAGCTCGGCCAGTTCATGACCATCCATGCCGGGCATGTTGATATCGGTGATGAGGATGGAGATGTCCTGGTTCTGCTCGAGCCGGCCGAGTGCATCCGGGCCGCTTTGGGCGCTGAGCACCTGGCAGCCGAGATCTTCCAGCATGCCCACGATCACGTCGAGGACGGCGGGATCGTCGTCAACAACCAGGACAGTGTGGCTCATCGCAGGAACATTCCTTCTGACGAAGCATTCAACGCGCCTCTCGCCGGATAAGTTCCAGCAAAGGCCCGGCCGCGTGAACGGATGTCGAGGCTTCGGGCAAAACATCGGCAGAACGGCATCATCGAAACGCCCGCCGGGCGCCGGTCCGCCTAATTGTCCTTCGACAAATCGCCCGGTTTGGCGGGAATGTCGATGGTGCCGCCATCGCCGTGCACGAGATCGCGATCGCTCTGCTTTGCCTCGCCGGCGTCTTCGATGATCGCCTCCTGCGGCTCGCGCTCCTTGTCGATGCGCGGCTTGGCTCCGGGCAATTCTCGCGATGTCTCTGGTGACGTCATCTCAAATGTCATCTCACCGATCCTCCTGATCGGCTAACTTTCGCCGGGCCGGTAAGTTCGTTTGACGCGTCGGGCAAAACACGGGTATGTTGGCATCATCGAAAGAAGTTTGGTTCAGCCCGCGCGGAGAATATCCGCAGCGGGCTGTTTCATTTCAACCGAGCTTTGACACGTCGGGCAAAACACCGGCATAGTGACATCATCGAGACGAGTTTGGTTCACCCGCGCGGAGCACATCCGCCGCGGGTTTTTTCGTCTCGGTTTTCGAGATCGGACGGCGGCGGCGCATTGCGGCCACGCACTCGTCAAACCTGGAGCGCCGATCGGCGCGCCGTCGTCCGTACCATTGCCGGCCGTGCACGCGCGAACGTGCCGGCCCGCGGCGCTGGGGCCAGTTGCCCGCGCCGCTGCGGTCTCCGGAAGACACGGAGATAGGGTTCGCGCCCGAAACGATCGCGCCTCGCCTGGCGCGATCTGCCGCGCATTTTCTTCGCTGGGAGGGATGATGACCGCTTATCTGATATCGCTCGCGCTCGCGGGCCTCGTCGCAATCGTACTGTGGGAGATGTTGTCGTGAGCGAGGATATGGAATGCGAGCTTGCAAACGAGCCGTCCCCCAAGCCCGCGGCCAGGAAGACGTCGAGAGCGCGAACCCTGACCGAGATCCGCTCGCTGGCGCGCAGCCACACCAGGACGGCCCTGAGGGTTCTCGTCGGCATCATGCGCAGCGATGACGCGACACCGGCCGTGCGCCTTTCGGCGGCCAACGCCATTCTCGATCGCGGCTGGGGCAAGGCCGCACAACCGGTCGAGACTGGCGAAGACGGTGCGCCGGAATTGGTCCACCGGGTCGAGCGTGTCATCGTGCGTCCGGAAGACGCCGTCGAGGGCGATGCCGGTCCCAAGGCCTGAGATGTCGAATATCTCGATCTGGTGTTCGCTCGACCTTCGTTTGGTGCCGGGGTGGAGAATGCGGCCGAGAGAACGCCATCCTTGCTTATTCTTGGTCGTTCGTAAGTGCCCTTTGCCCGACCTAAACACTCCAATACCGACGGTCCTAGTTCTTGCTCTGCTTGCGGGTCCGGCGCTGCCCGGCATAGGCGCGCTGCACCTGGTCGCTGCAATAGGACAGGTGTCGGCCATCGCCGGTGAAGTGTCCGTTGTTGATGATCCAGAGGATGACGGTCTTGTCGTCGATCTTCTTGAACATCAGGTTCTCGCGTTCCGGAGTCGTGTCCACATTCTGTACGCTGACGGCGTCCCTGTCTGACGCCGGCTGCAATGTGCAGTCGGCGCCGATCCGGACCGTGTCGGGAAGCTGAACCCGGGTGCGGAAGATCTCGCACTTGTTCGAGGCCGTGACGATCGACTTCCTGGCGAACGCAACGACCGTGTCGCTGAATTTCGCGCAACGTTCCTCGAAGTCGGCCCCCACTGCGGCGTAGACGCCATCTTGCGGATGAGCGCTCTTGAGAGTGAGCTCCAGTTCGACCTTCCGCTTGGCTTCCTCGGCCTTCTGCTTGGCCTCTTCCTTGGCTCTCAGCGCGGCCTCAGCGAGCGAGCGCTGAGTCTTCAGAGGGCAGTAGGCCGCACGCCAGGGAGGATCCTTGAGCTTCCCATTCAGGCTCTTTTGGACGGAGATCGCCGACGTATCGAGCCGTTTGATGAACATGATCTCGTTGAATTTTCTGCTCTCCCAGTTGGGGTCGCGAGGGTTAAGGTTCTGCGCCAGATTGTAATCGTCGCAGGCCATGTCAACCTTCAGCGCGCCTGGGCCAACATCGATGATTTTCTTGACGTAGCAGACCCATTCGTAACCGCTGACCGACTTTTCGCCGAGATCGATCGTAAGGCCGCCGCTGTCATCGCAGTTCGACTGGAAATCCTTGCCGGGTTCGGCGTAGACGCCGGCCTTGGGACGCCATCTGTCGAATGTCGGAGCAGGCGGTTCCTGCGCGAAGCCAGGAAGTGCGAGAGCGACCAGCGCAGCCGCGGAGAGAGGCTGGCCGATTGCGCGACGAATAACCCTGTTCACGTAAGCCCCCTCATTCCCGGCGAATGCGGCATGTCTTTCACGAAGCCACCGCGCGCGAAATAGTTAGTGAATCAGCGAGAGTTGAGCAAGCCGTCGCCCGCCAGCGAAACGGTGAGGACAGCTGCTTGTCAATTCGCGTGAAGCTCTCGCGCTCTCAAAAGGATTTTCAACATGTGGGACGACATGATGCGACGTATTTCTTCAACCTGTCGAGGGCATCTCGCCTCACGTTACGAGTCCATACGGCGCGGCGACAGGCAGGCCCCGCGGATCAAGTAACCCGCACGGGGCATCGATTTCAATTATGTCGGTGGTAAGAGGCGCGGCTGAACACGAACCACCCGGAATTGCGGTCTCCCGTGAATGGCGTCGTTGAGCGCGCCGGTGATGATCAGTGGGGGACGATTTCGATCAGAGACAATAGCGGCTTGCGGCACCAGATCCTGCATACCAACTCTCGGCACGTGAAGGTCGGCGATGTGGTTGCAGCGGGTCAGGTGATCGGGATGATGGGCAATACCGGTCTTTTCGATAAGAAGGCAATCCAGGGCAGCACCACGTCCATTATCAAATCAAGGATCCCGCAGGTAATGTTCTCGATCCCGGTGCGTTTGCCGATGCGCTGGGACCGTTCGATCCAATTCCCGCGCCGGCTTACATTCCCGGGTATCAGCGGTATCTGCAAAACGCGGATATGGTGCCGGGGACCCGTCCCGAAGATCTGCGGGTTTTGAGGAGGATGCCTGCCGGAAAATCGGGTCGATCTGCCTTCAACTCGAATGGTCCCGTACCGGTGCCCGCTACTCCGCCCAGCGCTTCGTTTCCGTCTTCGGCACAAAACGACTTCGAAGGACGATACGGAACCTGGCCTTCGCTTTCCAGAGGCGGCGTTCCTGTTGGTGTCAATCAAACTCAGCAAGGGCAACCTGAAACTCCAAACACCGAGGACTGGTCCGCGATGTGGCGCAGGCGCACCGGCCTGCCCTAGGGCGAGCGAGCGCATCCATTGTCTATCCTGAAAATTCCGACGGCCAAGATCTTCGAGCCGCTGCTGAAACCTGCGCGCTACAAGGGCGTCTATGGTGGACGCGGCTCGGGAAAGTCGCATTTCTTCGGCGAGCTCCTGGTCGAGACCTGTCAGGCCGAGCGCGGCACGCTCGCGGTCTGCATTCGCGAGGCGCAGCGTTCGCTGGCGCAATCTTCCAAGCGTCTGATCGAAGGCAAGATCTCGAGCCTGCGCCTTGGCCACGGCTTCAAGCTGTTCAGCGACAAGATCGAGACGCCCGGCGACGGGCTCATTATCTTCCGCGGGCTTCAGGATCACACGGCCGACTCGATCAAATCTCTGGAGGGATTTCGCATCGCCTGGATCGACGAGGCGCAATCCTTGAGCGCGCGCAGCCTCGCGCTGCTGCGGCCGACGATCCGCGCCAAGGACTCCGAACTCTGGGCGAGCTGGAATCCGCGCCGCAAGAGCGATGCAATCGACGACTTTCTGCGCGGGCGCAAGCCCGACGGAGCCATGGTCGTCAAGGCGAACTGGCGCGACAATCCCTGGTTTCCGGACGTGCTCGGGGAGGAGCGGTTGCTGGATCAAAAGCTCTACCCCGAGCGCTACGACCACATCTGGGAGGGCGAGTATGCCCGCGCCTTCGAGGGCGCCTATTTCGCCTCGCTGCTGTCGGAGGCGCGTGCCGGGGGGCGGATCGGAAAAGTCTCCGCCGATCCTCTGCTTCCGCTCCGTGCCTTCATCGACATCGGCGGAGCCGGTGCTGCGGCGGATGCTTTCACGATGTGGATCGTGCAGTGGGTGGGCAGCGAGCTCAGAGCTGACTTCCAGCACCTGCGGCGCTGGCGAATGAGCGTGGAACAAGCGCAGAGCTACACCTTCAAGGCGGTGATCACAGTCATTGCGACCGGGCTGATGGGTGCGGTCTGGCTCGGTGTCAAGGTCGTGCTGGGCAAGTGAGCCTCGACCGCTACGGAGTCGCAGGTCGCGCACTCCCGATTACCCCGCCAATAGGTATTCCATGTACAGAATTCGTATCGTCGATGCGGACGATGATGAGACTGCCGAGGTTCTCGGCGATTTGCACCGGCTGACATTCTTCGGTGGGGCGGCCGTGCCGCAGTTCGAATCGGGGTCGTGGTGGCTCGCCTATCACGATGATGACGCGGTTGCCTTCGCCGGCGTCGTGCCGTCGACGCATGCGCGAAGAAGTGGATATTTTTGTCGGGTCGGCGTCTTGCAGCGGCATTGGGGACGGGGACTTCAACTCAGGCTGATGCGAGCGATCGAGGCGCGAGGGCGGCGTCTGGGATGGGACAGCATCGTCTCCGATACGACGGACAATCCCGTATCTGCCAATAATTTCATCCATGCGGGTTATCGGCTGTACGAGCCCGAATCGCCCTGGGCCTGGTCGCATACGCTTTATTGGCGAAAGTGGCTGCGCTGAGCAATTGGAGTGGTTTCCCGTGATGCGGAACGTGACCTTCTCGGACTAGAATTGCTGCGCAGGATGCGCGCAGCCTCCATACGCTCAAATATCTGACGGCCCGGCAGCTTGACGCTGCCGGGCCGTTTTTGCGTTTCAAGCGAAGCGAGCGAGGCCCTTGCGAAGTTGGCGGCGCCGGGCTTTAAGTTTGCTCTTGCAGGAAATTCGGCGGCCATAAGCCGATGTAAGGGAGCGCTATCGATGCCGACCAAGCCTCAATTGCCGGAACGTTCGTCGCGAGCGATGGAAGGGCCGAGTGCGCTCGACGGTCTGCTGGTCATCGATTTCACGCGTGTCGTCGCCGGCCCGGCCTGCACGCAGACGCTTGCCGATTTTGGCGCGCAGGTCATCAAGATCGAAAATCCCGACGGAGGCGACGACACGCGCGCTTATGAGCATGCGGAAATTGGCGGCGAAAGCG
The DNA here is from genome assembly GCF_028128835.1 of Bradyrhizobium sp. CCBAU 65884. Classification (NCBI taxonomy): domain Bacteria; kingdom Pseudomonadati; phylum Pseudomonadota; class Alphaproteobacteria; order Hyphomicrobiales; family Nitrobacteraceae; genus Bradyrhizobium; species Bradyrhizobium sp. CCBAU 65884. Next base: position 342,897 of record NZ_LBJU01000133.1, on the reverse strand, counting down.
CCGCCTATCTCAGCCTGAACCGCAACAAGCGCGGCATTGCGCTCGACCTTGCCGTGCCAGAGGCCCGCGAGATCGCGCTGGATCTGATCCGCAAGGCGGATGTGGTCGTGGAGAATTTTTCGAGCGGGGTCATGAAGAAGTTCGGGCTCGACTATGACGCGGTCGCCCCGCTCAATCCCCGGCTGGTCTATTGCTCGATCTCCGCCTACGGACGCTCCGGACCGTTCGCCTCCCGCCCCGGCTTCGATCCCATCACGCAGGCGGAGAGCGGCTTCATGTCGCTCAACGGATTTGCCGACGGTCCGGCGGTTCGTACCGGCCCTCCGATCGTGGACATGGCGACGGGGATGTCTGCCTGTAACGCCATCCTGCTCGCGCTGTTGGCCCGGGACCGGCTTGGCCGCGGGCAGCATGTCGAAGTCGCCTTGTTCGACGTTGCGATGGGGATGACCGGCTTCTACGGCATGGCGTATCTCATCAATGGCGAAAACCCCGGCCGGTTCGGCAATTCGCCGAGCGGGTCTCCCACCGTCGGCGTCTATGAGGCCTCCGATGGGCCGCTCTACATGGCCTGCGCCAACGATCGGCTGTATCGCCGGCTCGTGGTCGAGGTGCTGAACCGGCCTGATCTCATCACCGATCCGCAGTTTGCCTCGCGCAAGGCCCGTTCCGAGAACAAGGAGCTTTTGCGGGCAGCCATTGCGGAGGTCTTTGCCAGCGATACGCTCGAGAACTGGATGGCGAAAATGAAGCTGGCCAATATTCCGGTCGGCTATCTCCGGACGGTCGAGGAGGGGTTCAATGCGCCAGAGGCTCGCGAGCGCCATCGCTTGAGCCGCATTCCGCACCGTACAGCGGAATGGGTGCCCAACATCGAGCCGCCGATTACCATGAGCCTGACCGCCGCGATCGATCCCGTTGCGGCCCCGCTGTTAGGTGAGCATACCGAGGACGTCTTGCGCAGCATGCTCGGCTATGACGAACGTCGGATCGCGGAGTTTACCCGGAAGGGCGTCTTTGGCCCGGGCAAGCCCTCTACTCCGGTTTAAGCCGGAGCCGTCAGTCCCTGGCAACAGGCGTCGCGCGGTATGTGAATCGATGCTTCGTGATGCCTGCTGCATTGGCTTGATTTGGTAAGGGGCCGGCCGCATAAATACGCCAAAGTGAGGGAAGCGAATGGCGCCTGGTCGAAAGCCGAGCATGGGTCAGCCCACCGGGCCGGAAGCCGGCGAACGCGCCTATGCGGCGATGATCGCGAAGGCCCGGGCCCTCGTGCCGCGACTACGAGAGCGGGCGGTGCGGACGGAGGAGCTGCGGCATCTCCCGTCGGAAACCGAGATGGACCTCCATGAAGCCGGCCTGTTCCGGATGCTTCAACCGGCACGGATCGGCGGCGCCGAGCTCGACTATGTCGCTCTTGTCGACTGCGCTGAGCTGCTCGGACAGGCGGATGCGTCGGTGGCCTGGAATCTCGCCAATCTGGCGAGCCATCACTGGATGCTCGGCATGTTCGAGCAGAAGGCGCAGGATCTGGTCTGGGGCCGTGATCCGGATGCGCTGATCGCATCCTCATTCATTTTTCCCGCCGGACGCGCCACGCGGGTCGAGGGCGGTTATCAGCTGCGCGGCAGCTGGCCATTCTCCTCCGGGGTTGCCTCCTGCGAATGGAACATGCTTGCAAGCGTGGTCTACTCCGACGACGAGGCCGACGGCATCGAGTATCGCATCTTCCTGCTGCCAAAAGGCGATTACAACGTGCTGGACACATGGAACGTCGCGGGATTGCGCGGGACCGGGTCCTGCGACGTGGAGGTCAGGGATGTCTTCGTGGCTGACCATATGACAGTCGCCGTCGGCGACCTCTCAGGCGGCCCGACGCCGGGAAGCACGGTCAATCCAAATCCGCTGTATGCGCTGCCCGTGTTCTCGCTGTTCCCATACGTCCTCTCCGGTGTCGCGCTGGGGAATGCGCAAGCGTGCCTCGACGATTATACGGAGGTCGCACGTCATCGTATTTCAACCTACAACCGGGCCAAATTGAGCGATTTTCAAAGCACCCAGATCAAGATCGCGGAGGCCTCGGCGAAGATCGATGCCGCGCGCCTGATCATGCGCTCGGCGTGTCTCGATGCCATGGAGGACGCGCGGCTTGGTCACATCCCCGGCATGGCGACCAAGACCCGTTATCGGCGCGACGGATCTTTTTCGGTGAACCTGTGCACGGACGCGGTCTCGATGCTGTTTGCCGCGAGCGGCGCGCGCGGTCTGTTCACGACCGGCGTGTTGCAGCGGCAATTTCGCGATGCGCACGCGATCAACTCGCATCTCGCATTCAACTTCGATGCGGCCGGGACCAACTATGGACGGGTGGCGCTGGGCCTGCCGTCCGAAAATCTCACGCTGTGAGGCCGGCCGATGAATGATCTGCCGCAGCAGCCCGGCGCTCCCGATCCCGCCAACGAGTTCGCGAGCGACAGCTCGTCGATCGATCCTCGCGACTTTCGCAACGCGCTCGGAACCTATGCAACGGGCGTGACGATCATCACGGCCGCAGCGCCTGACGGCAAGCCCTACGGGCTGACTTGTAATTCGTTCGCCTCCGTCTCGCTGAACCCTCCGCTGGTGCTGTGGAGCCTGGTCGTCTATTCCTCCAGTCTGACCATCTTCCAGAACGCCAGCCATTTCACCGTCAACGTGCTTGGTGCTTCGCAGCAGGCGCTTGCGACAAAATTCGCCAAGTCGTCTGACGACAAGTTCACAGGTGTGGACTGGGCGCCGGGCCTCGGCGGAGCGCCGGTGCTTGCGGAGAGCGTCGCCAGCTTTCAATGCCGCTCCGTGAATCGCTATTATGGCGGCGACCACGTGATCTTTCTCGGCGCGGTCGAGGCCTATACCTACGGTGCGAAGGAGCCGCTGCTCTTCGCGCGGGGGACGTTCGGCCGATTCCTCGCAGATGACGAGCGCAAGACGTCGCCTTGACGTGCTTCAGATCTCGCTCGACGGCTTAGCGCTCTGCCGCTGAAAGTTTGTAAATCTCCAGTGCGTCCGCTTCCGCGCCGCGCGCGGCCTTCGCGAGCCTGAAAAGTTGTCCCGCAAGAGAGGCCATCGGCACCGGTGTCGATGTCGCCTGCGCGACGTCGGCGACCGTATCGAGATCCTTGAGCATCGTGGCAATGTGACCGAGCGGTGGCGAGTGAATGCCTTGCACCATTCTGGGCACGAAAAGCTGGAGCGGGATCGAGTCCGCAAAGCCGCCGGCGAGCGCTTCGGGCAGGCGATTGGCGTCAATACCGGCGTTGACGGCCAGGCGCGTGGCTTCCGCGAGGACGGCCATCGCGCATCCCACGATCACCTGATTGCAGAGTTTCGTGGTCTGGCCGGCGCCGGTCGGGCCCATGTGGGTGAACCTGCGCGCCATGGCCAGCACGTAAGGGCGTACCCTCTCGATCTCGTCTGCTTCTCCGCCGGCCATGATCGCAAGGGTACCTTCCTCGGCGCCCTTCGTTCCGCCGGAAACCGGTGCATCGATCCAGCCGGCGCCATTGGCGGCTTTCAGTCGCTTTGCCAGATCGCGGGCGGCGTCGGGATGTATCGACGAGAAGTCGACGACAAGCTTGCCTGCGCCGGGCGCTGCCGCGAGCCCGTCAGGCCCGAAGATCACCTCCTCGACGGCCGCGGCATCCGTCACGCACATGAAGGCGATATCGGCGTTCGTCAGGAGATCACGAGGCGTGGCTGCGCGCCCGGCTCCGGCCTCGGCGAGCGGAGCCACCTTGCCCTCCGAACGGTTCCAGACAGTGACCTGATAGCCGGCCTTGAGCAGGCGTCGGGTCATCGGCGTTCCCATCAGGCCAAGGCCGAGATAGCCGAGCCTCTCGACGCCTTGCGGGTTTGCCTCGCTCGCATCAGCCATAGGTTGCCTCCTTCTGCCGCAGCGCGACGTGGCTTTACCATACATTGCGCGTCGGACGGCAAAACCGCCGGGCTCGCATGGCTTGCCTGATTGTTTGAACCATGAAAGATTTGAGCCCGGTCGGGGTTGGGTGGCGCCGGTCGGCGCCGGAGCAGCGGAGTGGGCACGATGCGAACCGTTTCGAAATGGATCCTGGCTTTGGGGGCGGCGGCCGCCGTGAGCGCGGGGGCAAGCCCGTCATGGGCGCAGCAGACGATCCGCGTCGGTTGGACGATCCCGGCCGAGGAATCAAAGTACTGGATGATGCGCCGCCCGGCTGAATTTCCCAATCTCGGCAAGACCTACAATATCGAATGGACCCAATTCCAGGGCACCGCACCGATGACGCAGGCCTTGGCAGCCGGCGCGCTGGACTGCGCGACGCAGGCGCCGCTGTCCCTCGCCAATGGTGTGGTCGGCGGCAATCTCAAAGCCTACATCGTGGCGCAGCACGTGTTCGAGAAGCCCGGCGGCTTCTCGGTCTATTGGGCTGTCATGGATGACTCGCCCATCAAGACGATCGCTGATCTCAAGGGCAAGACGGTCGGCATTTCCGTGATCGGCGGCGGCACGCAAGGCCCGTTCAACCTGCTCCTGAAGCAGAATGGCGTCGATCCAACCAAGGATATCAAGCTGGTCGAGGTCGGCTTTGCCGTCTCCGAGGATGCGCTGCGTCAAGGCCGCGTCGATGCGGTCAACATGAACCAGCCGTTCGCCGCGCGGGCAGAGGCAAAGGGCGGCACAAGGAAGCTCTTCTCGCTGTCCCAGGCCATGCCGAACATCGTGCACATCCTGGAAGCTTGCCGTGCCGATTTCGTCGACAAGAACCCGGAACTGGTCAAGGCCTATGTCCGCGATATCACCTCGGGCATGAAGAAGGCGCTGGCGAACCGCGAGGAGACTCTCAAGGTCGTCAATGAGGTGCTGAAGGCGCCCATCCCGGTGCTCGAGACATACCTGCTCAAGGACAACGATTTCGGCCGTGATCCAGGTGCGGCGCCGAACTTCCCGGCGATCCAGAAGATGCTGGACATCTACGCCGAGACCGGAATGCTGCCGAAACTGGATGTCGCGCAGTTCAAGCATCCGACGATCGTCGCGCCGCTGCAATAGGCGAGCGAACGATCCTAACGAGGAGCGTGCGGCGTCCTGGATGATCCGGGACGAAGCACGAAGAAGATGCACGTATGAAGAAGTTGCGATCACGCGTCACCACAGACGGCCTCGACCGGGCTCCGCACCGCGCATTCATGCGCGCGATGGGGCTCGACGACGCTGCGATTGCCAAGCCGATGGTGGGCGTCGTCAGCATGAAGGGCGAGCAGACGCCCTGCAACATGACACACGATTTTCAGGTGGCGGCGGCCAAGACGGGTATCGAAGAGGCTGGCGGCACGCCGCGCGAATTCTCGACGGTGTCGGTCTCTGACGGCATCAGCATGAACCATGAGGGAATGAAGTTCTCGTTGTTTTCGCGTGAACTGATCGCCGACTCGATCGAGGCCGTCGTCCACGGTCTGGCCTACGACGCGCTGATCGGATACGGCGGATGTGACAAGACGCTTCCCGGCGTGATGATGGGCATGGTTCGCTGCAACGTGCCCTCAATCTTCATCTATGGCGGCAGCGCGCTGCCGGGCCACGTGGATGGGCGCACGCTGACGGTGCTCGATTCCTATGAGGCCGTCGGCAGCTTCATGACTGGTGAGATCGACGGCGCCACGCTGGAGCGGATCGAGCGTGCCTGCTTGCCGACGATCGGCGCCTGCGCCGGCCAGTTCACCGCCAACACCATGGGAATGGTCTCGGAGGCGATGGGCCTGACCATTCCCAACGTCTCGATGGTGCCCGGTGTCTATGCCGAGCGTGCGCAGATATCGCGGCGCGCCGGACGCCTGATCATGGAGATGCTGGAGCGCGGCGGACCGTTGCCGCGCGACATCGTGACGCGCAAGTCCCTGGAGAACGGTGCGGCGATCGTTGCCGCGACGGGTGGCTCGACCAACGCCGCGCTGCATCTGCCCGCAATCGCCAACGAGGCCGGCATTGCATTCACGATCGATGATGTGGGCGAGGTCTTCGCCAGGACGCCGTTGATCGGAAATCTGCGGCCCGGGGGCAAATACACGGCAAAGGATGTCTACGACATCGGCGGTGCGGCGGTCGTGATCCGTGAGCTGATCCAGAGCGGGCATATCGATGGCAGCTGCTTGTCCATCACCGGCCGCACACTTGCCGAAGAGTATGACGCCGCCAACGCACCCGATGGAGAAGTTGTGTATGCGGCCCGCGCGCCGATCATGCCTGACGGCGGCGTAGCGGTGCTGAAGGGAAATCTCTGTCCCGACGGTGCGGTGATCAAGGTCGCAGGTTTGAAGAGTCAATTCTTCGAAGGCGTGGCGCGCGTTTTCGAGGATGAGGAAGCCTGCGTCGCGTCGGTTCGTGACCGCAGCTACAAGGCAGGCGAGGTCCTGGTCATCCGCAATGAGGGACCGGTCGGCGGTCCGGGCATGCGCGAGATGCTTGGCGTCACTGCGCTGATCTACGGGCAGGGCATGGGCGAAAAGGTCGCGCTGATCACCGATGGCCGGTTCTCTGGCGCGACCCGCGGCATGTGCATCGGCTACGTAGCCCCCGAAGCATTTGTTGGTGGTCCGCTTGCACTCGTTCGTGACGGTGACAGGATCCGGATCGATGCCGCAAACCGGCGGATGGATGTGCTGCTCGATGAGCAGGAACTCACAGCGCGGCGACGAGATTGGAAGCAACGTCCGCCGCGTCACCGGGCAGGCGCGCTTGCAAAGTATGCGCGGCTGGTTGGGCAGGCGCCGGGTGGAGCCGTGACGCATGAAGGCCCGGCAGAATGGCCGTGGTTCGAATGACGCACCGCACGGGTCCGAAAACGACCGCCTGTCTGGCAGGTTTCTTGCTAAGCTCGTGCCGCTGACCGAGAACGTTCAGCGGGTTCGTCGAGAAATGTTCGCGCGAGTGAGGCGAGAGACGGGATGACGGTAGTGCCTGCGAGATCGAGCGAATGGGTGAGACCGGTGAGATCACAAGAGCCGGCTTCTGCGATCATCGAGATCGACCGCGTCTCGCAGGTCTTTCAGACCTCGGCGCGCAAGGATCATGTGGCGCTTTCCGACATCTCGCTGACGATCGAGGAGGGCGCCTTCGTCTCCATCCTCGGGCCGTCCGGCTGCGGCAAGTCGACACTGCTTTATATCGTCGGTGGTTTTGTCAGCCCGACCAGCGGCTCGGCGAAGATCAAGGGACATGCGATCACGGGGCCCGGTCCGGATCGCGGACCGGTGTTCCAGGAATTTGCGCTGTTCCCCTGGAAGACCGTGCTGGGCAATGTGATGTACGGCCCGCGTCAGCAAGGTGTGCGCGCCGCAGAGGCGGAAGCGCAGAGCCGGGCCTTGATCGAGATGGTTGGCCTCAAGGGCTATGAGAGTTTCTACCCCAAGGAATTGTCGGGCGGCATGAAGCAGCGCGTGGCGCTGGCGCGGACGCTCGCCTACCATCCCGAAGTTCTGCTGATGGACGAGCCGTTCGGCGCGCTCGACGCGCACACAAGGACGCGCCTGCAGAACGACCTTCTCAACATCTGGGAGCGCGACCGCAAGACAGTGCTGTTCGTCACCCATTCGGTAGACGAAGCCGTCTTTCTCTCGGATAAAGTCGTGATGATGTCGAAATCGCCCGGCCGCATCCGCGAGGTCATCGACCTCGATCTGCCGCGACCGCGCCGTCGCAACGAGCTGTTGCTCGACCCGCGCTATCAGAAATACATCGTCGATATCGAGCGCATGTTCGATGAAAGCGACGAAGCCGGGCCTGCCTCATGATGTCGTCGGCCACCTTGATGAGACGGGCCGCTCCGGTGCTGGCCTGCATCGGGTTGCTGGCCGCGTGGCAGGTTGCGTCGCTTGCGCTGAAGAACGACAGCTTCCCGACGGCAACCGAGGCGATCCGGGCAATTCCCGATATTCTCGGCGACAAGGAATCCCTCATCAACATCCTGGCCTCGCTTCGCCGCATGGCGATCGGGTTCGGTGTGGCGGTGCTGGTTTCGATTCCGCTGGGCCTGTTGATGGGACGCAGCCGGGGCGTCGCGGCCTTTTTCAATCCGCTCCTGATGGTGATTTATCCGGTGCCGAAGGCCGCCTTGATGCCGATCATCATGCTTTGGCTGGGCGTCGGCGACGTCACCAAGACATTGGTGATCTTTCTGGGCGTCAGCCTCCCCGTGATCTATCACAGCTTCGAGGGTGCCAAGGCTGTCGAAGAGAAGATGCTGTGGTCGGGTGCCGCGATGGGGCTTTCGCCGGCGCAACGCCTGGTGCGGATCGTGTTGCCCGCGGCGCTGCCGGAGATCCTGACCGGCTGCCGCACGGGACTGGTGCTGGCGTTGATCACGATGATCACCAGCGAGATGATCGCCCGCCAGTCCGGCGCCGGCAACATCCTGTTCAATGCGCTCGACATGGGTCAGTACGACACCGTCTTTGCGATGATCATCATCGTGGGCGCGATGGGAATCTGCCTCGACGCGATTTTTGAAAGGGTTCGTGCCAGGCTCGTGCGTTGGTCCGAGCCTCAGTTCGACATGCCGCTGAGCTTTTCGTGATGTCGCGCATTCTCTCCGCAAGCGTCCTTCTTGGGATTGCCCCGATCGTGCTGGTCATTGCGTTGTGGCAAGGCCTGGTGTCGTTCGGCTTCGCGCCCGCTGTCTTGCTGCCGCCGCCGGGCTTCGTCTTCAGCCGGCTGCTCCAGCAGCTCGTGACGTGGACGTTTCAGCAGGAGATCGCGGCAACCCTGATCCGGCTGTTTGCAGGGTTCGCGATTGCGGTCGTGCTGGGTGTCAGTATCGGCATTGCCGCCGCCGCCAATCCGGCGATCAATGCCGTGGTTCGACCGATCGTCCGCGTATTGGCCCCACTGCCCAAGGTCGCGCTCTATCCGGCTCTCCTGCTTTTGCTCGGATTCGGCCACGGGTCGAAGATCACATTGGTGGCCGCGGACGCGCTCTTTCCCATTCTGCTCTCGACCTATTACGGCGCGTCGACCGTCGAGCAGAAGCTGATCTGGTCGGCGATGGCGGCGGGAACGCCGCGCTACGAAATCCTCTTCAAGGTGGTGCTGCCGGCGGCGATGCCGTCGATCCTGACCGGATGCCGGATCGGGCTTGTCATTTCCTGCATCGTGGTGTTTCTGGCCGAGATGATCACGTCGACGGACGGATTGGGGCACGCGCTCGTGACCGCGGCGCGAACCTTCCAGGCCGTCGACATGTTCGTACCGCTGATCACGATCTCGCTGCTGGGCCTGATCCTGAATGGCCTGCTCGGGGCGCTACGCTCGTACCTGCTGCGGGGCTTTCCCGAGGCGTGAACCGACCAAGAAGAACAGAAGACCGGGAGTGAACCATGCTGGCTGATCGCATCGAGGCAAAATGGATCGACGCATTCTGCGAGATCTTTGAACGTTGCGCCGTCAAGGCCTGCGATACCGCGGCGATCCTGTCGGAAACCCAGTCGCGTGCGTTGAATGTGCATCTGGCGGAGCTCGCGCTGCTGCGCATGGGTGCGCGGCCGTTTCACGTGGTCATGCCGACACCGCGCAATCGGAATATCGTTCCGGTTCGCTCGACAGGGGCGAGCGAGGCGATCCAGAAGCTTGGTCCGGTCATTACCGCGCTTCAGCAGGCCGGCTTCGTGGTGGATTGCACCATCGAGGGCCTGATGCATGCGGTGGAGACGCCGGAGATACTCAAGGCCGGCGCGCGGATCCTGGTGATCTCCAACGAGCATCCCGAGGCGCTGGAGCGGATGGTGCCGGATCCCGCGCTCGAGAAGCGCGTTCGTGCGGCGGCCAAGATGCTGCGGGGGACCAAGCGGATGCGGGTGACGTCGAAGGCCGGCACGGCGCTGGATGTCGACATGGTCGGCGCGTCCACGGTCGGTGTGTGGGGCTGGACCGACAAGCCCGGCACGCTGGCGCATTGGCCCGGTGGAATCGTCGTCAGCTTCCCCAAGAGCGGGACGATCAACGGCACGCTGGTGATGGCGCCGGGCGACATCAATCTCACTTTCAAACGCTACCTCACATCACCCGTGAAGATGACCTTGAAAGATGACTATGTCGTCGAGCTGGAAGGCGAGGGCACGGATGCCGCGATGATGCGCGCCTATCTTGCTGCCTGGGGCGATCGCGAGGCTTATGCCGTCTCGCATGTCGGTTTCGGCATGAACCCCGGTGCGCGCTATGAAGCGCTGTCGATGTACGACCAGCGCGACACCAATGGCACCGAGATTCGGGCCGTCTCCGGCAATTTCCTGTTCTCGACCGGCGCCAACGAATTCGCCGGCCGCTACACGGCGGGGCATTTCGACCTGCCGATGATGGGAACGACCATCGAGCTCGATGGCGTCGCGGTCGTTCGCGAAGGCGTGTTGCAGGACGTCTTCGGCTAGTTGCGGTCGAGCACGGGTGGGCGAGCCAGGTCGAAGTGGCGGAGCAGATCCACCATGGCCTGAAGCCGTTTTACGCGATAGGCGTCAACGTCCATACCCGAATAGTCGAGGAAGCCGGCACCCGTGCGCAAGCCGATCCTGCCTTCATGCATGTTGCGTGAGATGACGTCCGGCGCGCGGTAGCGGTCGCTGCCGAGCGCGCCTTCGAGATAGCGACTGGCGTAGTACAAGATATCGCCGCCACCCCAGTCGATGAACTCGAGCAGTCCGAGCACGGCGTAGCGGAACCCAAAACCGTAGCGGATCGCCTTGTCGATCTCCTCGGCACTGGCGACGCCTTCCTCGACCATGCGTGCGGCTTCGTTCATCGCCAGCGCCTGGATGCGCGGAACGATGAAGCCGGGCGTCGCCGCGCAGACGACCGGGACCTTGCCGATGCCTTCGAGCAGTCCCTTGACCTCGTCGACGATGGCGGGGTCGGTGGCTCTGCCGGGCGAAACCTCGACCAGCGGGATCAGGTAGGCCGGATTGAGCCAATGCACGTTGAGGAAGCGTCGAGGAGTCACGATCGCGCCGGAGAGATCATCGACCAGGATGGTCGACGTCGTCGATGCCATGATCGTGTCGGGTCGGACCTGCCGTGAGGCTGACCCCAGCACCTCGCGCTTGAGCTCGACGACCTCTGGAACCCCTTCGAAAACCATTCCGGCCTCGGATAGCGCTGCCCCGCTCTGGCTGGCGGGCACCACCGAGACGCGCGCGATGAGCGGATCGACATCGGCCTCCGTCAGCAGCCCCAGCTTGGACAGGTTGGCAAAGGTCTTCGTGACCTCGCCGAGCGCGTCGGCCTCAAGCTTGGCGAAGTCTTCTGCGCTACGGGCCTTGACGTCGATCATTGTGACCTGATGGCCAGCGTAGGCAAACGCGACCGCGATGCCGCGTCCCATGCGGCCAGCCCCCAGACAGACGATATTGGCGCGGTTGGTCATCGGTCAGAATCCATTGCGAAGCAGCGTCTGTAATTCTGCCTTGCTGAGATTGTCGAGCCCCAGCGTCTCAAGCGTTCGGCCACCTTGCGCAAAATCCTCGCCGCAGACCGCGCCGCCGATTGACAGGAATGCTTTGGCCAGCGGCGTGGTCACGCCAGCCAGGCCTGCGACGGAGACCAGCAGCGACAGCCCAAGCCGCAGGTCCTCGCGCATATAGCGATGCTCCGTCAGCACGATCCGCTCGCGCCAGTCCCCTGAATCCGTCAGCCGGTCATGCGAACCGCGGCCATACATCCAGATCTCGCCCTCTTTCGCATAGTGATGAGCGAGCGGGAAATGCGGTGCACCGTAACCAAGCGCCTCGCGCACCGCGATGCGTTCCGCGTCGAGCGCGTCGGTCACCCGCCGGATCGCGGCTTGTGTGCCTTCCTTATGGATGTCCCAGCGCTCGAAATGTTCGATTGGACCGGCATTCATCACGATCAGCGGCGGATGGATGATGGGTCCTGCATTCATCAGCGCCCCGGACAGCGCGTCTCCGCACGGCTCGATCGTATCGGGGAAAGCGCGTCCGATGACTTCGAGCGCATGCGGTGCCCGGTCGAGCGGGAACACGCCGACTGGAAGCCGCTTGGCGCGGATGGTGATCGCGACCTCGAACGGTCCGTGCTTGCGGGTGAGCCACGGCAGTGTACCGGTCTCGGCAAAGCTTGCCCTGGCCTGGTTCCCAGCTTCCCGCGCAGCCTCTGCGAAGATCATCGAGCCGAATGTCGCCGGCGGCAAGAATACGACCTGACCGTCCCGCAGATGCGGGGCGAGCAGGCGAGCGATATCAGTCTGTGCGAAGGCAGGAGCGGGGCACAGGATCAGCTCCGTGCCGTTGACGGCCTCGGCGATATCCGTCGTGACCAGCGCGAGCGTCACGTCGTGGCGGCCGTTGTGATCCTTGACCAGGATGCGCGAGCCGGCGGCGCGATGTGCCGCGACCTGACCGGCATCGCGGCGCCAGAGCCGCACCTCATGCCCCGACAGCGCAAAATCGCCGGCGGCCGCGAAGGAGCCGTTTCCCCCACCGAGAACTGCAATCTTCAAGATGCTTCTCCTTGCGCGCGGGACTGCGCATCAAGCTGCTTCAGCAGGAAATGCTGGACCTTCCCCAGTGCGGTGCGCGGCAGGTCGGCGACGAAGACGATATCGCGTGGCACCTTGTAGCGGGCGAGTTGCGCCTGGAGATGGGCTCTCAGCTCGTTCGCTTCGGGCCGGCAGCCGGATCGGGGGATGACATAAGCGATCGGCACCTCGTCCCAGCGCGGGTCCGGCCGGCCGATCACGGCGCATTCGCTGACATCGGGATGTTCGAGCAGGACGCGCTCGACCTCGGCCGGGTAGACATTCTCTCCCCCCGAAATGATCATGTTCTTCTTGCGGTCGCGGACCCAGAAATAGCCGTCGGCGTCGCACAGGCCGATGTCGCCGGTGCGATACCAGCCGTCGTGCAATGCGTCGCGGGTTGCCGCCTCGTTGCCCCAATATTCGAAGAACACATTGGGTCCGCGCACCGCGATCTCGCCCGGCGTGCCTGCCGGCACCTCGTTGCCGGAATGATCGACCACCTTCGCTTCGCAGCACAGGCCGGCAAGACCGGTCGATCCCGCACGCGAAAGGTCGCCGCCTAGCCGCGTGTAGACGGCGATCGGGCAGGTTTCCGTCGAGCCGTAGACCTGAAGCACCGGCACATCGCGGGCGACGAAACGCTCGATCAGATGCGGAGGCACGATGGTCGAGCCGGTGGCGACGGCTTTGAGTGCCGAAAGATCGGTGGCCGCCCAGGCGGGATGCTCGCTCACCGCCTGGATGATCGCAGGCACCATGACCGTGAGTGTCGGCCGCTCCTGTTCGATGGCCGCAAGCGCGGTCTCCGGCGCGAAGCGTGCATGGACCGTGACGGTCGCGCCGAGCTGCAGAGCCGGCGTGGTCTGGATGTTGAGGCCGCCGACGTGGAAGAACGGCAGCACGGTCAGCACATGATCGTCGGACGTCATGTTGTGCATGTGCTGGCTCATGACGCCGTTCCAGAACAGCGCCTCCTGGCGCAGCACCGCGCCTTTCGGCCGCCCGGTTGTCCCCGATGTGTAGACGATCAGCAGGGGGCAGGAGAGATCGGTGTGCGGATTTCGGCCGGCGCCGTCGCTGCGCGCGAGCAGGCTTTCGAATGTCGTGCCGCGAGGTGGCGTGAAGTCGAGGCCGACAACGGACGTCCCCGGCGCAAGCTCGGGGAGAACTCCCTCGAAGGCCCGCTCGAGCACCAGCACCTTGGCGCTCGCATCGGCGAGAATGAAGAGTTGCTCGGCGACCGCCAGCCGCCAGTTCAGCGGCACGAGCATCGCACCCAGCCGCGCGCAGGCGTAGAGCAGAACAAGATAGTCGGGTCGGTTCAGGCTGAGGATAGCGACGCGGTCGCCGCGGCCGACGCCGAGCTCCTGTTTCAATGCCGTCGCGGTGCGTTCGATGCGCGCGGCGAACGCCGCATAGCTCAGCCGTTCCCCTTCGAAGGCAATGGCTGTCTTGTCTGGCGCGAACGCCGCGTTGCGATCGATCAGACTGCAGAGGTCCACCGTCAGTCGTCCGTCTCGCCGGTCTCATACAGCGCCTCGCGTCCGATCCGGTCGAGGCAGAGCTCGGCGGTCCAGGGCAGCATCAGCGAGCCGCAGCGGCTGTCGCGGTAGATCCGTTCCAGCGGCAGCGAGCGAAGCATGGCCTGACCGCCGCAGGTGCGGATCGCGAGCGCGGCAAGCTCATTGGCGCCTTCCATCACCGAATATTGCGCGGCATAGGCCCGCAACACCTGCTCCTTGCTCGGATTGGCGCAGGCTTCGGTGACGGCCTGGAACCAGATCGCCTTGACCTGCTCGAGCTTGATCTGCATCTGCGCGACCGCGATCTGCTTGGTCGGATACATCCGGCGCTTGACCGGCGGCATGCCCGGCACTTCGCCGCGCAGATAACGCACGGTGAAATCATAGGCCGCTTGCGCCAGGCCCATATAGGTCGGCGACAACGTGAGGAACATGTGAGGCCAGCGCATCGCGGCCTGGAAATAGACGCCGCGCGGCATCAGTGCAGAGTCGGCCGGCACGAACACGTCCTTGAACAGGAGCGTCCGCGAAACCGTTCCGCGCATGCCGAGCGGGTCCCAGTCACCGACGACAGAGACGCCTTCCGATTTGGCGGAGATCGCGAGGTAAAGCGTGTTGCGGCGCGAGGCCTTCTCGCCTTCCTCGATCTCAGTGCAGAGCACGCCGTAATAGTCGGCATGGCCGGAGAGCGATGCAAAAATCTTCTTGCCGTTGACGATCCAGCCGCCCTCGACCGGCCTTGCTTCCGTGCCGAAGGCGACGCCGCCTGCGGCGGCCGCTCCACCCTCGGAGAAGGGTTGCGAATAGATCGCACCATCCTCGACGATGCGCTTGTAGTGGACTGCGCGACGCCGCTCGTGCTCGGCCCGGGTCCCGGCGTCCATGTCGAGATCGTCGGCGAGGGGCCCCGACCAGAGGGTCGAGCACACGTGCATGTTCCAGGTCAGCGCGGTCGCGCCGCAATAGCGGCCGATCTCGGCGGCCGCCAAAGCATAGGTCTGGTAGTTCGCGCCGAGCCCACCGTGTTTCTTGGGAACGGCAATGCCGAGCAGACCGACGCGGTGCAGGTCGCGATAATTCTCGATCGGAAAGGTCGCCTCGCGATCGTAGGTGGCGGCGCGAGCGGCGAACACGCTCTGACCGATCTCTCTTGCCCGCGTAACGATGCCAGCCTGCTCGTCGCTGAGGCGGAATGCAACGGGATCGAAGATCGGCGCATCCAGCGCCACCTTGTCAGTCGTGCCGATCGTCTTGCTGACTTGCATGGTCATTGCGCGGTCACCTTACGCTTTGGTCGCGAGAGAGTTCAGGAACCGGCCGAGGGCCTCGTCAAAGGCCTCGGGGCGCTCGAGGTTGGCGAGATGGCCGACGCCAGCGAGCTCGACATATTCAGCACCAGGGATGTAGTTCGCAGTCTTTGCCATCATCGGCGCGGGCGCATTGTTGTCCTTGGAACCCGACAGCAGCAGCGTTGGGACGGAAATATTCGCAAGCGTGCTGCGCTGGTCGAAGCCGATGAGAGCCAGCATCATGGCACGATAGCTTGCCTCGGGCACGCTCCCCATGCATTCGCGTGCAAGCACCATTCCGTTCGGATCGGGATCGTCCCCGACAAGCTCCTTCACCAGCGAGGGCGCCAGCGACTTCATCGTCTCTCCGCGATCGAGCGGCCCGAGCCGCGCCGCGATGAACGATTTCTGCCAGTCGCCGTCGGCCTTGCCGAAGGCCGGGCTGGTCTGCGCCAGTACGACCGCGCGCGCCAGCTTTGGCGATTGCACCAGCCATTTCTGCACGATCATGCCGCCGATCGAGTGACCGACCAGAATGGGTCTGGTTGCATCGAGTTGCTCAATGAATTGCTGGAGCGCCTCCGCCAGGGCAGCAATGCTGACGCTGGCGAGCGGTGCCGATCTGCCGTAACCCGGCATATCCCATGCGATTGCGCGGAAGCGGTCGCCGAACGTGGCAAGTTGCCGCCGCCAGGCCCGCGCTGCGCCGCCGATGCCATGAAGGAAGATCAGAGGTATCGCATCCGGATCGCCCGCGGCTTCGTAGGCGAAGCGTCCGTCCTTTGTTATCATTGGCGCAGGCTGCGACACGCGACATCCTTTTGCTTGGCCCTTGATGCTAACAGGCCTGTGGGGGATGGGAAGCGATAATTTTATACTTAAAGCAATTTTCGGGCCGCCCTCTCGTGCCCCGACGTTCGCCGCCGCGAGGCGCCGCTTTCGTTGCAAAAATTTGAAGGTTAAAATATATCGGAGGAACGATCATCGGATCCGAGGGAGCCAGCGCATGTCCGGATTGCCGCACTCGCCGCACGCACTGGTGACCGGTGGTGGCCGCGGCATCGGCCGTGCGATCGCGGCGGCCCTCGTCGGCGCCGGCGCCACTGTGACGATAGTCGGTCGGAACTCCGCGGTCCTCGAAGAGGCGGTCAATGCAGGCGCCGCGCATTTTGCGGCCGTCGCCGATGTTTCGGACGAAGCGTCGTTGAAGGCCGCCATTAGCGAGGCCAGCGCGCGAAAGCCGATCGATATCCTGATCGCCAATGCGGGCAGCGCCGAATCCGCACCATTCGTGAAATCGGACAGTGCCCTGTTTGCGCGCATGATGGACATCAATTTCATGGGCGTCGTCCATGCCATCCACGGCGTGCTGCCGGGCATGAAGGATCGTCCGTATGGCCGCATCGTCGTGATTGCGTCGACCGCGGGGCTCAAGGGCTATGCCTATGTCAGCGCATACACTGCGGCCAAGCACGCCGCGGTCGGTCTCGTTCGTTCGCTTGCGCTCGAGCTGGCCGGTAGCAATGTGACCGTGAATGCGGTTTGCCCGGGCTTCACCGACACCGACCTCGTAGCCGGCAGCATCGAGAACATCATGACCAAGACGGGACGAAGCCGCGAGCAGGCGATCGCCGAACTCGCCAAGCACAATCCGCAAGGGCGCCTGATCGCGCCTCAAGAGGTGGCGGATTCCGTGCTGTGGCTGTGCGGGCAAGGAGCCAGTGCGATTACCGGGCAGGCAATCGCGGTGGCTGGCGGCGAAATCTAGCGGCGCGGAACGAACACACCAAGGAGATCGCATGAGCAGACCAGCAAATCCCGTCACCATTCCGCTCGCGGACTATTCGCCGCAGCACTTCGTGCTGGCGGTGGTCGACGGCGTCGCGACGGTCACGCTCAACCGGCCCGAACGAAAGAATCCGCTGACGTTCGAAAGCTACCGGGAACTGACCGATTTCTTCCGCGCTTGCGCCTTCGACGACGAGGTCAAATCCATCGTCGTCACCGGCGCGGGCGGCAATTTCTCGTCCGGTGGTGACGTGTTCGAGATCATCGGCCCGCTGGTGAAGATGGACACCAAGGGGCTGACGGCCTTCACGCGGATGACCGGCGACCTCGTCAAGGCGATGCGGGCCTGCCCGCAGCCGATCATAGCCGCGGTCGAGGGAATCTGTGCCGGGGCCGGTGCGATCGTCGCCATGGCATCGGACATGCGCCTCGCGGCAAGCGGGACCAAGGTTGCTTTCCTGTTCAACAAGGTGGGCCTTGCCGGTTGCGACATGGGCGCCTGCGCGATCCTGCCGCGGATCATCGGGCAGTCCCGCGCCTCCGAACTGCTCTACACCGGCCGGTTCATGACCGCGGAGGAGGGCGAGCGCTGGGGCTTCTTCAGCCGCATCGTGACGCCGGAGCAGGTGCTGCCCCAGGCGCAGGTCCTGGCCAAGCAGATCGCGGAAGGGCCGACCTTCGCCAACACCATGACCAAGCGGATGCTGGCGATGGAATGGGCAATGTCGGTGGAGGAGGCGATCGAGGCGGAAGCCGTTGCCCAGGCCCTGTGCATGACCACAGCCGATTTCGAGCGCGCCTTCGAGGCCTTCGCCAACAAGGTCAAGCCGGTATTCAGGGGCGACTAAACGGCGTCTTTGTCCGAGCCGGCCAGCAAGGGGGACTTGCGCGAAATTATTTTAGGCTTAAAATAGTTTCATGGCCGGGTGAATTGGCGAGGCTCCCATGAAAGTCGCGATCATCGGTGGCGGACCCGCGGGTCTCTACGCTGCGATCCTGCTCAAGAAGCAGCGCCCGGGCGCCGACATCACGGTGTATGAGCGCAATCGGGCCGACGACACCTTCGGCTTCGGCGTGGTCTTCTCCGATGCCACGCTGGACAATTTCGAAAAACACGATCTGCCGAGTTATCGCCGCATCACCCAGGAGTTCGCATACTGGGACGACATCGCCGTGCATTTCCGCGGCACGGTCCACCGGGTCGGCGGTAACGGCTTTTGCGGCTGCTCCCGAAGCAAGCTGCTCCTGATCCTTCAGGAACGGGCCCGCGAGCTTGGCGTCGTCCTGCACTTCGAGGTGGACATCGACGACGAATCCCGGTTCGCCGACGCCGATCTCGTCCTGATCGCCGACGGCATCAACAGCCGCTTCCGCGAGAAATACATCGATCATTTCCAGCCGGAGGTCGACCTCCGCTCCAACAAGTTCGCCTGGATGGGCTCGACCAAGCCGCTCGACGCCTTCACCTTCATCTTCCAGGAGACCGAGTGGGGGCCGTTCATCGCCCACGCCTATCAGTATGAGGCCGGACACTCGACCTGGATCTTCGAGACCGATCCCGAGACGTTCGAGCGGGCTGGCCTCACGGGGCTGGACGAGACGCAGTCCGCCGCGCGGATGGCCGAGATTTTTGGCTGGTTCCTCGATGGACACAAGCTGCTCATCAACCGTTCGATGTGGCGCAATTTCCCGATGATCCGCAGCAAGCGCTGGGTCAAGGACAACATGGTGCTGCTCGGCGACGCCAAGGCGAGCGCGCATTTTTCGATCGGCTCCGGTACCAAGCTCGCGATGGAAGACGCGATTGCGCTGGCCGAGGCGATGGAGAACGCGCCGAGCACCGAGGCGGCGCTCGATCTCTATGAGCACGGCCGCCGTGAGGAGGTGGAGAAGACGCAGCATGCCGCCGACGTCTCGCTGGTCTGGTTCGAGCATGTCGACCGCTTCTGGGATTTTGACCCCGTGCAGTTTGCCTTCGGCGTGATGACGCGCTCGAAGGCGATCACCTATGACAATCTCAAGCTCCGGGCGCCCGATTTCGTGGCCGAAGTCGAGAAGTCATTTGCCAGACAGGTTCGCGACAGCGGCTTTGACGTCGATACCAAAAAGCCTGCAGTGCCGTTGTTCCAGCCGTTCCGGCTGC
The DNA here is from genome assembly GCF_028128835.1 of Bradyrhizobium sp. CCBAU 65884. NCBI lineage: Bacteria > Pseudomonadati > Pseudomonadota > Alphaproteobacteria > Hyphomicrobiales > Nitrobacteraceae > Bradyrhizobium > Bradyrhizobium sp. CCBAU 65884. Next base: position 323,621 of record NZ_LBJU01000133.1, on the reverse strand, counting down.
GCGAGATGGAGATCGCCAATCGCGCGGTGATGTCGCCGATGTGCATGTACTCGGCCAAGGAGGGCGTGCCGACCGACTTCCACCTCGTGCACTACGGATCGCGTGCGATCGGTGGCGCCGGCCTGATCTTCACGGAGATGACCTGCGTCAGCCGCGACGCCCGGATCACGCCGGGCTGCACCGGCCTGTGGAACGACGAGCAGGAGGCGGCGTGGCGGCGCATCGTGGACTTCGTCCACGGCAATTCGGCCGCAAAGATCTGCCTCCAGTTGGGCCACGCCGGCCGCAAGGGCGCGACCAAGCTGATGTGGGACGGCATGGATCGCCCGCTGGACGAAGGCGGCTGGGACGTGTTCTCCGCATCGCCGCTCCCCTATTTTCCCGACAGCCAGGTGCCGCGCGAGCTCGATCGCGCCGGCATGAACGCGGTGAGGGACGCTTTCGTTGCGTCGGCTGAGCGCGGCGAGCGCTGCGGCTTCGACATGCTGGAGCTGCATTGTGCCCACGGCTATCTGCTCGCCAGCTTCATCTCGCCGCTGACGAACACCAGGACGGACGAATACGGCGGCTCGCTCGACAACCGTCTGCGCTTCCCGCGCGAGATCTTCGAGGCGCTCCGCGCGGTCTGGCCGTCGCACAAGCCCATGTCGGTACGCATCTCCGCGACTGACTGGGCCGATGGAGGCATCACCGGCGACGACGCGGTGGCGGTTGCGCGCGCTTTCGCCGAAGCCGGCGTCGATCTGGTCGATGTCTCGACCGGGCAGACCGTCCGCGATGCGCAGCCGATCTACGGCCGCATGTTCCAGACGCCGTTCTCGGATCAGGTCCGCAACGAGGCGCGCGTCGCTACGATGTGCGTCGGCAATATCACGACGGCGGACCAGGCCAATACCATCCTGGCCGCCGGAAGGGCCGATCTCGTGGCGCTTGGGCGGCCGCATCTGGTCGATCCGTTCTTCACCATGAGGGCGGCGGCCTGGTACGGGGCAAAGGACGCGTTCTGCCCGCCGCAATATCTGCCCGGTATGGATCAGATTTTCCGCAACAGCGTCCGCGACCGGCAGGATCTGGAGGAGCTGCGCATTAAGGCTAAGCCCAAGACCCGGGCCGAGCTCAAGGCGGAGACGACAAAGCCGCTTGCGGCGGAGTAACCGCCCGTGCGACGTTAACCTCATTGCCTGGCATGTTTCGAGTGGAGTAAGGGCGATGAAGGCGATTATCGTCGGTGGCGGTATCGGTGGCCTCACCACGGCGCTGATGCTGCGTTCGCGTGGCATCGGATGCGAGATTTTCGAGCAAGCCGACACCATTCGTGAGCTCGGCGTCGGCATCAATACGCTGCCGCATGCCATGCGCGAGCTCGCCGGACTCGGCCTGCTTCAGAAACTCGACGATGTCGCTGTTCGCACCGACCAGCTCTATTATCTCAACCGCCATGGCCAGGAGGTCTGGCGCGAAGCCCGCGGCATCGACGCCGGTCACGACGTGCCGCAATTCTCGATCCATCGCGGCCGTCTTCAGGGCGTCATCCATCGCGCCGTCGAGGAGCGGCTCGGGCACGAGGCGATCCTCACCGGCTGCAGGCTCGGCGCTTTCACCCAGGACGAGGGCGGCGTCACCGCTTACTTTTTCGATCGTGCCGGCGCGCATGTCCACACGGCGCGCGGCGATATCCTGATCGGCGCCGACGGCATTCATTCCCGCGTCCGAGAGACGTTGTTCCCGAACGAGGGACCGCCGTGCTGGAACGGCTTGATGCTGTGGCGCGGTGCGCGCGACTGGCCGCTGTTCCTCACCGGCAAATCGATGATCGTGGCCGGTGGCCTCAATGCCAAGGTGGTGATCTACCCCATCGCGGAGGGATCGAGCCCGGCGAGCCGCCTGACCAACTGGGCCGTGCTGGTGAAGGTGGGCGAGGGCAATGCGCCACCACCGCGGAAGGAAGACTGGTCGCGGCCGGGCCGCCGCGAGGAGCTGATGCCGCACGTCGCCCGCTTCTCGGTGCCCTATGTCGACGTGAAGAGCCTGATCTCGGCGACGCCCGAATTCTACGAATATCCGACCTGCGACCGCGATCCCTTGCCCTATTGGTCGTCGGGACGCGTCACGCTACTCGGCGACGCCGCGCACCCCATGTATCCGGTCGGCTCGAATGGCGCCTCGCAGGCGATCCTCGATGCGCGTTGCCTTGCCGACGCGCTGGTGCGCGCCGAGCATCCGCGCCAGGCGCTACTCGAATACGAGAAGAAGCGCCTGCCGATGACGGCGGATATCGTGCGCTCCAATCGCCGGGGCGGCCCCGAGGGCGTCATCGACGCCGTCGAGCAGCTCGCGCCCGACGGCTTCGACAATGTCGACAACGTCCTGAGCTATTCCCAGCGCGAGGCCATCGTGCGCGGCTACGCCACCAAGGCGGGCTTCGCCGCAGTGCCGGGGCTCGCGGCGGTGCGCGCCTAAGACTCGCGGCTAGAGCATGATCCGGAAAAGTGCGAGGCGGTTTTCCGAAAGGATCATGCTCAAACAATAATCTAAAGCGCGATGACGGTTCATCGTGATCTCATCGCGCCTTAGCCACCGGGAGGCGGCGGCAGGAAGTGGATGTTGAACTCGGCCGCCATCGCCACCACGTCTTCCGGCTTCTGTTCCTTCATGTTGTGAAGGCCCCAGAACAGGTCGAACAGTTTTCTGGTCGGAGACACCCAGAACAGCACTTTTGCGGTCTGCTCCGACTTGTTGAAGATGCCGTGCGGCACGCCCATGCCGAGGCGGATCAGGTCGCCGGCGGTGGCCTGCGACTCCGAATTGCCGAGCATGAAATCGAGCTTGCCCTCCAGCATGTAGAGATATTCATCCTGGTCGGGGTGAATGTGCGGCGGCACGAACGTGCCCGGCGGCAAGGTCGCATGCCAGGAGAAGCTGTGCTCGGTCTTGCTCTTCGGCACGTAGGTTTGACCGAGGATGTTCCAGGAAATACCCTGGATCCCCTCATTGGCGCGCGTGATGCCGGTGATTTCGCTGCTCATTGAAGTCCTCCCGTAACCCGTCGCGGCTTCAGTTCGCCGCCTTACAGTCCTTGGCGTAGCGGTCGCCGTAATTCTCGAAGACCTTCTGCACGATCTCCGTCTGGAACTTGCCGTCCGGACGCTTGGCAACCTTGGTCAGATAGAAATCCTGGATCGGATAGCCGTTGGTGTTGAACTTGAAGGTGCCGCGCAGCGAGGTGAAGTCGGCTTTCTTCAGCGCGGCCTGGACCGCGTCCTTGTTCGACAGATCGCCCTTCACGGCCTTGACCGCGCTGTCGATCAGCATCGCGGCGTCATACGCCTGGAAGGCGTAGGTGCCAGGCACGACGTTATAGGCGGCCTCGTAGGACGCGACGAACTTCTTGTTCGGGGGATTGTCCAGATTGGGCGCCCAGTTGGCGCCGCCAAACATGCCGACAGCGGCGTCCTGCTGTGCCGGCAAGGTCGATTCATCCACCGTGAACGCCGACAGCACCGGAATGCTGTCAGCAAGGCCCGCCTGCCGGTATTGCTTGACGAGATTGACGCCGAGGCCGCCCGGCATGAACGTGAAGAGGGCATCGGGCTTCTGCGAGGAGATCTTGGAAAGCTCCGGCTGGAAGTCCAGCGTGTTCAGCGGCATGTAGGATTCCTCGACGATCTCGCCCTTGTAGTCGAGCTTGAACCCCGCCACGGAATCCTTGCCGGCCTGATAGTTCGGGACCATCAGGTACATGCGCTTGTAGCCGCGATCCTGCGCGACCTTGCCGAGGATCTCGTGCACCTGATCGTTCTGGTACGAGGTCACATAGAAGAACGGGTTGCAGTCCTTGCCGGCAAAGGTCGACGGGCCCGCGTTGGGGCTGATCAGGAAGGTCCTCGACTCCGTCACGGGCCGGTGGATCGCCTGCAGGATGTTGGAGAAGATCGGGCCGATCACGAAGTCGACCTTGTCGCGTTCGAGCAGACCCTTGACCTTGGTCACCGCCGCGTCCGGCTTCAGTTCGTCATCGACCACCACGACCTCGACGTCACGGCCGCCCATCTTGCTGCCGAGGTCCTTTACGGCGAGCGCAAAGCCGTCGCGAACTTGCTGGCCAAGCGCTGCGGCTGGTCCCGACAGAGTCACGATCACCCCGAGCTTGATCTTCTCCTGGGCGAGGGCAGGGGTCATTGCGGTGCCGACCAGCAGGGCAGTTGCGGCCAAGGTCAATTGCGTCTTCATGATCTGTCCCCCGTGACATCAGGGCTTGCGCTGCAAGCCACGTACTTTAATCCAAGCTTATGCCGATGATGGTGGCCGCGGCAAGGAGCGCTCAAAGTGTCGCCATCCCGCGGAAGCGGCGCATGCAAGCGGCGCGCCAATTATTTGAAGCCTAAAGAAAGTCGCGTGCGGTCGATTGTTGCAGCTTTGGACTTGCGGCCGGCGTCGATTTATTTGAAGCTCAAAATGTTGGGGAATCCGTGCCGGCGCCAATGCCCGCCGAGAGTGAATGCACCGAGATGCTCGATTCCGAGACCAAGGCCGTCGAAACGCCGGAGGACCATGCCGACGAGCTTCGGCTGTGGCTGCGCCTTCTGACCTGCACCACCCTGATCGAGGGCGAGGTTCGCGGCCGGCTGCGGCAGCGGTTCGACGTCACGCTGCCCCGCTTCGATCTGATGGCTCAGCTCGACAAGGCGCCTGACGGCATGACGCTATCCGATGTCTCCAAGCGGATGATGGTATCCAACGGCAATGTCACCGGTCTCGTCGAGCGCCTCGTGGAATCCGGCCATCTCGATCGTCGGACCTCGGAGACGGACCGCCGTGTCCAGGTGATCCGCCTCACGAAACTCGGTCGCGCCGAGTTCCGCAAGATGGCTGCGGAGCACGAGACCTGGATCGCCGATCTCTTCGCCGACCTCTCGCCGAAGGATGTGCGCGAGTTAATGCGGCTGCTCGCCAAGACCAAGGCGTCGGCGCAGAAATCGGCCGCGCGCCGCCGGCCGTAAGAACCGCCCCCAACCCCTTTTGCCGCAGGAAAAAGCACGGGGCGCCCAAAATCCGCTATTGCGCCGAATTGTTTTAAGCCTAAAATGTTTCCCAGATCGTGCTGCCGGGTGCAATCCATGCTGAAAGGAGCGTGCGATGGCCAACGCCGCCAAGATTCAAGTGTCGGGCTCGCATGACGGCAACGCTGCGACGGCCCATGTCGATACGTTTGCGCGGCAGCATCTGCCGCCACGCGAGTTCTGGCCCGAGTTCATCTTCACACGGCCGGAGCTGCGCTATCCGCCGCGATTGAACTGCGTCAGTTATTTCCTCGATCGCTGGGTCGAGCAGGGACATGGCGAGGCGCCCTGCGTCATCAGTCCCGCCGTCAGTTACACCTATCGCGAGCTGCAAGCGCTGGTGAACCGCATCGCCAACGTGCTGGTCGGCAAGCTTGGTCTCGTCCCCGGCGGACGCGTGCTGCTACGCTCCGCCAACAATCCCATGATGGTCGCGACCTATCTCGCGGTCATCAAGGCCGGCGGCATTGTCGTGGCCACGATGCCGCTCTTGCGCGCCAAGGAGCTGTCATATCCGATCCAGAAGGCGGAGATCACGCTGGCGCTGTGCGACGGAAAGCTCGCCGAGGAAATGGAGAAGGCGAAAGCTGCGGCGCCGAATCTCAAGCGAGTCGTTTATTGGGGCAATGGCGCGACGGACTCGCTCGAAGCGCTCAGCGCGGACGCGAGTCCGGAGTTCAAGGCCATCGATACCGCCTCCGACGACGTCTGTCTGATCGCCTTTACGTCCGGCACGACAGGCGATCCCAAGGGCACCATGCATTTCCACCGCGACATGCTCGCGGTCTGCGACGGCTATGCGCGCAACATCCTGCGAGCCGAACAGAAGGATCGCTTCGTCGGCTCGGCGCCGCTCGCGTTCACCTTCGGCTTCGGCGGTGTGCTGTTTCCGATGCATATCGGCGCCTCTTTCGTGGTGCTGGAGAAGACGACGCCGGACGATATCCTGACGGCGATCGAGCAATACAAGACCACGGTCTGCTTCACGGCGCCGACCGCTTACCGGGCGATGATCGGCAAGCTGGCTGGCCGCGACATCTCCTCGCTTCGCAAATGTGTTTCCGCAGGCGAGACGCTGCCCAAGCCGACCTTCGACGCCTGGCTCAAGGCGACGGGGATCAAGCTGATGGACGGCATCGGCTCGACTGAATTGCTGCACATCTTCATCAGCGCGACCGAGGACGAAATCCGTCCCGGCGCAACGGGCAAGCCCGTGCCGGGCTATGAGGCCAAGATCGTCGACGATGACGGCCATGATTTGCCGCCGGGCACGATGGGGAACCTCGCGGTGCGCGGGCCGACCGGATGCCGCTATCTCGCCGACGAGCGGCAGCGCAAATACGTCAGGAACGGCTGGAACATCACCGGCGACACCTACCTGATGGATAATGACGGCTATTTCTGGTACCAGTCGCGCTCCGACGACATGATCGTGTCGGCCGGCTACAATATCGCGGGCACGGATGTCGAGGCGGCGCTGCTCACGCATCCGGCGGTCGCCGAGTGCGGCGTGGTCGGCGCCCCCGACGAGGCGCGCGGCATGATCGTGAAGGCCTATGTCGTCGTGACGCCCGGCGTGACGCCGGACGCAGAGCTCGTGACCGAGTTGCAGGAACATGTCAAACGCGAGATCGCGCCGTACAAATATCCGCGTGCCATCGAATTCGTGACGCAACTACCCAAGACCGAGACCGGAAAATTGAAGCGCTTTGCCTTGCGGCACCTGGCGCAGGCCGCGGCAACGTCCTCAGGCGTCGCGGCGGAATGAGAGAGGGATGAAGAATTGTCTGTGACGACGCCGAAAGGCCCGCAACTCGCGGTGCTGCCGACAGCAGCCGAGGATGACGCCCGTTCGCGGGTGCAGGTGCTCCAGCCGTCGGGGTGGCCGATGCCGAAGGGCTATGCCAATGGCATGGCCGCTGAGGGCCTCATCGTCGTCACCGGCGGGGTGATCGGCTGGGATGCCGAAGAGCGTCTTGCCGACGGCTTTGTCGCGCAGGTGGGGCAGACCTTGAGCAACATCGCCGCGATCCTGGCTGAGGCAGGCGCGAGGCCCGAGCACCTCGTGCGGCTGACTTGGTACGTCGTCGACATGGACGAGTACCTGTCCAACCTGAAGGAGCTCGGTAAGATCTACCGTGCCATCTTCGGCGCAAATTACCCGGCGATGGCGCTGGTGCAGGTCGTGCGCCTCGTGGAGAAGGCGGCGCGCGTCGAGATCGAGGCCACCGCCGTCATTCCGCGCTGAATCGCGTCTGGTTCAGCTCGCCTTGTCAGCTCGCCTTGTCAGCTTGCCTTATCAGCTTGCCTTGGCGAGCTCGTCGTCCTCGGGCGAGTTCAGATAGACGCCCGACATGGTGTCGACCCAACACAGATGGTCGTGCACCTTCTTCACGCCGTCGACGTTCTCCGCTGCGACGATCGCGGCCTGCCGCGTGCGCTCTTCGGTGATGACGCCGCTGAGGTGGACGATGCCGTCGCGGACGATGACGTTCAGCCCGAACGGGCACCAGTCGTTCTTCTCCATGGTGTCGATGATGCGGTTGCGAATGTGGTCGTCATCCGCCGTCGGATCACGCACTTCACGGGCGAGCCCCGCCACCGCCTGCAGCAGATTGGCGCGGGATACGATCCCGACGACCTTGTCGCCGCGCACCACCGGAAGCCGCTTCACGTTGTTCCGCTCCATCAGGTCGACGATCTCTGCGAGCGCCGTGTCCTCCGTGATGGTTACGGGCGAGTCGGTCATCACCTCCGCAACCTTGCGGCCGTGCTCGTGGACGAAGTCGCTGGCAGACTTGCCCGGCCCCAGGATGAACCGCAGCCAGCGTCCGCGCTTGCGCCCGGTGCCGATTTCGCTGCGGCGGATGAAATCCCCTTCCGAGACGACGCCGACCAGCTTGCCGGTATCGTCGACCACGGTGAGACCGCTGACGTGCCGCTTCAGCATGATATTTGCCGCCTCGACGATGCTTGTGTCGGGGGTAACCGAGATGACCGACCGGGTCATGATCTGGTGGGCGCGCATGGACAACTCCGCTTGTCGAATTTCGATGCGCGAAAACTAGCTCGGGTGTCAGGGTGCGGTTTGACTCAGGTCAATCGGACGAAGCCCGTCCGTCCTGATTAAGCAATCGTGATCCGCGCCCCGGATTTGATGCAGCTCAACGCCTCTGCGAAGCCTCGCCATATCCTGCCGCCGACGTCAAACAGAAGCCCTCGGGAACCTTGAGCCATGAGCGTCGTGCAGATCTTTCCACGGGCCGAAGAGCCGGCGGTCCAGGCTCTCCCCATCAGTCCAGCCGCTGGTCCCGAAGCCTCGACGGTGAGCCCCCATATGGGTGCCGGGATGCCGGCTGCCGCCGAGCCTCCGCCTGTATCGGAGCCATATCCCCTCGATCGCGCGTTTCACGCGATGCTTGCGCGGTTTACGGGCGGGATTTCGCCACTGGCCTTGTCGCTTGCGTGGCTCGACTGGAGTTCGCATCTCGCTGCGGCGCCGCAGCGCCAGATGGAGATTTCCCGCAATGTCCTGCGTGACGCCGGCCGGTTGGCGGAAGCCGCCGCGCACGCGGCGTCACCGGGCCAAAAGCCGTGGTCCGTGATCCAACCGCAGGGGCGGGATCGCCGCTTTAGTGGACCGCAATGGGAGACCGCGCCGTTCAATCTGCTGGCGCAGGCATTCCTGCTCGGAGAGCGCTGGTGGCACGATGCCACGACCGGCGTGCGCGGCGTGTCGCACGCAAATGAAGCCATCGTCGAATTCTCGATGCGCCAGATGCTCGACATGCTGGCGCCGTCGAATTTCGCGGCGACCAATCCGAAGGTGCTGGAAAAGGCGTTCCAGAGTGGCGGGGAAAACTTCGTCTTCGGCTGGCAAAACTGGTGCAGCGACCTGATGCGCCTGCTCTCCGCCTCAAAATTGGCGGGCAGTGAGCAGTTTGTGGTCGGCAAATCGGTGGCGGCTTCGCCCGGCAAGGTCGTCTACCGTAATGAGCTGATCGAGCTGATCCAGTACCAACCGACCACGGCGCAGGTGCGACCAGAGCCGATCCTGATCGTGCCGGCCTGGATCATGAAGTACTACATCCTCGATCTCTCGCCGCAGAACTCGCTGGTCAAATATCTGACCGGTCAGGGTTTCACGGTGTTCGCGATCTCTTGGCGCAACCCGGATGCGACAGATCGGGATCTCGCCTTCGACGACTATCGCAAGCTGGGGGTCATGGCGGCGCTGGACATGATCGGCCGGATCATGCCGGGTCGGAAGACCCATGCGCTCGGCTATTGTCTGGGAGGGACATTGCTGTCGATCGCTGCCGCTGCGATGGAGCGCGACGGTGATAACCGCTTTGGCACCGTTACTCTCCTTGCGGCCCAGACCGACTTCACCGAGGCCGGGGAGCTGACGCTCTTCATCAACGAGAGCCAGGTCGCCTTTCTCGAAGACATGATGTGGCAGCGCGGCTATCTCGATACGACCCAGATGGCCGGTGCCTTCCAGCTGCTGCGCTCCAACGAACTGATCTGGTCGCGTCTGTCACACGACTATCTGATGGGCGAGGGCGCGCCGCTGAACGACCTGATGGCTTGGAACGCGGACGCAACGCGGCTGCCCTATCGCATGCATTCGGAATATCTGCGAAAGCTGTTCCTCGACAACGATCTGGCCGGGGGGCGCTATCGCGTCGGCGGCAGGAACGTTTCGCTGTCCGATATTCACGCCCCGATGTTCGTGGTCGGCACGCTGGCCGATCACGTCGCGCCTTGGCGATCCGTCTACAAGATCCACTATCAGGTCGATGCCGACGTGACGTTCCTGTTGACCAGTGGTGGCCACAATGCCGGCGTCGTCGCGCCTCCCGACGAGCCCGGCCACAGCTATCAAGTGCTGAGCAAGGCCGAGGACGCGCCCTATGTCGGTGCGGACGAATGGCTGAAGCTGGCTCCGCGCATTGAAGGGTCGTGGTGGCCGGAATGGACCAAATGGCTGGCGGCGCGCTCCGGCGCGCCCTGCGATCCGCCGCCGATCGGGCTTGGAGACGCTCCCGGCCTGCCCGATGCGCCGGGGGACTACGTCCACACTTAAACCTCCGGCTCGGAACTCGGTGCGAGATCCGAGGAGCGGAAGGGCTTCGTCTTGTCCAGTTTGCGGTAAGCCGTTGACGCCGTCCGCAACAGCTTCTTTTCACGCTTGCGGTTGCGGAATCGATTGCTGGCTTCGAGGCCGGCGCCGTTCAACGACGCCGCCAGCGCATGTCCCCGCGCATCATCGTTCAATCGTCCGAGCGACCGTTGCGCCTTGCGCAATTTCTTGAGGATCGATTTCTGTTTGGTCAGCGATTCCTCGGCGAACAGGTCCTGGAGCGACTCGATCGAATAGGTCAGTCGCTTGTTGAGAATCCGCAGCTTGTGTCGTTTCTCGACGTCGAGCTTGCGGAGTTTTCGCGCCTTCTTGAGCAGCGTCGTCTCCCACTCGGTCAGCCGCTCCGTTGCGTGTTCGGCGAGCGTGCAGCGGCGCAATCGCATGGCTTCCTTGCTGCGCCGGGTGGACCAGGGGCCGCTCTCGATCCAGATCGAGGTCTGCTCGACAAGGCGGCGATACCGCGCGGATTGCAGCGCGCGAGCCAGCAGGCGGTGGCTCTCGGTGCGCTTCTCGTCCCAATGCTGAAGCTCGGCGACCACCGCAAGCTCTTTGCCACTCTCCGCGACGATCCGCTCGATCGCCACGTCGAGATCCCGCACCATGCCGAGCTGGCCGTTCAGCCATTTCAGTTCGGCCCAGACGTTCGGGCGCAGGGCGTCGTCGACCATCGGCGAGAAGAAGCGGATGGCAGTTCGCAGATGGGTCAACGCGATCCGGATCTGATGTAGCGCGTCGGGATCGCCGCGGCAGGTGCCGTCATGCTGGGCGAGCACGGCATCGAGGTGACGGCGCGCGATGATGCGGAAAGCCGTATCGCAGGCCATGCCGGGGCTGAGGCGGCCGGGCAGGGCATTGCGCCGCGCCGCCGGCGTGGTGCGAACGGTCGTCGAGGTCGTGGTGGGTCGCGCCATCTTTGCCCGCGCCAATCAGATTGCCCTATTTGCCTTCAGCGATCGCGTCCCGACAGTTCTGGAGCGTCTGCTCTTGTGTCCCGGATGCATCGATGGTCGCCCAGCCGACGTGACCGATATTATAGTGCTCTTGCTGCGCAGCAACCTCCTGCGTGGCGTCGGATGCGTCTCCCCGGCGGCTTCCGATCCGCATCTGCCGGGTCGCGAGGTCCGCAACCAGGAACAGGCCGTTCAGCGGCACATTGCGCTCTCGCGCCAATGCGGCGATCGCGTCCCGTTCGTCCTCGCGGGCGAATACGCCGTCGATGATCGCCGAATGGCCCTGCGCCAACACCCGCCGGGCGTGCTGAGCCAGCGTGTCGTAGACGCGGGCCGCGTGCTCTGGCGTGTAGGCGGACGGCGGCAGGCGGTGCGTGTCCTCGACCCCGAACATCTGCTTGCGAACGAGGTCGCTGCGCAGCACGACGGCTCCCGGGGGCGGCGCGACGACGGGCGCGAGCGCATTCGCCAGGACGGTTTTGCCGGTGCCTGACAGGCCGCCGACCGCAACCAGGCGCGGAGCAGGGGGATGGATCAGCGTCCTGGCAAGGTCAAAATAATGCTGTGCCTGGTCAAGGATGCTGGGGTCATCGGAATGCGGCGGCTTCAGCCGTGCCAGGGCCACCTGGGCGCGGATCGCCGCCCGGATGGACATCAACAGCGGCAGGGCCGAGAGCGCGTCGAGATTGTCGGCCGGCGTTGCGGCGAGATAGCGGTTCAGGACGATGTTGGCGGCGCGGGGCTGATCGTGGTGCAGCAGGTCCATCATCGTGAATGCGAGATCGTAGAGCACGTCGACGGTTGCCATCCGCGCATCGAACTCGATGGCATCGAACAGCACGGGCCGGTCGTCGAGCAGGACGATGTTTGCGAGATGCAGATCGCCATGGCAGCGGCGTACGAAGCCCATCCGGCCGCGCTCCGCGAGCAGCGGACGAACACGCAGGAATGCCTCGTGGGAGGCTTTGCCGAGCTTTTCGATGTCTTCCGCGTTGAAATGGCCGCCGGCCCGCAGACCGTGACTGTTGCCGTCGATCAGGGCGGGGATGGAGGCGACCCATGCTTGGCCGTCCGCGCGTGTCGCCGCGCCGTGGGAAGCCACGATCGCGTCGGCGGCAGCCGCGGCAAGGGCCGCATCCAGCGGGCCGGCCTTTGCCAGATGATCGAGCGTCCGGCTTTCGTCGAAGCGCGCCATCTCCACCGCATACTCGATCGGCCGGCCGGGACCGTCGACCTGCACCGATCCATCCAGCTCTTCCGTGATCGCCGCGACGCGATGATAGATCTGCGGCGCCAGCGGCCGGTTGATCCTGATTTCCTCCTCGCACGCCGCCTTGCGCTTCTCCAGCGTCGAATAATCGAGAAAGGGAAACCGCACGGCACGCTTGATCTTCAACGCGCGCGCCCCGTCGAGGAACACCGAGGCGCCATGCGTGTCGATCCGCGTCACGCCGGGATGGCGGGCCAGCGTCCGGAAGATCCGCTCCTGGGCCGCCATTTCATCTTTCATGACAACGGGCATCCGAAAGCACCATCAGGGCGTCAGCACGGCCGCGCCGAGAATCCGGCCATCCCGCAGCATGTTCAGAACCTCGTTGGTCTGATGAAGCGGGAATGCCGTCGTTTCGGTGCGCACGCCAGCTTGCGGGGCGATCTTGAGAAAATCGAGGCCGTCCTGCCGGGTCAGATTGGCGACCGACAGCAGTTGCCGTTCTTGCCAGAGCAGATCGTACGGAAAGCTTGGAATGTCGGTCATATGGATGCCGGCGCATACGACGCGGCCGCCTTTGCGGACGGCGCGTAGCGCGTTCGGGACAAGCTCGCCGGCTGGCGCGTAGATGATGGCCGCATCGAGCGGTTCGTCGGGCACCTCGTCTGAGGCCCCCGTCCAGACCGCGCCGAGGCGGCGTGCAAGGTCTTGTGCAGCAACATCGCCGCGTCGCGTGAATGCGTAGACGGACCGTCCCTGCCAAACCGCAACTTGCGCAATGATGTGGCCGGCCGCGCCAAAACCATAGAGGCCGAGCCGGTCGGCGGGGCCGGCCAGCACCAGCGAGCGCCAGCCGATCAATCCTGCGCACAGCAGAGGAGCAATCTCCACGTCGTCGCCCACCTCACCGAGGGGAAAGGCGTAGCGTGCGTCGGCGATGGTGTGCGTCGCGTAGCCGCCGTCGCGCGTGTAGCCGGTGAACAGCGGGGCGTCACACAGGTTTTCCATGCCCTCACGGCAGAATCGGCATTTTCCGCAGGTGAAACCGAGCCAGGGAATGCCGACGCGATCACCGGGCGCATGCATGGTGACATTCGCGCCGACGAGATCGACCCGCCCGACGATCTCGTGGCCGGGCACGATCGGATAGCGAATATCGGGCAGCTCGGCATCGACGAGATGAAGATCGGTCCGGCATACCCCGCAGGCGCTGATCTTCACCCGGAGTTGACCCTCGCCGGGTGTCGGGTCAGGCCGCTCCTCCATCTGGAGCCGCGTTCGCGGGGCCGGCAACACCATCGCACGCATCAGTCTCTCCGGGGCGAACCGCTCCGACTGAATTATCCATAGAATAACTGGACGACCAGTCCTTGACGTCGGTCAACGCCTGCTTCCAGCCCGAATGGACCGAGTTCCCTTGGCTTGACTTGGCTTGACGAGGATCAAGCGTCTCGACCAAAGCCGGCCTATTGTGGCGACCAAGGAGAATCCCGATGCCCATCAAGGATGTCTTTCTGCCGCTTGTCGGCCAGCCCCGCAGACCGGCCCTGATTGCGATCGAGAAATGCGTGGCCGTCGCCGCCGACCTCGGCGCCAGGATCACGGGGCTCGCGCTCGAGGAAGACATTTTCGAGCGGCCGAAGGTGATGCTGCCTCATGATCGCGATTCCGCGGAGGCCGGCAGTTCGCGTGAGGCGAACGAGACGCAGCAGCTCCTCGATGCCTTCACCAACGCGGTGTCCCGCGCCAACATTCGCGCCCAGAGCCGAACGGGCAAGGTACCGGCTGACCAGATCGCGGCGATCCTGGCCGAGCATGCCCGTTTCAGCGATCTCACGCTGTTTCCCGTGAAGCCGCACGACAGCCGAACGGAGCACATCATCGAAACTCTCCTGTTCGAATCCGGGCGGCCGCTGCTGCTCTGCCCGGAGCAGCGTGCGGAGCAGCTGCGGCCGGAATTCGAGAACGTCATGATCGCCTGGGATCATTCTGCCCGCGCTGCGCGTGCGGTCGGCGACGCTTTGCCCATTCTTCAGGCTGCCACCGTGGTCCGCGTGGTGACGGTCGCAGAGGACAAGGCTGACGCGGTCGCGCAATCCGGCGCGGCTCTCGTCGACCATCTGAGAGAACACGGGGTCTATGCCTCCTTCGAAACGGTGACCGGCAACGGCAGCTCGATCGGCAAGGTACTGGGAAGTTGGGCGAATTCCCATGGCATGGATGCCATCGTGATGGGCGCCTACCATCATTCACGCCTGAACGAGATCGTGTGGGGCGGTGTGACAAAGACCGTCATTGGCCAGCCACCATGCTGGGTTATGATCTCGCACTAGGCTCGCCAGTTTTCCCGGCCTGATCGTCAACCATCGGAGCCGCCGTTGACCCGGCGCATTTGCTTTCATGTCAACCTATCGTCTCAACAATCTGCTGGCGCCGCGTTCAGTTGCGCTCGTTGGCGCGAGCGCCCGTCCGGTCTCAGTCGGACGCGCCGTCCTGGAGAACATTCACAAGGCCGAATTCAAGGGGCGCTTCGGCCTCGTCAATCCACGCCATGCCGAAATCGGCGGCGTCGCGGCGGTGAAGAGCCTGGACGGCTTGGACTTCGTGCCCGAACTCGTGATCATCACCGCGCCGGCGCGCGAGATTCCCGGTATCATCGACCAGGCCGGGCGTCGCGGATCGGCGGGCGCGCTGATCGTCTCGGCCGGGCTCGGCCACGGACCGGGCTCTCTGCACGAGGCTGCAATCGCGGCGGCCCGCAAATACGGCATGCGGCTGATCGGACCGAATTGCCTCGGCATCATGATGCCCGGGGTCAGTCTGAATGCCAGCTTTGCCGCGCACATGCCGGGGGCGGGCAGCCTCGCGCTGATCTCGCAATCGGGCGCGATTGCTGCCGGCATGGTCGACTGGGCTGCACAGCGCGGCGTCGGCTTTTCCGGCATCGTCTCCATCGGCGATCAGATCGACGTCGATATCGCCGATCTGCTCGACTATTTCGCGATGGATCACAAGACCCGCGCGATCCTGCTCTACATCGAATCCATCAAGGACGCGCGCAAGTTCATGTCGGCAGCGCGTGCCGCCGCGCGCGTGAAGCCCGTCGTCGTAGTGAAGTCGGGGCGCATGGCGCAGGGCGCAAAGGCGGCCGCCACGCATACCGGCGCGCTCGCCGGCGCGGACGCGGTCTATGACGCGGCGTTCCGCCGCGCGGGTGTCCTGCGGGTCTCAGATCTGCGTGAGCTGTTCGATTGTGCCGAGACGCTCGGCCGCGTCGAATCGCCGACGGGAAAGCGTCTCGCCATCCTGACCAACGGTGGCGGCATCGGCGTCCTCGCCGTCGATCGATTGGTCGAACTCGGCGGAATCCCGGCGACCATCTCGCCGGAGGTGCGCAAGACGCTCGATGCGGCCCTGCCGCCGACCTGGTCCGGTTCAAATCCCGTCGACATCGTGGGCGACGCCGACGCCTCGCGCTACGCGGCGGCGCTCGAGGTGCTGCTGGCCGATCGCGACAATGACGCGGTGCTGGTCCTCAACGTGCAAACGGCGATCGCCTCGGCCGCCGAGATTGCCACGACCGTGACCGAGCTCGTCGCTAAATATCGCGAGAAGCACCGCCGATGGGCCAAGCCCGTATTGGCCGCCTGGGTCGGGGCCGATCAGGACATCATCCAGGCGCTTTCCGGCGCCGGTATGCCCAACTATCCGACCGAGGACGACGCCGTGCGCGGCTTCATGCATCTGGTCCGGCACCGCGAAGTGGTGGAGGAGCTGAGCCAGGTTCCTCCCGCGATGCCCGATACGTTCGTGCCGGATGCCCGGGGGGCGAGGCAGATCGTCACCGCCGCGATCGCCGATGGCCGTGAGTGGCTCGAACCGGTCGAGATCAAGCACCTGCTCGAAGCTTACGACATCGCGATGGTGCCGACCTATGCGGCGACCGATGTCGAGCAGGCGGTGGCCTATGCGAAGGAAATCTTCGCGCAGGGCGGCACCGTGGTGCTGAAGATCATGTCGCGGGACATCATCCACAAATCCGATGTCGGTGGCGTCGTGCTCAATCTGACGACGCCGGAGGCCGTGCGAGCGGCCACCTCCGACATTCTCGCCCGGGCGAGAAAGCTGCGGCCCGAGGCCCGCATCGGCGGCGTCATCGTCCAGGCGATGGTCGTCAAGGCGAAGGCGCGCGAGCTGATCCTGGGCCTCGCCGACGATCCCACCTTCGGCACCGTCGTCGTGTTCGGCCGCGGTGGCACGGCGGTGGAGATCATCAACGACAAGGCGCTGGCGCTGCCGCCGCTGGACTTGCAGCTCGCTCGCGATCTGATCGACCGCACCCGCGTGTCGCGGCTGCTAAAGGCCTATCGTGACGTGCCGGCGGTCAAGCAGGACGCCGTCGCCATGGTGCTGGTCAAGCTGGCGCAGATGGCGGCCGACATTCCCCAGATCCGCGAATTCGACATCAATCCGCTGCTGGCGGACGAAACCGGCGTGACCGCGGTCGATGCCCGCGTCGCGGTCGGGCCGCCGCAACGAAAGTTTGTCGGCTCAGGCCCGGCCAATTTCGCCGTTCGCGCCTATCCGTCGCAATGGGAGCGGCGCCTCAAGCTCAAGGACGACTGGCGCATCTTCGTGCGGCCCATGCGCCCCGAGGACGAGCCGACCATCCACGAATTCCTGCGTCACGTCACGCCGCACGACCTTCGCCTGCGGTTCTTCGCACCGATGAAGGAGTTTACCCACGAGTTCATCGCGCGCCTGACCCAGCTCGACTATGCGCGCGCGATGGCCTTCATCGCCTTCGACGAGGCCACCGGCGAAATGGTCGGCGTGGTCCGGCTCCATTCGGATTCGATCTACGAGAGCGGCGAATACGCGATTTTGCTCCGGTCCGATCTCAAGGGCAGGGGGCTCGGCTGGGCCCTCATGCAGCTGATCATCGACTACGCGCGGTCGGAGGGACTGAAGATCATATCGGGCGACGTGCTCAAGGAGAACAGCGTGATGCTCGAGATGTGCCGGCACCTCGGCTTCGAGGTCAAGCCGGACCCGGCCGAGCCCGATATCTGCGACGTCAAATTGAAGCTGTGAGCGCGCCTGCTTCAGGAGCGCGCTTCAGCCGAATTCGCCGCGGCGGATGATTTGGCCGTGGTCCGCAAATTCCTGATGATGATCGCGATCAACGGCACCAGCACCGGCACGATCGTGCTGAGCGGATGATGTACCGCGCCTGACACCTGGGCCTGGAGCGCGCGCGCCTCGAGCTGAAGGGCTTCGATGGAGGTGTCGTGAATTTCGTTGGCGAGCTCGATATCGCGGCCTGACGGAGCGCGGCCGGCGATTGCGAACAGAGCGGCCGCGATGGCGAAATTGACGGCGCCGAGGATGGCCGCCGCGGCAATCGCGCTCCAGATCTGCACCAGCGCGAAATAGGCCGACAGTTCCAGCATCAGAAGCCCGAACGCCGCGATCAGGGCCGCAAAGGCACGCAGGCCGAGGCCAACAAGCAGATGGCGCAGCCTGATGTCCGCGATGATCCTGTCGGTGCGCCACAACGCGCGCAGATGTTTGACCACATTCTCGGTATTCACCTAGTGTCTCCTCAGCATGAAGCCGACAACGACGCCGAGCGCGAAGGCGGAGGCGAGCGATGTGATCGGACGGTCCGCAATGAGACCCTGAAGCTGCGCCTGCTCTTCGTCCACGGTCTCGCCGAGCTCGGTCAGCGCCGCCCTGATCTGATCGGCGAGGGCCTCGGCGCGGTCCTTCGAGCTCTCGAACATTTCCTCGCCGGCGGTGCTCAGCAAGCGTGTGACGTCAACCTTCAGTGCCCGCAATTCTTCGCTCATCCTGTCGCTGTCGAACATGGACTTGATATCCCCATTGAATGGACGCAAGCCTAGGGCCCGCGCGCGCGATCGCGCTTGATTTGCGTCAATCGGGCAGCGCAGTTCAGCTCTTGAGACAGGTCAAGCGGGCCGCCATATGCTGGCCTAGAAATGCCGTCTGAATGGGGACCGATTGTCCCGATGAGGTGGAAGCGTGAACCACGAACCGCTGTTGCTCGCGACGCCGTCCGGCGACGTGCTGAACCTGCGCCCTGAAGGGCCCTGGACCGCCGCGAATGTGGTCACGCTCGAGACGTTGTCCCGGTCGGTCGGCGCCGACGTCGATCGCTCGCGCGTCGTCACCCTGGACATGTCGGGCGTCAGTGCGCTCGACACGCTCGGTGCCTGGGTCCTGGAAAAGCTGTCGCGCAGGGCCGCAACATCGGGCAGGTCGGCCGAATTCGTCGGCGTCGCCGATCATTTCAGCGGGCTGCTGGATGAGGTGCGCCAGGTCAACCGCCACACGCCGGCCCCGACGGCTGCGCCCAATCCGGTGCTGGCGAGGCTGGGCGATCTCGGCAAGTCCACGGCCGACGCGCGGGAAGACGTCACGATCTTCCTGCAGATGCTCGGCGCATTGTTCATGGCCGTGATAGGCGTCCTGCGTCGGCCGCGTTCGCTGCGGCTGACCTCGCTGGTGTATCAGCTCTACCGCATCGGGTGGCAGGCGATCCCCATCGTCGCGCTGATCACCTTCCTGATCGGCGCCATCATCGCACAGCAGGGCTTCTTCCACTTCCGCAGGTTCGGCGCGGAGTCCTACACCGTCGATATGGTCGGCATCCTGGTGCTGCGCGAGCTCGGCGTGCTGATCGTCGCCATCATGGTCGCGGGACGGTCGGGAAGCGCCTACACCGCCGAGCTCGGCTCGATGAAGATGCGCGAGGAGATCGACGCGCTCTCGACCATGGGGCTCGATCCCGTCGACGTCCTGATCCTGCCGCGCGTTGCGGCCCTGGTCATTGCGCTGCCGATCCTCACCTTCATCGGATCGGTCGCCGCGCTCTATGGCGGCGGTCTCGTCGCGCAGTTCTATGGCGACATGGGGCCAGCGATCTACATCGCGCGGCTGCACGAGGCCATCTCCGTCACCCATTTCGAGGTGGGCATCCTGAAGGCGCCGTTCATGGCGCTGGTGATCGGAATCGTGGCCTGCAGCGAGGGCTTGCGCGTCAAGGGCAGCGCGGAGTCGCTGGGGCGGCAGACCACGACGTCGGTGGTGAAGTCGATCTTCCTGGTGATCGTGCTCGACGGCCTGTTCGCGATCTTCTTTGCCTCGATCGGAATGTGACGATGGACGTATCGCAGGACGAGTTCGCGATCCGCGTCCGTGATCTCGTGGTCGGATTCGGCCGCCAGACCGTGCTCGACCATCTGTCGCTCGACGTTCGCCGCGGCGAGATTCTCGGGCTGGTGGGGGCGTCCGGCGGCGGCAAGTCGGTGCTGATGCGCACCATCATCGGCCTCATCCCGCGCCAGGGCGGGACCATCGAGGTCATGGGCCAGCCCACCGGCGGCCACGGCCGCGGCGCAGCCACGACATGGGGCATCCTGTTCCAGCAAGGCGCGCTGTTCTCCTCGCTGACGGTCCGCCAGAACGTCCAGTTTCCCTTACGCGAAAATCTTGTCCTGTCGCAGGAGCTGATGGACGAGATCGCGATCGCCAAGCTCGAGATGGTCGGCTTGCGCGCCCAGGACGCCGACAAATATCCGGCGGAGCTGTCGGGCGGCATGACCAAGCGCGTGGCGCTGGCACGCGCACTCGCGCTCGATCCGCCGATCCTGTTCCTGGACGAGCCGACCTCCGGCCTCGATCCGATCGCCGCCGGCGATTTCGACGCGCTGATCACAACGCTGCAAAAGACGCTGGGGCTGACCGTGTTCATGGTGACCCACGACCTTGCGAGCCTGACCACGGTCTGCGACCGCGTCGCCGCGCTGGCCGACGGCAAGATCGTGGCGATCGGCCCGATGCGCGAATTGCTGCAATCCGAGCATCCCTGGGTGCGCGCCTATTTCCACGGCAAGCGCTCGCAGATGCTGCAACACGAGATGAGATGAGACATGGAAACCCGCGCTCCCTACGTGCTGATCGGCAGTTTCGTGCTGGCCGCGATCCTCGCGGTGTTCGGCTTCGTCTATTGGCTGAACAACACCGGCGGCATCGGGCCGCGCACGAACTACCACGTGCAGTTTCAGGGGCCGGTCCCGGGCCTCCTGGTCGGCGCCGGTGTGCTGTTCAACGGCATCCGTGTCGGTGAGGTGACCCAGCTCGCGCTCGCGCCGGATAACCCGCGCTTCGTCAATGCGACGATCTCGGTTGCGACCGCCACGCCGGTGCGTTCCGACACCAGGGTCGGCCTCGAATTCCAGGGCCTGACCGGCGTACCGGTGGTGACGTTGGAGGGCGGGGTGATCGTTGCCAAATCCGGCGAGCACGTGACCTTGATCGCCGACGCCGGCGCCGGCCAGAGCATGACGCAGGCGGCGCGCGATGCGCTGCGGCGGGTCGACACGGTGCTTCAGGACAATTCCGGCCCGCTGAAGGACACCATCGCGAATTTCAGGACGTTCTCCGACGGCCTCGCGCGCAACACCGGCAAGCTCGACGGCATCATTGCGGGCCTGGAGAAGATGACCGGCGGTGGGACACCCGCGCAGAAAATAACCTACGACCTGCGCACGCCGAAGAATCTCGGGCCGGCCGGCAAGACGCTCTCCGCTTCCCTGGCCATTCCCGAGCCGACCGCGGTCGCAATGCTGCAGACCCAGCGCATGCTGTTCGCGCCCGTCGGAGACAGACCGGGCTTTGCGGATTTCCTCTGGGCCGACAGCATTCCAAAATTGGTGCAGGCACGCCTGATCGACAGTTTTGAGAATTACGACATCGCCCACGCCCCCCTACGCACGACCGACCTCGGTCAGGCGGATTACCAGCTCCTGATCGACATCCGGCGCTTTCGGATCGCCACGGAGGGCGAGGCACGGGTGGAGATCGAACTGTCGGCGCGGATCGTCGACAAGAACGGCAAGGTGGTGGCATCCCGCCTGGTCGAGACCAGCGAAAAGCTCGACAAGGTCGAGCCGGCCGCTGCAGTCGCCGCCTTCGATGCAGCCTTTGCCCGCATCGCCAAGGAGCTGATCGGGTGGAGCGTGCAGGCAGTGTGACGCCGTCTATTCCAGCGTCTTCAGGTAGGACAGGAGATCGTGGATCTGGTCCGGACTGAGCTCGAAGGCCGGCATGTCGTCGTGACCGGTGTAGATCCCTTCGGCCAGCGCCTCACCAAGGGTCTCGATCGGATAACGCCGGTGCAGCGTGCGTAGCGGAGGCGCGCCCTCGAGCGGGCTGTGGGAGACGCGGTCGATCGCGTGACAGCGTGCGCAATTGGCCCGTGCGAAGGCCTTGCCGCGTTGTTCGGCGGTCGGGGCCGCCAGCGCAGGCGTCATCAGAAGCAGCCCAATCAGGCCGTGACGCAGGGCGGCTTGCAGCATGGAAAGTGATCCCGTCGAACTCTGGAAGCAGAATATGACGGGGATGCCACTCAAATTTGATCTCTGTCAATTGGCTTTGGCGCAGTGCAGTAAAATGCACGGGCGCGGTGGACCCGACCCGGTGTCGGGAGCAGCCGGCGCGGGGAGCGGTGGATGAAGCCTTCCGTGGTCACGATTGAGCCGAACGGGCATTTTTGCAGCGATTGCGCCGTACGCGGAGCGGCGGTTTGTTCGTCGCTGGATGCGGCCGAGCTCAGGGAATTCGAGCATCTCGGCCGCCGCGTTCATTTTGACTCCGGCGAGACCGTGTTCTCCGAGGAGGACATGACGACCTCGTTCTACAACGTCCTCGAAGGCGTCATGCGGCTGTACAAGCTGCTGCCCGACGGCCGGCGGCAGATCGTCGGTTTTGCCTTGCCCGGCGATTTCCTGGGGATGAACATCTCCGGCCGGCACAATTTTTCGGCCGATGCGATCGGCGCGGTGACCGTGTGCCAGTTTGCCAAAGCGCCCTTCGGCCGCTTCATCGAGGACCGGCCGCAGCTGCTCAGGCGGATCAACGAGCTGGCCATCCGCGAATTGAGCCAGGCACGCGACCATATGGTCCTGCTCGGCCGACGCTCGGCCGACGAGAAGGTCGCGACCTTCCTGCTCGGCTGGCGGGAAAGGCAGGTCGCGCTCAAGGGTCTGTCCGACACGGTCCCGCTTCCGATGAGCCGTCAGGACATCGCCGACTATCTCGGCCTGACCATCGAAACCGTCAGTCGCACCTTCACCAAGCTGGAGCGTCACGGCGTGATCGAGATCATTCACGGCGGCATCAGCCTGCTCGATCCTGTCCGTGCCGAGGCGCTGGCCGCAGCCTGATAGCCCATCCGCAACGCCCCCGACGTTTTTGATCTCGATCAATGACGCTGGCCTGCTGCAGCAAAATAATGCCCCAGACCTTTGGGAGGGGATAATGCCCGCTGATGCGTTGCTGGTGACCATCGTCGTCGTCGCGATCTTCGTCGCATTCGCCGCAGCTCTGGCTTGGGCAGACCGGCAAACCAGTGCAGGCCGGCTCGATCCGGATTCCAAGCGCTGACCTCCTGAGGTCTTGATCCGCTCAGACGCGCCAACAGCCGACGCTCGGCCGGCTTGGCCTTCGCCAGCGCCTCAACGCAAGCGCGGCTTGCGTTGCCTGCAACTCTGCATCGACCGGACCGCATCGGCGCATCCTTCGGATGCAGGCTTTCGGCTTGAACGCGGCCTTTTCGGGGCATTTGCCACAAATCGCGCGGGTGCTTTCCGGTTGAAAAGCCTGATAACGTTGACTACGCAGGAACCTCAGTGCCTCGCAGTCTTAGGAGCCCCGCGGCGTGCCTCAGGACAAGACCGGCGACCCCCGACAGTCGGCGGGCAATAAACTATCGGTCCTGCGCAAGCACCCGATCTTCGCGGATCTGGAGCCGGAAGCGCTCGATCAGCTTTGCCGCTACGCCAAGCACACCACCGTGAAGCGCGGCGCGACGATCGCTGCCAAGGGCGATCCAGGCAACAATCTGTTTGCGGTGATCACGGGGACAGTGAAGATTTCCTCCTCGTCGCCCGACGGACGGAACGCCATTCTCAATCTGATCGGTCCCGGAGAAATCTTCGGCGAGATCGCGGTGCTCGACGGCGCTCCCCGGTCAGCCGATGCGACCGCCAACACCAATTGCGAGCTCTACATCATCGATCGCCGGGACTTCCTCCCGTTCGTGAAGAGCCAGCCGGCGCTGGCGATGAAATTCATCGAGCTGCTCTGCGCCCGTCTGCGCTGGACCAGCCAGCAGGTCGAGCAGGTCATCCTGCAAAATCTGCCGGGGCGGCTGGCGAGCGCGCTGCTCGGTCTCACCGAGGAGCGCAAGTTCGACTCCGGTAGCGGCACGCTCGCCATCACGCAGCAGGAGATCAGCGAGATGGTGGGGATGACGCGCGAGAGCATCAACAAGCAATTGCGCGCCTGGGCCGGCCGCAACTGGGTTCGCCTCGAGCACGGCGCCATCGTCGTGCTCGATACGGATGCGCTGCGCGAACTCGCCGAGAGCGGCCTCGACGGCGAGTGAGCGCGTACGCCTAGCCATCGATGATGGCGACTGCGCGGGTCCAGCCCGCGGAGGCGCGTTCGATCTTCACCGGAAAGCACGAGACCGTGAAGCCGGTCGAGGGCAGCTGGTCGAGATTGTGCAGTTTCTCCAGATGGCAATAGCCGATGTGCCGTCCCGCCTTGTGGCCTTCCCAGATCAGGCCGGCATCTTTTGTCTCGGCATATTTCTTCGCGGTGTAGAGGAACGGCGCGTCCCAGCTCCAGCCGTCCGTGCCGGTCAGCCGCACGCCGCGTTCGAGCAGATACATGGTGGCCTCATAGCCCATGCCGCAGCCGGAATTGACGTAGTCGGCCTTGCCGAATTTGGCGCCGGCGCTGGTGTTGACGACCACGATCTCCAGCGGCGAGAGCGTGTGCCCGATGCGCTTCAGCTCCGTCTCGACGTCGTCGGCGCTCGCCACGTAGCCGTCGGGCAGATGCCGGAAGTCGAGCTTCACGCCGGGCTGAAAGCACCATTCCAGCGGCACCTCGTCGATCGTCCAAGACCGCTCGCCGCGGTTCATGGTCGGATGGAAGTGCCAGGGCGCATCGAGATGCGTGCCGTTATGGGTCGACAGCGAGACCTGCTCGACGGCCCAGCCCTGGCCATCGGGCAAATCCTGCGCCTTGAGGCCGTCGAAAAACTGCAGCATGCGCGGCAGGCCCTGCTGGTGATCGATGTACTGAATGGTCGGATGGTTGCCCGGCGGATCGGCCGTCACGTCGTTTCTGAGCGGCACCGAGATATCGATCAGCTTCCGCGGCATGGGCATTCCTTCGAAATAGTCCGCTGTTTCGGACATCTTGAGGGGCCTCTCTTGGTCGCGTCAAGTCACGTGCCGGCGACGCAAGCCATCCCGCCGGCTTCCACGACGACGCAAATTGCGCCAGATTGATCGATGCAACTGCTGCATCGATCAATGCCGGATTTGGCTTGGACATGGAATGCCGCGCGCCCTAGGGACGACATTGGCGCTTGACTTCACACCTGAAGGGGAGCGACCCAAGGCGGCCTGCAGCCTGCCGACAACGACATAATCAACCCAGGAGGAAGCCCAGATGAAGACACTCACCGGTATCATCGCAGCCGTTGCAATGGTGCTCTCAGCGCCGCTGGCGACCGCACGCGACTTCCGCTCCGCCGACATCCATCCCGCCGATTATCCGACCGTCGAGGCCGTCAAGTTCATGGGCAAGCAGCTCGCGGCGGCGAGCGGCGGCAAGCTCGGCGTGAAGGTGTTTCCGAACGGAGCCCTGGGCTCGGAGAAGGACACCATCGAGCAACTCAAGATCGGCGCGCTCGACATGATGCGGATCAACGCGTCGCCGCTCAACAACTTCGTGCCGGAAACGATCGCATTGTGCCTGCCGTTCGTCTTCCGCGACACGCAGCACATGCGCACCGTCCTCGACGGGCCGATCGGCGATGAGATCCTGGCGGCGATGGAGCCCGCAGGCCTGGTCGGCCTTGCCTATTACGATAGCGGCGCCCGGTCCATTTACACCGTGAAGGCGCCGGTCAAGTCGCTCGCGGACCTGAAGGGTCTGAAGATTCGTGTCCAGCAGTCCGATTTGTGGGTGGGCATGATCCAGAGCCTCGGCGCCAACCCGACGCCGATGCCGTATGGCGAGGTCTACACCGCGCTCAAGACCGGCCTGGTGGATGCAGCCGAAAACAACTGGCCTTCCTACGAGTCGTCGCGCCATTTCGAGGCCGCCAAGTTCTACAACATCACCGAGCACTCCCTGGCACCCGAAGTTCTGGTGATGTCCAAGAAGGTCTGGGACACGCTGAGCAAGGAGGATCAGGCGATGGTCCGCAAGGCGGCCAAGGAATCGGTACCAGTCATGCGCAAGCTCTGGGACGAGCGTGAGCAGGCGTCCCGCAAGACGGTCGAGGCCGCCGGCGTTCAGGTCGTGACGATCGCCAACAAGGCGGAATTCGTCGACGCGATGAAGCCGGTGTACCAGAAGTTTGCGGGTGACGAGAAGCTGCAGGGCCTCGTCAAGCGTATCCAGGACACGAAGTAACGCCACAGCGTCGGGTCCGGTGTCGCCGCGAAGGCGACCCGGACCTTTGCAAGGAGACGCGGGAATGACAGACCCACACGTCGCAGACCACGAGCAGGGGGCGGTCGCCGTACGCCCGGCGACCGGCGTGCTGTCGCGCGTCAATGCCGTCGTCGCGCGCGCGGGCATGTATCTGTCCGTGAGCGGACTGCTCCTCATCGTCACCGTCGTATTCTATCAGGTGTTCGGTCGTTACGTGCTCAATTCGAGCCCGACCTGGACGGAGAACCTTGCGCTGGTTCTCATCCTGTATGTCACGCTGATCGGCGCCGCCGTCGGCGTGCGCGATGCCGGACACATCGGCATGGACAGCCTGCTGGTGATGCTGCCGGATCACGCGCGAGAGAAGATCGAGCTCGTCATCCACGTCCTGGTGGCCGCGTTTGGCGTCGCGATGGCCTATAACGGCTGGATTCTCGGCGCATCCGTGGGGACCGTGAAGATTCCCAATCTCGGCCTCCCCGAGGTCATCCGCTACGTCCCGCTGATCGCCTCCGGCGTCCTGATCGTCTTCTTTTCAATCGAGCACATCATTGCTCTCCTGCGCGGCGAAGAGGTCGTCCCCTCATGGAACTGATCATCCTCGGCGCCACGTTCTTCGGCTTCCTGATCCTCGGCGTCCCGGTTGCCTTCGCGATCGGTCTTTCGGCGATCTGCACCATCCTCTACGAAGGTCTGCCGGTCGCCGTCATCTTCCAGCAGATGATGTCGGGGATGAACATCTTCTCGTTCCTTGCGATTCCCTTCTTCGTCTTCAGCGGTGAGCTGATGCTGCATGGCGGCGTCGCCGACAAGATCGTGCAGCTCGCCAAGAATCTCGTCGGTCACATCCGCGGCGGGCTCGGCATGTCGAACGTGGTCGCCTGCACCCTGTTCGGCGGCGTCTCCGGATCGCCCGTGGCCGACGTGTCGGCGATGGGCGCGGTGATGATCCCGATGATGAAAAAGGAGGGGTTCGACACCGACTACGCCGTCAATGTCACGACCCACGCTTCGCTGGTGGGCGCCTTGATGCCGACCAGCCACAACATGATCATTTATGCCCTGGCAGCCGGGGGCAAGGTATCGATCGGCGCGCTGATCGCCGCGGGCCTCCTGCCGGCAATCGTGTTGATGGCGTGCATGCTGGTCGCCGCTTATGGCGTTGCCGTGAAGCGCGGCTATCCGGCCGGCAAGTTCCCGGGCTGGGCCGAGGTTTTCCGCTCGCTCGCGGCCGCGCTGCCGGGCCTTCTGATCGTCGGCATCATCCTGGCGGGCATCCTGTCCGGCGTCTTCACGGCAACCGAATCTGCCGCCGTCGCGGTCACCTATACGATGCTGCTGACGTTCTTCATCTACCGCACCATGACCTGGAGCAACTTCCTGCGCGCCGCCGCCAAGGCGGTGAAGACGACGGGCGTGGTGCTGCTGCTGATCGGCGTCTCCACCATGTTCCAGTATCTGATGGGGCTGTACGAGGTGGCGGACCTCGCCGGCGACCTGATGAGCAAGGTCTCCACGCAGCCCTGGGTCATCTTCCTGCTCATCAACGTCATCCTGTTCGTGCTCGGCACGTTCATGGACATGGCCGCGACCATCCTGATCTGCACCCCGATCTTCCTGCCGATCGCGATGAAGGCGGGCATGGATCCGGTGCAGTTCGGCATGCTGATGCTGATCAATTGCGCCCTCGGGCTGAACACCCCGCCGGTCGGAACCACGCAGTTCGTCGGTTGCGCCATTGGCGGCATTTCGGTGGGCGCGGTGATGCGCACCATCCTGCCGTTCTACGCCGCGCTGATCGCAGCACTGATGTTCGTGACCTACGTCCCTGCATTCTCGCTGTGGCTGCCCCGCCTGCTGATGGGTTACAAGGGCTAGCAGCTACAGGAGAAGCTATCAGTGACTGACTATCGCAAGCTCTTTGATCTCACCGGCAAGACGGCCGTGGTGCTCGGCGCCGCATCGGGCATCGGCAAATCGTCGGCCGAGGCGCTGGCTGGGCTCGGGGCCCGCGTCGTCTGCGCCGATCGCGCGCTTGACGCCGCGGAGGCGACCGCCGCCGGGATTCGCGACAAGGGCGGCTGGGCGGAAGCAGCCAGCTGTGACGCCGCGAGCGCTGCGGACGTCAATGCGCTGGCCAAAACGGTGATGCAGAAATTTGCCCGGCTCGACATCGCGGTGACCACGCCCGGGCTCAACATCCGCAAGACCATCCTCGACTACACCGAGGAGGATCTCGACCGTGTCCTCAACCTCAACGTCAAGGGCACGGTGTGGTTCTTCCAGGCCTTCGGCCGCATCATGGTCGCGCAAAAGGGCGGCAGCATCATCGCCTGCTCGTCGGTGCGCGCCGTGACCATCGAGCCGGGCCTCGGCGTCTACGGCTCGACCAAGGCGGCGATCGGCCTGCTGGTGAAGGGCTTTGCCTCCGAGGTCGGCCATGCCGGCGTGCGCGTCAACGCGATCGCGCCGAGCATCGCCGAAACCGCGCTGACCGGCCCGTTCAAGCAGCGCCCCGACATCTACAATCTCTACGCCGGCCACACCGTGTTCAACCGCTGGAGCAGCGCCGACGAGGTCGCGACCGCGGTGGCCTATCTTGCTTCGGATGCCGCCAGCTATGTCAGCGGCAGCACGCTGTTCGTCGATGGCGGCTGGACCGCCGTCGACGGCCCGCCGACAGGCCTCACCCAGCTGCACAAATAGGGCGTCATCGGCTCTAGCCGGTAAAACCAGCGCGCTGGCGCAGGTCCTTCCGATCTGCGCCGGTCAGCAACGCGATCAGCGCGGCCGCCTCTGTCGGATGCGCTGTCCGCATTGTCACGCCGGCCGTATACATCGTCACGAGTTCGCAGCCGGGCGGCAGCGCCCCTGACAATGCAATGCCGTCTGTCGCGATGATCTCGGTCGCCTGCGTGCATCCGATCGGCTTTGCCGCGCCAGATGCCGCGAGCTCCCGCATCGCGGTTGCACCGTTCGGAAAGATCTTCAGCCGCGATGCCACCTCATAGCCGATGCCGAGTTGGTCCAGCACTTTTGCGAAATGCTGGCCCGCGGTCGAGGCCTTGGTGTCAGGGACATAGATTGCATCGGCGCCGCGCAGCACCCCGCGCAGATCGGCCTCGGTCTTCACCGTCACCTTGGCATCGCGGCTGCGGACCGCCAGCGCGGTCTCGACCCGGCCGACATCCGTGATCGATGAGGGGACGACGAGCTTCTCCTCGGCCAGCCTCGCAAGCAGCGCCTGCGTCAGGATCACGAGATCGGCCGGCGTGCTCGCGCGCAGCTTGTCCGCCATCACGCCGACCGCGCCGAACTCGCCGTCGATACCGAGGCCGGTTTGCGCCTTGAAAGCCTCGGTAACGCCGCGCACCAGGCCTTGTGCCGCGCCGCCGCTCAAAACGTTCACTGTCGTCAAGGCGCACGCTCCATCGCTGCAATGATCTTGTCGCGCGTGATCGGCAGGTCGCGCACACGCACGCCGAGGCAATCATACACCGCATTGGCGATCGCCGCCGTCACCGGGCCGTGCGCGGCTTCGCCGGCGCCGACCGGATCGATCTCGGGCCGCTGGATGATCTCGACATCCACGGCCGGCACCTCGCTGAAGGTCAGGATCGGATAGTCCGTCCAGGAGGTCGAAGTGATGCCGGTGCGGTCGAACCGGACGCGCTCCTTCAGCACCCAGCTCGTGGCCTGGATCGCGCCGCCCTCGATCTGGTTGACCACGCCGTCCGGATTGATGGCCTCGCCGACGTCAACTGCAAGCGTCAGCCGCTTGACGCGGATGTCGTCGGTGCCCTCGATCTCGGCAATCGCAGCGCAATAGGCGCCCATGTTCTTGTAGCGGGCAAAGCCGACGCCGTGACCGATGCCGGGCTGCTTCTGCGGCTTCCATGCGGCGCGTCGCGCCGCAGCGCTGATGACATCGTGCGCCCGCTCGTCACGCAAATGCCGCAGACGGAACGCGATCGAATCTTCGCCGCGCAGGGCAGCGATCTCGTCGAGCAGGGACTCGATGGCGAACACGTTGCCTTGCCCGCCCAGCGTCCGCAGCGCCGAGGTGCGCACCGGCATGGTCAGCAGCCGGTGGCTCGTGATCGTCCAGGCCGGGAAGTCGTAGAGCGGGACGGAGTTGCGGTCGCCGCCGCCGCCATTGGCGGCCGGCGGGTTTGTCGAGATCATGCGGGGATAGGGATTGGCGATCTCGGTTGCGGCAAGCAGCGCCGGCTGCGCCGCGCGTCCCGGCCTTGCTGCATGGCCGTTGCTCCAGATCGCGTGGCGCCAGCCGGCGATCTCGTTGCCTGCATCGAGATCGGCCTCGATCTCGATGGCCATCGCCGCCCCAAAGGGCGCGTGGGACATCTCGTCGTGCCGTGACCACTGCACGCGCACCGGACGGCCACCGGCCGCCTTCGCCAGCAGCACGGCGTCGAGCGCGACGTCGTCGGCCGCATTGTGTCCGTAGCAGCCGGCGCCCTCGATGTGCTCGACGACGATGTTCTCGGCCGGCAGCTTCAGCACGATCGCGAGATCGGCGCGCAGGAGGTAGACGCCCTGGCTGTGCGTCCAGACATGGACACGGTCACTATCCCATCGGCCGATGGCGCAGGACGGGGCGATCGAGGCGTGGGCGATGTAGGGGCGGGTGTATTGCCGGCGGAGGGTCTGGACGGGCTTGCGCGCCGGCTCCGCCATCCTGGTGTCGATGATGCTGCTCTCGACCGGCTGGCTCTTCAAAAAGCCCGCCAGATC
Organism: Bradyrhizobium sp. CCBAU 65884; assembly: GCF_028128835.1. NCBI lineage: Bacteria > Pseudomonadati > Pseudomonadota > Alphaproteobacteria > Hyphomicrobiales > Nitrobacteraceae > Bradyrhizobium > Bradyrhizobium sp. CCBAU 65884. The sequence goes on along the minus strand of NZ_LBJU01000133.1, from coordinate 292,955 downwards.
GTCTTCATCGGGCAGCGGCTCGCCCGCCGACCATGTCGCGCTCTTGCGCAAGGCCTTGAGCGCTGCGTCCGCGGCCGCCTCGTTGTCGGCGACCACGCCGGCAAAGCCGCCGTCGCGGACGATCGCAATGAGGCCGGGGACTGCGCGTGCAGCCTCCTCATTAAGTGCGATCAATTTGGCGCCCGAGATATCCGGCCGCAGTACCCGTCCGTGCACCAGTCCCGGCAGCGCAAGGTCGTGGATGAAGCGCGGCCGCGCGAACACCTTGTCGGGAATGTCAACACGCTGGACCGAATGTCCGGCGACGGTGCGCCCGGCGGCACTCTTCGCTGTCGGGCCTGCGGTGGCGTCGTGGTCGAGCGAGACCTCGTCCATCAACTCCCAATAGCTGGTCCTGACATTGCCGGGACCAGAGATGGTGCCGTCATCGATATCGAGCAGCGCGGCATCGACGCCGAGACGTTCCGATGCCGCACGAAGGAAGCGCTGGCGCACCTCGGCACAGACCTGACGCAGCGCGCGGCCGGACTGCTGGATCGAGAGACTGCCGGAGGTGACGCCTTCGTTCGGGCTCGTCGCCGTCGAGGCACGGATCATGTCAACGCGGCCGATCTCGACATCGAGCTCGTCCGCCGCGATCTGCGCCAGCGCCGTGACGATGCCCTGGCCGATCTCGACCTTGCCGGGTGAGATCGCCACACGGCCGCCATCGGTGAACCGCACCCAGGACGACAGCTTGGGATTGGCCACGAGGCTCACCGGCAGCTTCGGGGCAGGGGACGACGTGCTCATGATGCCGCCATCTCTGCTGCCGCATGCAGCACGGCGCGGACCATGCGGTTGTGCGATCCGCACCTGCACAGATTGCGATCGAGCGCCGCTCTGACCTCCGCCTCCGTCGGGGACGGATTGCGCTGCAGCAGCGCCGCCGCGCTGATCAGGATCCCCGCGACGCAATAGCCGCACTGCATCGCCTGTCCGGCGATGAAGGCACGTTGCAGCGGGTGCGGCTGCTCCACTGTCCCGAGGCCTTCCACCGTGACGACGTCCTTGTCCGCGACCGACCACATCGGCATGTCGCAGGAGGTCATCGCGCGGTCACCGACCATGACGTGACAGGCGCCGCACTCACCGGCGCCGCAGCCGAAATGCGGACCGGTGACGCCGAGCCGGCCGCGGAGCACATCGAGCAGCGCCTGGTCAGAATCGGTTTCGACGACGACGGTCGCGCCGTTGAGCCGGAATTGAATGGTCGGCATGATCGCTCTGCGGCCTCAGGACTTGTCGAACTTCTTGACGACGTCGGCCCATTTCTCGATGTCGCCGCGCAGGAATTTGTCGAACTGTTCCGGCGTCATCGACATGGGCACGGCGCCCTGTTCTGTCCAGAGCTTGACGATGTCGGGCCGCTTCACCATTGCGTTGACGGCTGCATTGAGCTTGTCGATCACCGGCTTCGGCGTGCCGATCGGCGCCATCAGGCCGAGCCAGATCGTCGCCTCGTAGCCTGCTACACCGGCTTCGCCTGCTGTCGGCACGTTCGGCAGCACGGTCGAACGCTGCTTGCCGGTGGTTGCGAGCGCGCGAACTTGATTTTCGCCGATGTTCGGCGCCATCGCCGGCACCGCGTCGATCATCATCTGCACCTGTCCGCCGATCACGCCGCTGCGCGCCTCGCCGCTGTTGCGATAGGGAACGTGCACGACATCGATGCCGGCCATGGCTTTGAACAGCTCGCCGGCCATGTGGTAGGGCGTGCCCTGACCGGAGGAGGCGTAGTTCAGCTTGCCCGGCTGCGCCTTGGCGAGCGCGATGAACTCGGCCAGCGTCTTCGCCGGGACTTGCGGGTTCACCACGATGACGAGATCGGAATAATTCACCGGCGCGATCGGCGCGAGGTCGCGCATCAATTCGTATTTGCGCTTGTCCGCCGTCAGCAGCGATTCATTCGCGGTCTGGGTGTTGGACATCATCAGCAGCGTGTAGCCGTCGGACGGCGACTTCACAGCTTCCACCGTGCCGATGACGCCGCCGGCGCCGGTGCGGTTCTCGACCACGAAGGGCTGACCAAAACTCTCCTGGAGCACGTTGCCGATCAGCCGGGCGGCGACGTCGGCTGGCCCGCCCGCGCCGAACGGCACGACAATCCGGACCGAATGGCTGGGATAATCCTGCGCGAATGAGGGGGCTGCGGAGACTACGGCAAGCAAGCCGGCCGCCAATGCCAGCACGGATCGTCGGGCGATCATGCCCACCTCCCTGATATCGTTCTTGTTGGCCGGCACTGTAGCGGCAGGGAATGCGGACTGTCGACGCCTCACAAAGCCGATCGCATCAGGGAATATCGGGCGGTTTTCGGTGTGACCGCGCCGCCTTCGCGGCTGCAGCAGGAACCCGCGGCGCGCGCGCCTTGAGCAAATCGCATGGGCCGTGCCGGATAAATGCGCTCGGCTGGCTGGTATTTTGGTGTTACGAACTGGGCCATGAACCAGCACGCCAAAATCGAAATCCGCCATTCGACCTGTCCGCATGATTGCCCCTCGGCCTGTGCCCTCGATGTCGAGGTGGTCGAAGGCCGCAGCATCGGCCGTGTCCGCGGTTCGAAAAAGCAGACCTACACGGCCGGCGTCGTCTGCGCCAAGGTCGCCCGTTACGCCGAGCGCATCCATCACCCCGAGCGGATCACGTTTCCGATGCGCCGCATTGGGCCGAAGGGCTCGGGGCAATTCGCGCGCATCTCGTGGGACGAGGCGCTGGACGAGATCGGGCATCGCTTCAATCAAGCCGAACGCGAGTTCGGCGCGGAATCGATCTGGCCCTATTACTACGCCGGCACGATGGGCCTCGTGATGCGGGACGGGCTCAACCGTCTCACGCATGTGAAAAAGTATTCGCGCTTTTATCAGACCATCTGCGCCAATGTTGCGCGCATCGGATTCGCGATCGGCACCGGCAAGATCGCCGGCGTCGATCCGCGCGAGATGGCGCTGTCCGACCTCGTCGTGATCTGGGGCACCAATCCCGTCAACACCCAGGTCAACGTGATGACGCACGCGTCGAGAGCGCGCAAGGAGCGCGGCGCGAAAATTGCGGCGGTCGACATCTACGACAACGAGACCATGAAGCAGGCCGACATCAAGATCATCCTGCGGCCCGGCACCGACGGCGCCTTTGCCTGCGGCGTGATGCATGTCCTGTTCCGTGACGGTTACGCCGACCGCGCCTATCTGGACAAATACACCGACTGCCCCGCCGAGCTCGAAGCGCATCTGGAGACGCGCACGCCGGAATGGGCGTCCGCGATTTGCGGCGTTCCGGTGGCGGAAATCGAAGCCTTCGCGAAAGCGGTTGGCGAGACCAAGCGCACCTTCTTCCGCTTTGGCTACGGCTTTACGCGCAGTCGCAACGGTGCCACGCAGATGCACGCGGCAAATTGCATTCCCGCGGTGACCGGCGCCTGGCAGTATGAGGGCGGCGGCGCCTTCTTCAACAATTACGCGCTGTGGCATTTCAACGAATCCATCATCGAGGGCCACGACGCCATCGACCAGAGCATCCGTGCGCTCGACCAGTCCAAGATCGGCCGCATCCTCACCGGCGATTCCGAGGCCCTGCGCGGCAAGGGGCCGGTCAAGGCGATGCTGATCCAGAACACCAATCCGATGACGGTGGCCCCGGAGCAGGCATTGGTCCGGCAGGGCTTTGCGCGCGAGGATCTGTTCGTCGCGGTGCATGAGCAGTTCATGACCGAGACGGCAGAGATGGCCGACATCGTGCTGCCGGCGACCATGTTCATGGAGCATGACGATCTCTATTACGGCGGCGGCCACCAGCACATCTCGGTGGTGCGAAGCTGATCGACCCGCCCGGCGAATGCCGCTCCAATCACGAGGTCTTGCAGGCGCTGGCGCCGCGGCTCGGTGCGAGGCATCAGGGCTTCGAGATGACGCCGCGCGAATTGATCGACGCGACGTTGAAGCTGAGCAACCACGGCGACATCGGCGGCCTCGAAGCCGACATCTGGCGCGACCTGCAACCGGACTTCCGCACCTCGCATTTTCTCGACGGCTTTGCCCATGCCGACGGGAAATTCCACTTCAAAGCCGATTGGGCGCATCCGCCGTTCGGCGTCACGATGGGCGATGTCGACAAGATGCCGGCATTGCCGGACCATTGGGCCGTGATCGAGCAGACCGACCAGGCCCATCCGTTCCGGCTTGCGACCAGCCCGTCGCGCAGCTTCCTCAACACCACCTTCAACGAGACGCCGTCCTCGCAGGCGCGCGAGGGCAAGGCGAGCGTGATGATCCATCCGCTGGATGCGGCCGCGCTCGACATTGCCGATGGCGATGCGGTGACGCTCGGCAACACCCGCGGCGAGACCACGCTGGTGGCGACGCTGTTCGACGGTGTGCGGCGCGGCGTGCTGATCGCGGAGTCCGTTCATCCCAACAAGAACCACATCGGCGGCCGCGGCATCAACATGTTGACGGGCGCCGAAACCGTCGCGCCGATCGGCGGGGCCGCGTTCCACGACAACAAGGTCTGGATCAGGAAAGCCGCTCCCGTCTAAGGAGTGCATTCCGTGACGCCGTATCCTGCGAACTCCTTCGCAATGTTCGGGTTCATGGACTTTGCCTGCGCGATATCGGTGGCGCCGTCACCGCCGCTCCTGCGGGTGGCGATGCCGCGGCCGAACAGCGACGATGACGAGCGCGGGTTGCGCTGGATCGCCTCGGTGTAGTCCTTGATCGCCTCAGCGGTCCGGCCGAGCTTGAGGTTGACGAGCCCGCGGCTGTCGAGTGCATCGCTCAATCCAGGATCGACCTGGAGCGCCAGATTGCAGTCGGCGAGCGCGCCCTGCAGATCGCCGGTCGCGGCGCGCGTCCAGCAGCGATTGTTGAGCGCCTCACCATCCCCGGGATTCCTGCGGATCACGACATCGAAATCCTGAATGGCGAGCGCGTAGGCGCGCTTGATCGCGTAGACCTGGCCGCGCTTGTAACGCGAGGCGACGTCATTGGGATTCGCCGCGATCTTGCGGCTGAGATCGGCGATGACGGGATCCCTGGCGAGATCGTCCGCGCTCGGGAGCGGCTCTGCCTGCGGCGCCTCGCAGACCGGTTTCTGCGGCTCGGGTTTCTGAGGCTCCGGCTTGGTCGGGTCGCCGGCCTTGGTGTCGGGCGGCCGCGTCACTGAACCCGCGAACGAGAATTCCGTCGTCAGCGAGGACGACAGCCACGGCACCTGTTCGCGCTTGGTGGCGGCGACGACGCCGTTCTTGGTGTTGGTCAGGGCCTGCTCGGCGCTGATGTTCGGCGCGCGCATCTCGCGCAGCAACTCGGCGACGAACAGGCCATGCTCGGTCTTGCCGCTGGCCGCGACCGCACCGAGCGCGGCGGAGTAGAGCACGAGCGAATTGCTCGGCGCGATCGCCGGCGCAAGGCCCGCCGAATAGCGGCGGAAGCGCCGCTCGAACGGGTTGCGGCGCGAGGCGTCGATCAGCGCGATCTTGATCGCAGCGCCGCGCGTGTTCATCTCGGCGAGGATAGTATCAAGGCTGAAGCCGTCGCGTGCCACATCCGGCTCGGTCCAGATCTGCGCGTCGACCGGAAGCAAATAGGTCTGCCGGTTGGACTGGATGGCAAAACCGTCGAAGAAGATCAGCGCCGCCGCGCCGCGTTCGATGCGGGCATAGAACCGATCCAGCACCTGCCGCATGGCGTCGGCCGTGAGATTGTTCTGCCGGTCGACGACGAAGCCGTCGCGCTTCAATTCTTCAGTGACGTCCTGGGTGTCGTTGGCGACCTCGTTCAGCACGAACTCGTTGTCGGGGTATCTTGCATTGCCGATCACCAGCGCCAGTTTCGCGGCATCGGCCGCGTGGCTTGCGGGCGCTGCGCCCAGCACGAGCAAGCCTGTCAGCAATGACATCATCGCGGCGCGCATGAAATGGCTCATCGGTGATCAAAATCTCCAGTCAGGATAGCGGCCGTCACCCGCAATTCAATCGCCAAGCGAATTTGCGCCCACACGCTATGGTGACACGGCGTTGCAGATTGCCCTTGCGCGCGCCGCCCGTCCTGCCGCAAATGGCTGCAAAACGGATGGCAAGGAAGCGAGCGTAGCATGACCGACACCACAGCAATCATCACAGAGAAGCGCGGGCAGGCGTTCTGGATCACCATCAACCGGCCGGAGAAACGTAACGCGCTGAACGGCGAGGTCATCGCCGGCATCACCAAAGGCTATCGCGACGCGCACGACGACAAGGACGTCCGCGTCATCGTGCTGACGGGCGCGGGCGACAAGGCGTTCTGCGCGGGCGCCGATCTGCAGAATTCCGGCGCGGCTTTCGCGATGGATCATTCCAAACCAAATGTCGACTATGCCGATCTGTTACGTTTGTCACAGAACGCCACCAAACCGGCGATTGCGCGGGTCGGCGGCGTCTGCATGGCCGGCGGCATGGGCCTGCTCTGCATGACCGACATGGCGGTCGCGGCCGATCACGTCGTCTTCGGCCTGCCGGAGGTGAAGGTCGGCGTGTTCCCGATGCAGGTGCTGAGCCTGTTGCAGAACATTGCGCCGCCGCGCCTCGTCAACGAATGGGCGCTCACCGGCGAGCCGTTCGATGCCAAGACGGCGCAAGCCGCGGGTCTGCTCAACTACGTCGTGCCCACCGCCGAGCTCGATGCCAAGGTCGACTGGCTGATCGGCCGCATCGTCGACAAATCCCCGACCGCGATCCGCCGCGGCAAATACGCCATGCGCGCCATCGCCTCGATGTCGTTCGACGAGAGCATCGCCTACACCGAAAGCCAGATCGCGCTGCTCTCGATGACCGAGGACGCCAAGGAAGGGTTGAAGGCGTTCAGCGAGAAGCGGAAGCCGGTCTGGACGGGACGGTGAGGGGGCTCGCTCTCGTGTCCCGGACGCGCTGCAACGCTCTTGGCGTTGCGGCGCAGAGCCGGGACCCAGGAGGCGGCAAAGTAGGCGGCGAGATGGGCCCCGGCTCTGCAGCGCACCGCCGAAGGGGCGCTGCGCTGCGTCCGGGGCACGAGGGTGTGCTCAACCAACTTCACATCTCAAACAGCAGACACGCCTTCGCCTTCCCGCGGCGCATTTCGCCCGGGGTTTGCTTTCGCTTCACGCGCTGTCCGAGGAAAGGGCGCAGGGAAGGCCGGGCGCCGGCTGGCACCCGCAAGACTCCCGTGCAAGAATGATGCACACGCAAGGCACAGGAGAAATACAGGGCAGCCCAACGTCCGGCCTTCCCTGCGCAGTGGTTTGACGGCTTATGCGTGCTCTCCCCGGAGACGAGTTCTGTCTTGCCTCCGTCACTTCCGCGAAAGTCACGGACGCGCCTCGGTCGAAGCGACGCCGCATTCGCGGGGCTTGACCGTAGCAACGACGGCCAGGACCACACGGTTTTGCCGTACGCAGGCTTCCCGCTTCACCCCGGGCGTCTTCGCCCAAGGGCCTGGCAGGCATCGAGCGCCGTTCGTACAACGCGGCTTGCGTGACGCTCACAGGGTTCGGCTCAATCCATCGCCCCGCCCTGCGTCTCACATCCGCGACGGCGCTGCCCAGCGTCCACCGCAGCCCGATCCGCGGTTCGTGACGACGTACGACCGCCCCTTGTCACGGGATCAGGATGGGGCGACAATGCGATAAATCCGAAATTCTGTAAAGGCGAATATTTTGGGATGTGACGGTTGACCGAGCGATGGGTGTTTCGCCCGTCGGGTGGCGCAAGGGCTTGTAGGTGTCGTAGGGCGGATTAGCGTCAGCGTAATCCACCACTGTCTGTCCCGCAGAAGCGGAAGAGGTGGGTTACGCCCTGCGGCCGCGCTTTGCGCGCCCACAGGGCTAACCCACCCTACGAGACCTTACCCCGCGTTGGGCTTCAGCCCGGCCGCCTGGATGCCCGCCACCGCGCAGGCCTCGTCATTGTCGGAGGTGTCGCCGGAGACGCCGACGGCGCCGAGCAGCGTCGCGCCATCCATGATCAGGACGCCGCCGGGGACCGGCACCAGCGCGCCCTTGGCGATGGTGTTCACGGCGTCGATGAAAAAGGCCTGCTCCTGGGCGCGCTGGAACAGCGCCCGCGAGCCCATGCCCATGGCGAGCGCGCCATAGGCCTTGCCATGCGCGATCTCGCCGCGCATCAGGCTGGTGCCGTCCTGCGCCGCGGCGAGCTTGAGCACGCCGCGCGCGTCGAGGATGGTGACGACCAGCGGCTTCAGCTTGAGTTCGCCGGCCTTCGCGAAGGCGGCATCGAGGATCTTGCGGGCGGTGTCGAGCGTGAGGTCAGCCATGGCTGGTTTCCTTTGCAGCAGTTGAGGTGGAATTGGTCTCAGTACGATCGAGGCTCATCGCTAGCACGCGCGCGACGTGAAGCGCCTCGCGCCGGGTGCCGTCATGGATCTGGTGGCGGCAGGAGGTGCCGTCGGCGACGACGAGAGTCGTCGGGTCTGCGCGCCGCACGGCGGGCAGCAGCGACAGCTCGGCCATCTCGATCGAGGCATCATAGGTGTCCGCGCCATAACCGAACGCGCCGGCCATGCCGCAGCAGCTCGATTCGATGGTCTCGACCGCAAGGCCCGGGACGAGCCGCAGCACCTGCTCGACCGGCTTGAAGGCGCCGAAGGATTTTTGATGGCAATGGCCGTGCACCACGGCCTTGTGAGCGATGGTGCCGAGCGGCAGTTGCAGCCGGCCGGCCTCGGCCTCGCGCACCAGAAATTCCTCGAAGGTCAGCGCGTGCGCGCCGACCGCCTTGGCGTCGTTGTCCTTGCGCAGCGAGGCGAGCTCGTCGCGCAGCGTCAACAGGCAGCTCGGCTCGAGGCCGACGATCGGCACGCCGCGCGCGGCAAAGGGCGCAAAGGCAGCGACCAGCCGATCGAGCTCGCCCCTGGCTTCATCGACGAGGCCTGCGGACAGGAAGGTGCGGCCGCAGCAGAGCGGACGGCTGCCGCTGGTGGGCTTCGGCAGGTGAACGCGATAACCGCCGGCCGCGAGCACGCGCAGGGCGGCATCGAGGTTCTCGCGCTCATAGATGCGATTGAAGGTGTCGGCGAACAGCACGACCTCGCGGCCATCAACGGGCCCGACCACGTCAGCCGCCGGCGCAAACACGTCGCTGCGGAAGGCGGGCAGGGCGCGGCGTGCGCTGATGCCGGCGAAGCGCTCGAACAGCTTTCGGAGCAGCGAGCTGCGGTTGCGCAAATTGGCTAGCGGCGCGAAGCGCGCGGCGAGGCCGGCATAGCGCGGCAGATAGCCGACCAGGCGGTCGCGCAATGTCAGGCCGTGCGAGGCGGCGCGCGCGGCCAGCACCTCGATCTTCATCTTGGCCATGTCGACGCCGGTCGGGCATTCGTGGCGGCAGGCCTTGCAGGAGACGCAGAGTTTGAGCGTTTCCATCATCTCGTCGGAGGACAACGCATCCGGGCCGAGCTGGCCGGAGATCGCGAGCCGCAAGCTGTTGGCGCGGCCGCGCGTGACGTCCTTCTCGTTGCGCGTGGCGCGGTAGGACGGGCACATCACGCCGCCCTCGAGCTTGCGGCAGGCGCCGTTGTTGTTGCACATCTCGACCGCGCCCTGGAAGCCGCCGCCGGCGCCGGGATAAGCCGACCAGTCGAGCTTGGTCTTCAGCACGCCGACCCGATAGTCGGGCTTGAAGCGGAACAGCGAGCGGTCGTCCATTCTGGGCGCATCGACGATCTTGCCGGGATTGAGCACGCCATCGGGATCGAAGCGCTGCTTGACCTCGCGGAAGTCGGCGACGAGACGCTCGCCGAACATCGTCTCGTGGAATTCGGAGCGCACCAGGCCGTCGCCATGCTCGCCGGAATGCGAGCCCTTGTACTCGCGCACCAGCGCGAAGGCCTCCTCGGCGATGGCGCGCATCGCCTTGACGTCCTTCTCCAGCTTCAAATTCAACACCGGGCGCACGTGCAGGCAGCCCTCGGAGGCGTGCGCATACATCGTGCCGCTGGTGCCGTGCTTGGCGAACACCTCGTTCAGCCGTGCGGTGTAGTCGGCGAGGTGCGGCAGCGGCACGGCGCAGTCCTCGACGAAGGAGACCGGCTTGCCCTCCTGCTTCATCGACATCATGACGTTGAGGCCGGCAGCGCGGAAATCCGCGATGCCGCTCTGCAGCGCGGGTTCGGTGATCTCGACCACGCCGCCCCATTTGCGTTTGTCGTTGGTCCAGCCGAAGCCGAGATCGCCCATGAGCTCACCGAGCCGCTTCAGGCGCACGAGGTTGTCCGCCTGGTCTTCTTCGGCGAACTCGACGACCAGCACGGCGTCCGGATCGCCCTTGATCGCGGCGGAGATGATGGGGCGGAACATCGCGATGTCGCGGCCGAGCGCGAGCATGGTGCGGTCGACCAGCTCGACCGCGATCGGCTTCAGCTTGACGAGATGCTGGGCCGCATCCATCGCCTCGTAGAAGCTGCCGAAATGACAAACGCCCAGCGCCTTGTTGCGGATCACGGGCCACAGCTTCAGCTCGACCTTGGTGGTGAAGGCCAGTGTGCCCTCGGAGCCGACCAGGAGGTGCGCCATGTTGTTGCGCGCATTGCGCGGCACCAGCGCATCGAGATTGTAGCCGCCGACGCGGCGCTGCACTTTCGGAAACCTTGCCGCGATCTCGTCGGCCTCGCGCGTGCCGAGATCGAGCATGTCGCGGAACAGGGCGCGGGCGCTGTTGCCGGCGTCGAGATCGGAGAGATCGCGCGAGACCTCGCCGTAACGGCCGAGCGTGCCGTCGGCAAGCGCGGCCTCCATCGACAGCGTGTTGTCGCGCATCGTGCCGTAGCGGAGTGAGCGCCCGCCGCAGGAATTGTTGCCGGCCATGCCGCCGATGGTGGCGCGCGAGGCCGTGGAGACGTCCACCGGGAACCAGAGACCGTGCTTTCTGAGCTGCCGGTTGAGATCGTCGAGGACGATGCCGGGCTCGACCACGCAGGTGCGGCCTTCGACGTCGAGCGAGAGGATGCGGTTCAGGTGTTTCGACAGATCGACCACGATCCCGTCATTGACGGTCTGGCCGCATTGCGAGGTGCCGCCGCCGCGCGGGGTGACCTTGCGCCCCTCATCGCGGGCGATCGCCAGGGCCAGCAGGGCCTCGTCCATGGTCTTGGGCACGACCACGCCGGCCGGCACGATCTGGTAGAACGAGGCGTCGGTGGCGTAGCGGCCACGGCTGAAGCGGTCGAACAGGACGTCGCCTTTGATTTCCCGGGCCAGGCGTGCCGCCAGGCCGCCCTTTTCAGCCGATTCCGGTGATTTTCCAGCCACTTCCGCCGCCATGGTCCGCTTTCGCCTGTTCGCCGGCACCGTCTTGCCTCCCGTCACGGCCCTTGGCAAGCGAGCCCTGCTTCTTGTGCATTGACGGACCTCGCCGGGCGAGGGACAAGCCCGGCGAATAGTGATATGCGAGCGGCTCGCGGGAGCCCTGAATTCGGGCCGACCGACGCCAAAGCCGAGACAAGCTTCAAAGACCGGGAAGGACGCCGATGACCGTGCACACTGGAAGGCATTTCTTACAGATTCCAGGACCGACCAACGTGCCCGACCGGGTGCTGCGGGCGATGGACATGCCGACCCTGGACCATCGCGGTCCGGAGTTCGCCGAGCTCGGTTTTGCGGTTCTCGCCTCGATGCAGCGGGTGTTCCGCACCAAGCAGCCCGTGATCATCTTCCCCTCGTCCGGCACCGGCGCCTGGGAAGCGGCGATGGTCAACGTGTTCGCGCCCGGCGACAAGCTCCTGATGTGCGAGACCGGCCAGTTCGCCGTGCTGTGGCGCGGCATCGCCGACAAGTTCAAGTTCGACGTCGACTTCATCCCGAGCGACTGGCGCCACGGCGCCGACCTCGCCGAGATCGAGAAGCGCCTTGTCGCCGACAAGCAGCACGCGATCAAGGCCGTCTGCGTCGTGCACAACGAGACCTCGACCGGCTGCGTGACGCCGCCGCTGGAGGTGCGCAAGCTGCTCGACCGCGTCAAGCATCCGGCGCTGCTGATGGTCGACACCATCTCCGGCCTCGGCTCGATGGAATATGAGCACGACGCCTGGGGTATCGACGTTTCGGTCGCGGGCTCGCAGAAGGGCCTGATGCTGCCGCCCGGCCTCGGCTTCAACGCCGTCTCGGAGAAGGCGCTCGCCGTTGCGAAGGCCAACCCCGGCATGCGCTCCTATTGGGACTGGCAGGAAGTCATCAACTTCAACAAGCTCGGCACCTTCCCCTATACGCCCGCCACCAACCTGCTCTACGGCCTGCGCGAAGCGGTCAAGATGCTGGAAGAGGAGGGGCTGGAGAACGTCTGGACCCGCCACAAGCGCCACAGCGCGGCGACGCGTGCTGCGATCAAGGTCTGGGGCCTGGAGACGCAGTGCGCCGACCCGGCTGCGCACTCGCCGGCGCTGACCGGCGTGCGCGTGCCTGATGGCCACGACGCCGACGCCTTCCGCAAGGTTGTGCTGGAGAACTTCGACATGTCGCTCGGCACCGGCCTGAACAAGGTCAAGGGCAAGGTGTTCCGCATCGGCCATATCGGCCATTTCAACGATCTGATGCTGATGGGCACGCTCGCCGGCGTCGAGATGGGCCTGGATCTGGCAAAGATCCCGCACCGGAGCGGCGGCGTGTTGGCGGCCATGGACGTCCTGAAGGGACGCGACGCGGTGCCGATGTCCAAGGCCCAGGTGGCTTAAAGGCTCAACTGGCCTGAACCGACCTAACCAAAAGAAGAGAGCGCGCGATGAACGCACCGACGACTGCCAACGAAGACCTGCTCTACTCCGTCACGGACGGCATCGCGCGGATCACCTTCAACCGCCCGCAGGCGCGCAACGCAATGACCTTCGCCATGTATGATCGCATGGCGGAGATCTGCCAGGAGATCAACGCTGACCGCTCGATCAAGGCGCTGATCCTGACCGGCGCCGGCGACAAGGCGTTCGCCTCCGGCACCGACATTTCCCAGTTCCGTACGTTCAAGACCGCGCAGGACGCACTCGACTACGAGGCCCGCATCGACCGCGTGCTCGGCACGCTCGAGCAGTGCCGCGTGCCCGTGATCGCGGCCATCGCCGGCGCCTGCACCGGCGGCGGCGCCGGCATCGCGGCCTGTTGCGACCTGCGCATCGGCACCGAGACGACGCGGATGGGCTTTCCGATCGCGCGCACGCTCGGCAACTGCCTGTCGATGTCGAACATCAGCCGTGTCGTCGCGCTGGTCGGACCCGCCCGCACCAAGGATCTGATCTTTAGGGCGCGCCTCGTCGAGGCGCCGGAGGCGCTGGCGCTTGGCCTGCTCAACGAGGTCGTGCCCGACGTCGAGACGCTGCAGCGCCGCGCCGACGAGACCGCAAAGCTGGTCGCCAGCCACGCGCCGCTCACGCTGGAGGCGACCAAGGAAGCGGTGCGCCGCATCCGCCGCACGCTGTCGCGCGAAGAGGGCGAGGACTTGATCCTGAAAGCCTATATGAGCGAAGATTTCCGCGAAGGCATGGATGCCTTCCTCAACAAGCGCACGCCGAACTGGAAGGGCAGATAGCCCGCGTCCTCGGCCGGCTGCGCCATGCTGGGTGCGGCGCGACCGGTGGAAGCGATTGCTGACCCCTCATGGTCAGCGGCCCCGCGCAATTGCAATGTCACAAATCTTTCAAGCGGTTCCGCCCTCCGGAGCCGCAATTGCACGCGCCTGCGGTTACGCGTCCACGTTGACGGCGCGACGAGCTCGGGCATAAGATCGCAGAGGTTGCATGATGCCTTCTCGTATTCCTCGAGCCGACAGGCCGGCCAGCAAGTGATTTCAAGTCCGATTGAATCGATTGACGTGAATTTTGCGAAGCGTTCTGACCGACCGTCCTGCAACCGGACGTCATTGAACTGAAATTGAACTGAAGACATAGCGACGTAATTTCCACGACGCGAGCCGCGCCAATTTCATTGCTGCCGACCATCCCGGGACGGCCTCGCGAACAAGCCCAAGCTCCTGAATCAAGCTCCTAGATCAAGACCCTAAGCCAACGCTTTGATGCAAGACCGTTGAGTCTCGTCTGATTTCTCGGACCGATCAGTCACGTCGCCGCGCCCTCGTGCGGCGGCGCCTCCATGGCAACCAGGCAGGGAATTTTCCATGACCAACCACACGCCGGTTTTCACCTCGTCATCCGCGACGGGCAGCTTCACCGAATTTGCCAACCTCAACGATTCAACCACGCTGCACACTCTGTCCGGGACGATGAGCTTCAGGGACAGCGACAGGACCGACACCCATACGACGTCGGCGACGCTGCATTCCGCGGTGGTCTCGGGCGGAACGATCGTTCCGGCGGCCTCGCTTGCGCATTTCCAGACCGCGATGCAATCGCAGATCCTGAGCGATTCAAACGGCTCGGGGCAGCTCAAATGGAGTTTCAGCGACCAGGACCAGGATTTCGACTTCCTGGCCAAGAACCAGACGCTGGTCCTGACCTATGACGTCAAGATCCTCGACAACCACGGCGGCTTCGCGATTCAGACCGTCAAGATCACCATCACCGGCACCGACGACAAGCCGGTAATCAACATGACCACGGCGGCGACAGTCACCGAGCAGACCAACCAGACGCTGTCGCTCTCGCCCGACACGGTTCACGTCGCACTCAACTTCACCGATGACGACCTCGCCAACACCGGGCACACCGCGACAGTGATCGGCGTCTCCGCCTCCGGCGCCACCGCGGGCCTGTTGCCGGGCCCGTTCGGCAACGCCGAGCTGATGTCGTTCTATCGCGTCGACAACGTCGTCAAGGCGTCGGGCTCGGCGACCGGCACCATCAACACCACCTTCTCCGCGCCCGACCTCGCCTTCGACTATCTTGCGGCGGGCCAGCATCTCGATATCACCTACACGGTGCAGCTCGACGACCATGCCGGCGGGATCTCGACGCAGACCGTCACCGTGACGGTGGTCGGCACCAACGACAAGCCATTTTTCCTGTCGTGCCCGGAATCGGCCGCGCTCGTCGAGAATCAGAATGTCGACCCCGGCGGCAATCTCACCGCCCATGACAGCCTGCTCTTCACCGACATCGATCTTGCCGACGCGCACACGGTCTCGACGACGGTCACCGCAACCCGTTCGGGCGGCGGAGCGATCCCGCTGACCAATGCGCAGCTGCTGGCCGCATTCGGCACCGCACTTCAGGATTCGACCGGCCATCTGATCGGCGAGGTCGACTGGAATTTCGCGTTTCCCAATTCCTCCGCCAATTTCCTCAACGGCGGCGAGACGCTCAAGCTTGTCTATCACGTCACGGTCGACGACGGTCACGGCGGCTCCACGACCCAGGACGTCACCATCACCGTCCTCGGGGTCAACCAGCCCGTGGTGATCACGAGCGGTCCGGAATCCTCCACCGTTGCCGAACAGGACGCCACGACGGGCTCCCCGGTGCTGGACACGACGCCGACAATCCCGGCGGGCACGCTCGCCTTCACCGACCAGGACACCAGCGATACGCACACGGTGACAGTCACGCTGGACTCGACCTCGGGGCCGACGCCGCCCGCCGCGACGCAGGCGGATCTCGCAGCGGCGCTGACGACGACATTGCACGATTCCACGGGCACCGGCACCGGCAGCATCGACTGGAACTTTGCGATTGCCGACAACGATCTCGACTATCTCGCGTTCAACGAGACGCTGACGGTGACCTACAACATCAAGGTCGCGGACGGCTCGACCAGTTCGACGCAGACCGTCTCCGTCGTGATCACCGGCGCCAACGACGCGCCGGTGATCACCAGCGGACCGGGATCCGCGTCGCTGTCCGAGCAGCCTGGCGTGACCGGATCGCAGTCGCCCGACACCACCAGTCCGGTGCCGACGGGAACGCTGAGCTTCAATGACGTCGATCTGTCGGACGCCCATTCCGTCAGCGTCGTGCTGAATTCGGCGGTGTGGTCGGCCAACAGTTTTGCCGCCCCGGCGCAGACGCTGGTCGACCTTCAATCGGCGCTCGCAACGGTGCTGCATGATTCCACGGGCACGGGAATCGGCAGCATCGACTGGACTTTCAGCATTCCCGACGCCGATCTCGACTTCCTGAGCGTCGGCGAGACGCTGACCGTGCAATACGACGTCAATGTCTGGGACGGCTTTACCAATTCGGTCCAGACCGTCACCGTCACCATCGACGGTGCGGCTGATCCGCTGGTCCTGACGCCGCTGACGATCGCGGCGTCCGATACGGCGGGCCCGGATGCCGGTACGGGAATCGCAAGCGGTGCCATCTTCGACATCACCCAGCCGGTCGACCAGAGCACGCCGCGGACCATTACCGAGGTCAACGGCAGCGCCGCCAATGTCGGCCATTCGGTCGCCGGTGCGCATGGAACGCTGGTGCTCAACGCCGATGGCTCCTACGGCTACGTCGCGGATGCGTCGGTCGACGCGCTGCTCGCCGGCGACAACGTCACCGACCAGTTCACCTTCACGGTCGCCGACGGCCAGGGCCACCAGGCCTCGACCACGATCACCTTCGATATCGCCGGCGCCAACGACAACCCGCTAGTTACCGCGGCCAATCTCAGCGGAGCGGTCACCGAGGACGCCGGCCCGCCGGTGATCCTCAACGGCGATTTCGAGACCGGCAATCTGGCCAATTGGACGGTGAGTGGCGGCGGCCACATCCACGTCGCGCAGCTCGAGCTCGGCGGCAGCTTCGGCCATTACTCGGTCGAGCTGTTGCCGACGAGCAATCCGGAAACGCTGTCGCAGAACGTCGCGACCACGCCCGGCCAGCACTATTTCGTCAGCTTCGACGTCATCGGCGATCCCGAGAGCGTCAGTGCGCCGTTCACGGTATCGTGGGACGGCGCCACGATCCTGTCGCTCGGCAACGTGCCGGCCGGCGTCAACCATTATTCCTTCGATGTGCTCGGCGACGGCGTGCTGTCATCCACGCTGCTGCAGTTTTCCTATGAGGACAATGACACCGGCATGATCCTCGATTCCGTCAGCGTCAGCCCGGCGACGGGGCCGGCCACCGAATCCACGGCGGGCTCGCTGTCGTTCTCCGACGCCGAGACGGGGGATACGCACGGCGCGAGCTTCGTGCCGAACGGCAGCGGTTATGTCGGCACGTTCTCGCTCGATCCGATCAGCGAGGCCGGCGGCGCCGGTTCGCTCGCCTGGCACTTCACGGTCGACAATGCCGACATCCAGTTCCTGGCGCAGGGGCAGACGCTGACCCAGGACTATCTGGTGACGATCGCCGACAACAATGGCGGCTCGACCACGCAGGATGTCACCGTCACCATCAACGGCACCAATGATGCGCCGACGGCGGCCAGCGAGACCGTGATCACCGATGTCGGCGCCAATGCGACGGTCCAGATCCCCGGCTGGGCCCTGGCCTTGAACGACACCGATCCCGACACCATCGACCATCTTTCGCTTGGCGGTATCACGACGAGCTCCGGTGGTGGTGCTGTCGCGTTCGGAGATGCCTTCTTCACCGACGACGGGACGCTTGGCGGCTCGTTCAGCTACACCACCTCCGACGGAACGACCTCGTCCAATGCGACCACGGCAACGATCATCAACAACACGGCCGGCGCGAGCGCGCTGACCGGCACCGGCGGCGACGACATCCTGATCGCGGCCAACGGGAGCGAGACCATGAGCGGGGGCGGCGGCAACGACGTCCTGATCGCCACGGCCAGCGGCCATGCGATGACCGGCGGCGGCGGCAACGATACCTTCGCCTTCCTCCAACCATCCGGTCCGAGCACGATCGGCGACTTCAACAACACCACCGAGCACGACCGCATCGCCGTCTCCGCGAGCAGCTTCGGTGGCGGGCTGACGGCAGGGATGGACGTGACGTTCGAGACCTCCGGCGACGATGTGTTCTCGGGCTTCTCCCAATTCCATTTCGACACCGGCAACCAGACGCTCTATTACAGCGCTGATGGCACCCAGGGCGCGGCGGTCGCCGTTGTCAGCGTCCAGAACGGCGTGCTGCTCAATCAGCACGACATATTGGTCGTGTAGGCTACTGCATCCGGGTTTGAAGCCCCAAGGCGCGGGCTCCGCAAGGAGCCCGCTTTTTTGCGTTGCGTCATCTCATTCCAAAGTCATAACGGGGATGACGTCGGACGGCTTGAACTTGGCCGGATTCGCCAGCACAATGGTCGTTGAATTCATCTCTGAATTTCCAATCCGAACAAGAACATAGGGAAGACGCCCGTGGGACATGGAATGAAGGCCGCGATTGCGCTGACAGTCGCGCTTTGCGGCACGCCGGCTGTTGCCGGCTGGGAGCCGGCAAAGCCCGTCGAGATCGTGGTGGCGGCGGGCGCGGGCGGCGCCTCCGACCAGATGGCGCGGATGATGCAGGCCGCGATCCAGAAGAACAATCTGATGAAGCAGCCGATCGTGGTCTCGCTCAAGGGCGGCGCCTCGGGTGCGGAAGCGCTGATGTACATGAAGTCCAGCGAGGGCGATCCGAACAAGGTGCTGATCGCCTATTCGCTGATCTACATGCTGCCGCTGTCGGCCAAGATCCCGTTCAACTGGCGTGAGCTGACCCCGGTTTCGGTGGTCGCGCTCGACCAGTTCGTGCTCTGGGACAACAGCGCGGGCCCCAAGACGGTGAAGGAATTCGTCGCGGCCGCGAAGGCGGCGAGCGCGCCGTTCAAAATGGGCGGCACCGGCTCCAAGCGCGAGGATCACGTGCTGACCGTCTTCCTCGAGCAGAAGACCGGCGCAAAATTCTCCTATCTGCCCTACAAGTCCGGCGGCGAGGCCGCGACCCAGCTGGTCGGCAACCACACCGAAGCCAACGTCAACAACCCATCCGAAAATCTCGAGGTCTGGCGCGCCGGCCAGGTGCGCCCGCTCTGCGTGTTCGACAAGGAGCGCATCTCCTACACCAGCAAGGTGACGGACACGCAGTCCTGGGCTGACATCCCCACCTGCAAGGAGGAGGGGGTCGACGTGCAATATCTGATGCTGCGCGCGATGTTCCTGCCCGGCAAGGTGACGGCTGAACAGCAGGCGTTCTACGTCGATCTGTTCCACAAGGTGACGCAGACCGCCGAGTACAAGGACTACATGGAGAAGCAGGCGCTGAAGCCGATCTTCCTCACCGGCAAGGACATGGTGCAGTTCCTCGAGGAGGATGATGCCATCAACAAGTCGCTGATGACCGAAGCTGGATTCGTCGCGAAGTAACCCTTCCTCTTCACCTCGCCCCGCTCGCGGGGAGAGGTCGGATCGCATCGGAAGATGCGATCCGGGTGAGGGGGACTCTCCGCGAGTCCAGCTTTCACCGTCCCCGTGGAGACTCCCCCTCACCCTGACCCTCTCCCCGCAAGCGGGGAGAGGGGATCAGCCGCAGTATTTGTTGTTAGCCCATGTCCCAAACCGATCTCGAAATCGTCGTCGACGATCCGACCGCGCCCGAAGACGACTCGCCTTCCGTCGTCTCGTCCGGCACGGTCGAGATCGTCGTCTGCCTGCTGCTGCTCGCGCTGGCCGTCACGCTCGGCTACGACAATTGGCGCACCGGCGCGTCCTGGGATTCGACCGGGCCCGAACCCGGTTATTTTCCGTTCTATCTCTCGGTCATCCTCGGCGGCGGCAGCCTCTACGGCCTGATCGTGGCGCTGCTGGCGCGGCGTGCGGCGTCCGGAACCTTCGTCACGCGCGCGCAGGCCCGCCGCGTCATGGCGGTGTTCGTGCCGACGCTGCTGTTCTGCCTCGTGATGCAGTTCCTCGGCCTCTATGTCGCGAGCTTCCTGCTGATCTCGGGCTTCATGCGCCTCGTCGGCAAGATCGCGCTGTGGAAGTCGCTGCTCACCGCTGTTGTGTTCACGGCGATCATGTTCGTCACATTCGATGTCGCCTTCGACGTCATCATGCCGAAAGGGCCGCTCGAAGCGGCCTTCGGCCGCTAGGCGGTCCCGCGATGGAAGCGTTCGGTCTCCTGCTTCACGGCTTTGCCGTCCTGCTGACGTGGAAGACGCTCGTCCTGATGATGGTCGGGCTGGTGCTCGGCATCTTCGTCGGCGTGCTGCCGGGCCTCGGCGGCCCGAACGGCGTCGCGATCCTGCTGCCGCTCACCTTCACGATGGATCCGACCTCGGCGATCGTGATGCTGTCCTGCATCTATTGGGGCGCGCTGTTCGGCGGCGCGATCACCTCGATCCTGTTCAACATCCCCGGCGAAGCCTGGTCGGTCGCGACCACTTTCGACGGCTATCCGATGGCGCAGCAGGGCAGGGCCGCGGAGGCGCTGACCGCGGCGTTCACCTCCTCCTTCATCGGCTCGCTGGTCGCTGTGCTGCTGATCACGTTCCTCGCGCCGATGATCTCGTCCTTTGCGCTGAAGTTCGGCCCGCCCGAGTTTTTCGCGGTTTATCTGCTGACATTCTGCTCGTTCGTCGGATTGGGGCGCGAGGCCAAGCACAAGACCGTCATCTCGATGTCGCTGGGGCTGCTGCTCGCCGGCATCGGCATGGATACCGTGTCGGGCAATCTCCGCATGACCTTCGGCTCGCCGGAGCTGCTCCGCGGCATCAACTTCCTGGTGGCCGTGATCGGCCTGTTCGGTATCAGCGAGATCCTGCTGACGATGGAGGAGCGGCTGGCGCTGCGGGGACATGCGGCGAGCATTTCGCTCCGCGTCGTGCTCGGCGTCTGGAAGGACCTGCCGAAATACTGGGCGACGCTGCTGCGCTCCTCCTTCATCGGCTGCTGGCTCGGCATCACCCCGGGCGGCGCGATCGCGGCCTCCTTCATGGGCTATAACCTCGCCAAGCGCTTCGCCAAGGATCCCGAAAGTTTCGGCAAGGGCCGCATCGAGGGCGTGTTCGCGCCTGAGACGGCGGCGCATGCGTCAGGCACCTCGGCGCTGCTGCCGATGCTGGCGCTCGGCATTCCCGGCTCGGGGACCGCGGCGATCCTGCTCGGCGGCCTGATGGTGTGGGGGCTCAATCCGGGGCCGCTGCTGTTCGTCGAGCACAAGGACTTCGTCTGGGGCCTGATCGCATCGATGTATCTCGGCAATGTCGTCGGCCTCGTGCTGGTGCTGACGACGGTGCCGATCTTCGCCTCGATCCTGCGCGTGCCGTTTGCCGCGGTGGCGCCGATGATCGTGGTGTCCTGCGCGATCGGCGCCTACGCGATCCAGAATGCGATGTTCGACATCTGGCTGATGCTCGGCTTCGGCATCGTCGGCTACGTCTTCAAGAAGATCGGCATTCCGCTGGCGCCGTTCACCCTCGCGCTCGTGCTCGGCAATCGCGCCGAGGACGCCTTTCGTCTGTCGATGATCGGCTCCGGCGGCGACCTCAAGGTGTTCTGGTCGAACGGCCTGGTCGGCTCGATCACGACGCTGGCGATCGTCCTGCTGTTCTGGCCGGTGATCGACGGCATGCTTTCCCGCGTCGGATGGACGCAGCGGACCAGGGCGACATCGCGACAAGCATAAATCATCTGGATTCAATTACATAAAGGGAGGGCATGTCGTTGTGGTCCGGGCCGCCACACGCTGCGATTGTTTCTGGATGTTGCCGGCATGGCACAGCCTTTGGGCAGGCGGTGGCGTATGTTTTGATCACAAAATCGTGCGGAGGGGGTTCTCCATGAAGCGGATCGTGATGGGAATGGCAGCGGCGATGTCGCTGTTCGCGACGGGCGCGCTGGCTGCCGATATCGCAGCAAGGCCCTATGTGAAGGCGCCTATCGTCGATCCGGTCTGGAGCTGGACCGGCTGGTACGTCGGCGCCAATGGCGGTTACAGCTGGGGCCGTTCGCGCACCGATGTCTCCTATTTCAACACTCCGACCGGCACGCCGATCGCGCCTCCGGCAGGCTCCATCACCAGCGCGGCGTTCGACATGAACGGCGGCATCGCGGGTGGCCAGGCCGGCTACAACTGGCAGCGGGACAATTGGGTGTTCGGCGTCGAAGGCGATCTGCAATGGTCGGGAGAGAAGGGTGGCGCCGGCTATAGCTGCGTGGGTGCCCCGATCGCGCCGGGCGCCGGTCCCTGTCTTCCGACCTTTACGTTCCTTCCGCCCGGCGGTCTGGCCGGCACGACTCTGTCGGTCGACCAGAAGCTCCAGTGGTTCGGCACGGTTCGTGGTCGCGTCGGTATCCTGGCGACCCCGAAGGTGCTGTTCTACGGCACCGGCGGTCTGGCCTTCGGTGAGATCAAGACCACGGGCACGATGTCGAGCTTCAGCACCGTCGCGCCCTTCGGTCCGATCTCGTCGGTCGGCTCGACCTCCACGACGCGCGTGGGCTGGACTGCCGGCGTGGGCGTCGAAGGCAAGATCACCCGGAACTGGAGTGCCAAGCTCGAATATCTCTACATGGATCTCGGGCGCTTCTCGTCCGGTCCGTTCACGCTGTCGCCGGCATTGCCGATCAGCGCCAATGTCTCGTCGCACTTCACCGACCACATCCTGCGCGCCGGCATCAACTACCAGTTCGACAGCCCGGTCGTCGCCAGGTACTAAGATCAACAGAGGCGTCCAACAAGAAGCAAAGCCCGGCTCGCGCCGGGCTTTGTCGTTTGGCGACGTCAGGCGAGGGACTCACACCACCTTGGCGTCCCTGAGCTTGCTGATCTCGTCCGCGCTGAGGCCGAATTCCTTCAGGACCTCGTCGGTCTGCTCGCCGAATTCCGGCGGCCGCGCCACCATCCTGCTCGGCGTACGTGACAGCGTCACGGGCTGGCCGACCAGGCGGATGTGGCGGTCCTCGTCGTTCGGCACGTCCTGGGCGATGCCGAGATGCTTGACCTGGGCGTCCTCGAACATCTGGTCGATCGCGTAGATCGGTCCGCAGGGCACGCCGGCCTCGTTGAGCTCGCTGACCCAGGTCTCGGTCGACTTCGTCACGGTGCGCTTCTCGATCTCGGCGTTGAGCGCGTCGCGATTCTTGGAGCGGGCAGGGGCCGTCGCATAGTCCGGATGGGCATAGAGTTCCGGTGCGCCGATCGCCTGGGCGCAGCGCTCCCAGATCCGCCCGCCCGTGGTGGCGATGTTGATGTAGCCGTCCGAGGTCTTGAACACGCCGGTCGGAATGCTGGTCGGGTGGTTGTTGCCGGCCTGCCTGGCGACCTCCTTCTCCATCAGCCAGCGCGCGGCCTGGAAGTCGAGCATGAAGATCTGGGCCTGGAGCAACGAGGTCTGCACCCACTGGCCCTTGCCCGAGACCTCGCGCTCGAGCAGCGCGGTAAGGATGCCCATGGCGCAGAACAGCCCGGCCGTCAGGTCGGCAACGGGAATGCCGACCCGCATCGGGCCTTCGCCCGGCGCCCCGGTGATCGACATCAGCCCGCCCATGCCTTGCGCGATCTGATCGAAGCCGGGCCGCTTGTGATAGGGGCCGTCCTGGCCGAAGCCGGAGATGCTGCCATAGACGATGCGCGGGTTGATTGCGGCAAGGCTCTCATAGTCGATGCCGAGCTTCTTCTTCACGTCGGGCCGGAAATTCTCGACCACGACGTCGGCCTTGGCGGCGAGGCGCTTGAACAATGCGAGCCCGCGCTCGTCCTTCAGGTTCAGCGTCATGGCTCTCTTGTTGCGGTGCAAATTCTGGAAGTCGGAACCCCGGCGGGGGCCGCCCGGCTGCTCGCCGCCGGCGTCCTCGGTCAGCGCGTCGATCTTGACGACATTGGCACCCCAGTCCGCCAGCTGCCGCACGCAGGTGGGCCCGGAGCGGACGCGGGTCAGATCGAGCACGGTAAAGCGCGACAGGGCTTCCGAGGCATGCGGAAAGGGCATTTTGAGAGGCTCCGGGACAGATTGCGGGCCTACCATAGTGCCGAAAGACCATGCGACAAGCCGGCCCGGCGCCGATGCCGCCTACCGAAATGCCATGCCTGATGCGGTGCCCGAGCGATCAGCGCGACAGGCGCTTCAACTCCGTGCGTGCCTGCTCGGCCAGGGGATCATCGCCGTGGCGCGCAATGAAGAGCTCGAGCGCCTCCCGCGTTCCCTTGCGGCGGGCGGCTTCGTATTCCTCTGCCACCGCAACGGCGGGATCGCGGGCCATCGGCATGGAGGGCGCACGCGCCGCCTTGCCGCTGTCGTCCGCCTTGGCCTTGTCCACCATGACAGGCAGTCCTCCGAAGGTTTGATGACCCTGTCCCGCAAGCGCCATCAAGGCGCCAAACAGACCGGCCATGATTGAACGTCGTTTCATGAAACCCTGCAAATTATGGTGCCGCAGGAACCGAGGCTGTTGTTGCGCCCCGTATGACTACGGGATCTGATGGCTAACACAGTCTTATGGAAGAGGGGCAGGCGGAGCTGCCCAATTTAAACCAAACGTTTAACTCTCACGCTAGAATCATGTGCTTTCGTCCCGAATCGCACGCGACGCGTTGCTCTGGAGAGTCCATTGGCTACCGCTGTTAATGTCAGTGCCACCAACAACGCCGAGATCGACGGCCTGCTGTCCGGCTACAAATGGACCGGCACGATCACCTACAGTTTTCCTGACGCATCCAGCGACTACCCCAATCCTTATTACGGCGGCAGCAGCGAGCCGACCACTTCGGGCTTTGCCTCGGCGCCCACCCAGATCCAGGCGGCCATCAACTACGCGATCGGGCTGATCCTCAGTTACACCAACGCCGACGTCCAGTATGCGGGCACGAACGGCGCCGACATCATGATCGCGCAGTCGCCGGCGGCCAATCCGACCGCCTACGCCTACTATCCCGGCAATTACGCGTCCGGCGGCGACATCTGGTTCGGCACCCAATACAATTTCTCGCTGGCTAAGCTCGGCAATTATTACTTCACCACCGCGCTGCACGAGCTCGGCCATGCCTTTGGCCTCAAGCACAGCCAGGAGGCCGGCGGCCCGGCCAACGTCGCGGTGCCGAGCGCGCATGACGACAGCGAATACACCGTCATGAGCTATCGCAGCTATGTCGGCGGTTCGACCACGTCCGGCTACACCAATGAAGCGTACGGATATTCGCAGACCTATATGGCCAACGATATCCTCGCGCTGCAGACGATGTACGGCGCGGACTACACGACCCAGAGCGGCAGCACCGTCTACACCTGGAATCCGACCACGGGGCAGGAGTTCATCAACGGTGTCGGGCAGCTCGCGCCGGGCGGCGGCATCGGCGGCTCGGCCAACCGCATCTACGAGACGGTCTGGGACGGCGGCGGCGTCGATACCTACGACCTGTCGAACTATACGACGAGCCTGAGCATCAATCTCAATCCCGGCGCCTCGTCGGTGTTCTCCTCCGTGCAGCTGGCGTATCTGGGCAACGGCCATTACGCATCGGGCAACGTCTACAACGCCTATCTCTATGGCGGCGACGCACGCTCCTACATCGACAACGCCATCGGCGGATCCGGCAACGACGCCATCGTCGGCAACGCCATCGCCAACACGCTGAACGGCGGCGGCGGCAACGACACGATCACCGGCGGGGCGGGCAACGACACCATCATCGGCGGCTCTGGCACCGACACCGCGGTGTATTCGGGCAGCCGGGCCAACTACACGGTCTCATACAACGCAGCGACACAGACCTTCACTCTGACCGACTTGCGCAGTGGCTCACCCGACGGCACCGACACCGTCACCGGCGTCGAGTATTTCCAGTTCGGGGGCGTCGCGGTCGCCAGTTCCACTCTCGTGCCGACCGCGGTCGAGGCGTTCGGATCGACCAGCGTGGTTCTGACGAATGGCAATTATTACTTGAACAACATCTCCACCGGCAGCGGGCCTGTCCTGAAGTTCGGGGGCGCCGTGGTCAACGTGGCCGATTACGGCACGTGGTCGGTCATTGCCGCCGAGCAAGTGTCGGGCGGCGGCTACGATGTGGTCTGGAAGAATTCGGCGAACGCGCACTATTCCGTCTGGAGCACGGACAGCACCGGCAACTTCCTGACGACCCTCGCCGCAGCCCCGGAAGTGCTGGGGACCGACGCGTCGCTTCAGGCGCTTGAGCCGACGCTGCAACAGGATCTCAACGGCGACGGCACGACCGGGGTCCCCGGCGTCGTCGTGGTCAGCGGCGTCACGGTCGAGGCGTTCGGATCGACCAAAACGGTCCTGTCGGGTGGCAACTATTACCTGGCCGACATCTCGACCGGCACCGGCCCCACCCTGAAATATGCCGGGGCTACGGTGATCGCAGCCAATTTCGGCACGTGGTCGGTCATTGCCGCCGAGCAGGTGGCGGGCGGCGGTTACGACGTCGTCTGGAAGAATTCAGCGAATGCCCACTATTCCGTCTGGAGCACCGACAGCACCGGCAACTTCCAGACGACGCTTGCCGCCGCTCCCGAAGTGCTGGGGACCGATGCGTCCCTGCAGGCACTGGAGCCGACGCTCCATCAGGACCTCAACGGCGACGGCACAACCGGGGTCCCCGTCGTCCCCGTCGCCAGCGGCGTCACGGTCGAGGCGTTCGGATCGACCAAGACGGTCCTGTCAGGTGGCAACTATTATTTGACCGACATCTCATCTGGCACCGGCCCCGTCCTGAAATACGCCGGGGCTACGGTGATCGCAGCGAATTTCGGCACGTGGTCGGTCATTGCCGCCGAGCAGGTGGCGGGCGGTGGTTATGACGTCGTCTGGAAGAATTCGGCGAATGCGCATTATTCCGTCTGGAGCACCGACAGCAGCCCCCCCCCCCCCCCCCCCCCCCCCCCCCCCCCCCCCCCCCCCCCCCCCCCCCCCCCCCCCCCCCCCCCCCCCCCCCCCGGCAACTTCCTGACGACCCTCGCCGCGGCCCCGGAAGTGCTGGGGACCGATGCGTCCCTGCAGGCACTGGAGCCGACACTCCATCAGGATCTCAACGGCGACGGCACGACCGGCGTCCCCGTCGTCAGCGGCGTCACGGTCGAGGCGCTCGGATCGACCAAGACGGTCCTGTCAGGTGGCAACTATTATTTGACCGACATCTCATCCGGCACCGGTCCCACTCTGAAATATGCCGGGGCAACGGTGATCGCGGCGAATTTCGGCACGTGGTCGGTCATTGCCGCCGAGCAGGTGTCGGGAGGCGGTTATGACGTCGTCTGGAAGAATTCGGCGAACGCGCACTATTCCGTCTGGAGCACCGACAGCACCGGCAACTTCCAGGCGACCCTTGCCGCCGCCCCGGAAGTGCTGGGGACCGATGCGTCCCTGCAGGCACTGGAGCCGACCCTCCATCAGGATCTCAACGGCGACGGCACGACCGGGGTCCCCATCCTCGGCGGCGTCACGGTCGAGGCGCTCGGATCGACCAAAACGATCCTGTCAGGTGGCAACTATTTTTTGGCCGACATCTCGACCGGCACCGGCCCCGTCCTGAAATACGCCGGGGCTACGGTGATCGCGGCGAATTTCGGCACCTGGTCGGTCACTGCCGCCGAGCAGGTGTCGGGCGGCGGTTATGACGTGGTCTGGAAGAACTCGGCAAACGCCCATTACTCCGTGTGGAGCACGGACAGCACCGGCAACTTCCTCACGACGCTCGCGGCGGCGCCCGAGGTGCTGGGGAATGATCCTTCGCTGAAGGCGCTGGAGCCGACGCTTCACCAGGACCTCAATGGCGACGGCGCCGTCGGCGCAGCGCCGCCCGCGACTGCGGGGCTCGGTACCTCAGGGGATGGTTTTGCGTTCAATTTCACTGAGAGCGGAATCTCATCGGCCGTCCCGTCCGAGCTGCCGGACGCCATGCCCGCGCCGGCCAGTACGCAGACTGCAGAGCAGTGGACTCAACCGGCGGGAAGCCACGACGCGGCTGTGATCGACATTCTGACCGAGTTTTTTCACAACCTGCACGAACATGGCTTCCTGCTGAGCTGACGGCACGCTTCGCGTCGAATCGACGCAGCGCGGGCGATCCATCCTGTCAGGGCAGGCGGATCGCATCGTTATTCGTGTGAGATGCACCGCGTGTTCACGATCGCTTCTGGGCTGACCGTCACCAGCGGCTACCCCGGACGTGGTTGGCGACGCCGTAAGCGCATTCATGGCGTAAGATTCCCCATAAAATGTACACGTCAAATTGAACCTTGCCTGTTCCGGCACGACCACTAGAAAGCTCGCCGTCCGTCGCGCAACAGTTGCGTGATGCGAAGTGGCAAGAAGCCTGCTTCCGTTTTTCCCAATAGCGTTGCGTATCCAATCATTTGAACACGAAGGCCGTACTGCGAGCGCCGAAAGCGGCGGGGGGAAGTTTCAGCGAAATATCGACAATGATGCCGTAGGGCCGCGCGACGCGCGGGCTGCTGCGGCGAAGACTTGTGCATGGCCAACAAGCTGGGATTCCAGCTCAATATCGGGAGAAAGAGAAATGCGTCGAATTGCACTCTTGGCTCTGATTGCAGGATTGTTCGTGCCGGTGATTGCGTCGCAACCGGCTCATGCCCAGGCCACCAGAACGTGGGTGTCCGGCGTGGGCGATGACGCCAACCCCTGCAGCCGCACCGCCCCGTGCAAGACCTTTCCAGGGGCGATCTCGAAGACGGCTGCGGGCGGCGAGATCAATTGTCTCGACTCCGGCGGGTTCGGCGTCGTGACCATCACCAAGGCGATCTCGATCTATTGCGAAGGGGTTGTCGGCGGCATCCTCGCAGCGGGTAGCTCCGGCGTCATCATCAACGCGGCCGCGACCGATCACGTCGTGCTGCGCGGCCTGGACATCGACGGATTCGGAACCGGCATCAAGGGCGTCAACATCCTCCAGGCAGCCTCGGTGGTCATCGAGCATTGCTTCATCAGGAACTTCAACAGCGCGGGCGGGGTCGGCGTCTTCGTCAACCCGTTGAACTTCAATTCGATGCTGATGATCCGCGACAGCGTGATCTCGCACAACGGCACCGCCGCCGACGGCGCGGGGATCAGCATCAATACGAACGGCGGCAGTTCGCGGAGCCTGATCAACAACACGGCCATCCACAAGAACTTCGTCGGCGTGAGCGTGCAGGGATCGGCCAACGTCCAGATCAACAACACCAACATCTCGGAGAATCTGGGTACGGGCGTCGCCCTTACCGGTGGTGCGGGAGTGCGAATCGGCCGCTCGGTGATCGTCAACAATCTGGGGGCGGCGACCTCCGGCAATGTGCTGTCGTATCTGGATAACCAGATCAACGGCAACGCGCCGGACACGACGCCGGCTACTGCTGGCGGGTACCACTAGTCCGCAACTGCTCGTGAATCTCTTCTGGCAACGTGAAATCTTCAGTTCAATTTGGGAGGTTGAAATGCGTCGTATTGCTCTATGGGCTCTCTTGGCGGGATTGGTTTTGCCGTTCGCCGTGTCGCAGCCGGCTCATGCCCAGGCGACCAGAACGTGGGTTTCCGGTGTCGGCGATGACGTCAATCCGTGCAGCCGCACCGCGCCGTGCAAGACCTTCGCCGGCGCGATTTCGAAGACCGCCGCGGGCGGCGAGATCAACTGCCTCGATTCCGCAGGCTTCGGCACGGTGACCATCACCAAGGCGATGACGATCTATTGCGAAGGTGTCGTCGGCAGCATCCTTGGGTCCGGCACCAACGGCGTCAACATCAACGCTGCGGCGACCGATCACATCGTGCTGCGCGGCCTCGACATCGAAGGTGCCGGCACCGGCGTCAAAGGCGTCAACATCCTCCAGGCGGCCTCGGTCGTCATCGAGCATTGCTTCATCAGGGACTTCAACGGCGCGTCGGGAACTGGCATCTTCTCCAATCCGGTGAATTTCAACTCGATGCTCATGATCCGGGACAGCGTGATCTCGCACAATGGCACAGCGGCTGCTGGCGCGGGGATCAGCATCAATACCAATGGCGGCAGCACCCGCGTGCTGATCAACAACACGGCTATTCACAACAACTTCGTCGGCCTGAACGTGCAGGGATCATCCAACGTCCAGGTCAACAACAGCAACATCTCGGAGAATCTGAGCACGGGCTTTGCCCTCAGCGGCACTGCGGGAGCCCGGATCGGCCGTTCGGTGATCGTCAACAATCTCGGCGCAGCCACGACCGGCAACGTGCTGTCCTATCTGGATAACCAGATCAACGGTAACGCTCCGGACACGACACCGGCTACCGCGGGCGGATATCACTAGAGCATGAGCGTGTGGCCGTTTTTCGAAACGGCCATGCTCAAGCAACGAACCAAGGCGCGATGACGCTCCGGTCTCATCGCAGTTTGGCATCGGGTTCAATCGACGAGCTTCGGGCGCCAGGCGCCCGAAGCCTTTTTTGTGGCCGGTACGCACTATGGATTTCGGGATACCTACGGACTAGTCTGGCTTTGCGTGCAAGGAGAGCAGGTGGGATGCAGACCCTCGACAGCCCGGATCCCAGGTTTTTCCGTGCGGCGCCGCAGGCGCGCGGTTTTTGGCGACGGGCGGGGTGGGGTTGTGCCGCCATCCTGCTGACGCTGGCCTTCGCAATCCCGGCCCATGCCCAATCGTTCCGCCAGGGCGTCTCCGCTTTCCATCGTCAGGACTATGTCACGGCATCCCGCATCTTTATTCCGCTCGCCGAGCGGGGCAACGCGGCTGCCCAGTCCTATCTCGGTTTCCTGTTCGAGACCGGCCGCGGCGTGCCGCAGAACTACACGGAAGCCGCGATGTGGTACCGGCGCGCGGCGGAGCAGGGCGACAGCCGCGCTCAATATTCGCTGGGCCTGCTCTACGACCGCGGCCAGGGCGTGCCGCAGGACATCGTCGAAGCCTCCAAATGGCTCAATCTGTCCACGGCCGCGGCACCTCCGCCGGCGCGCGAGGCGCGAGCCAGGATCCGCGATGCCGTCACCACCAAGATGACGCGCGGAGAGATCGCCCAGGCCCGTCTGCGGGTGCTGGAATGGGCGCCGAGCCGCGAGCACTGAGCGCCAGGTAAAATCCGCAGAGCGCGCGCCGTCAGGTAAGTCCTTGAAAACGCTGTCCCCGCCTACTGTGCATGGGGTTGTTTTCGCGTTTTGATGTGAGCAGGGTCGGTTTGATCCCGATCCCCGCCGTCAGCCCGGCCAGCCGCCGAGCCAGTTCGTGTACCAGGTCTCGCCCAGCCAGCCGATCCAGATCGCCGGTGCCAGGAACAGCCCGAACGGCAGGAAGGCGGTGGCGCGCAGCGGCTTCCGTCGCAGGGCCGCACCGACGACATAGGTGCCGATCGCCAACAACGCCGCAAGCTCGATCACCGCGACCACGGTCGCAAGGTCGAGCCAGGCGCCACAGACCGCGGCGAGCTTGACGTCGCCTAGCCCCAGCCCGTCGCGGCCGCGCCAGCGGCGGTAGAGCACCATCAGCAGCAGCAGCGGCAGGCCTGTGGCTGCGGCGCGTGTCAGCGGCCAGAGCAGCGCCTCCGCGCCGAGATCGGGCACGAACGCGCCAGCACGGAGCAGCGCGAGCGCGAAGGCGGCGCCCGTCAGCTCGTTTGGAATGCGGTAGTGGCGCGCATCGTTCGCCGCGATCGCAAGCATCAGGGCGGCCAGGAACGCGCCGTACAGGCCTTCGGCGCCCGGCGCAGTCACGAGGCTTGCGAACACGCCGAGCAGCAGGGCGATGGCGAGCGCAGCGCCCGTCGCGACCTCCGCCGCCTGATCCGTCACGCCCTAGCGCGCCGCCTTGGGCGGGTTCACGGTGACCACGGGATTGCTGGTGCCGACCAGGCGGCTGTTCATCTTGCTGCGCATTTCCTCCGCAATGACGTGCGCATCGACGCCGTCCTTGATGACGGTCGGGCGGATGAACAGGATCAGCTCGGTGCGAGCGCGCGTCGTGCCCTGGTGCGAGAACGCATCGCCCACGCCGGGTATGGAATCGAGGATCGGAATACCCTGGCGTTGCCTGTTCTCGGTCTCGCTGATCAGGCCGGCGAGCAGCACGGTCTGGCCGCTCGTCACCGCGATCGAGCTCTTGACCCGGCGCTGCGAGATCGTCGGCGTCAGCGAACCTGTGCTGCCGGCCGCGACGCTCGAGATCTCCTGCTCGATGTCGAGCACGACGTTGCCGTTGGCGTTGGCGCGCGGGAGCACGCGCAGGATGATGCCGGTGTTCTTGTAGTCGATGGTGTTGACGACGGTGTTGTTCGCGGTCAGCACGGTCGCGGTGCCGGTCGAGAACGGCACCTGGTCGCCGACCTGCAAGGTCGCCGGCTGGTTGTCCAGCACGACCAGCGACGGGTTGGACAGCACCTTGACGGTGGTGACGTTGTGGAGCGCATCGAGCACCACGCGCGGGGAGTTTTCCGCCCCGATCAGAAAGTTGAACCCGGGCAGCGCGCGGCCGAGCAGCGCGCCGGCGGCGGCGTTGACCGCGCCGGTCTGCTGCTCGATGTTGCTGCCGACCGAGGCGCTGTTGCTGACGCCGCCGATGACGTTGGAGACCGAGCCGTGCTTGCTGGCGATGAAGAACTGGACGCCGTAGTTCAATGCGTCGTTCAGCGTGACTTCGGCGATCGTCGCCTCGATGGCGATCTGGCGCTGCGGCCGGTCGATTTGCCGGATCGTCTGCTCGACGACGCGTTGCGATTCCGCGTTGGCATAGACCAGCACCGCGTTGTTGGTGACGTCGGCCGTGATCCGCACGTTCTGAAGGATGGCATTGTTGACGGGTTTTGCGCCCGTGCCGAGCAGCGAGCCGGAGCCGTTGTCCTGGCCGGGCACGCCGGCCGCCGCGGGGGCGGGGCGCGCGGCCAGCGCCGAGCCGGGAGCGCCGGTGACCGGAGTTGCTGCGCCTGAGGCGGCAGTCGGAAGCGCGCTGAGCGAGGCGATCGGATTGGTTCCGGACGAGGACGTCGCGATGCCCGAGCCGGGCGAGATCTGGCCCGCGGAATTGTCGAGCGAGGAGCTGCTGGTCGCGCTCTGGCTGAACAGGATCTCATTGAGCAGCGCCACCACGGCCTTGGAGTTGCCGTAGCGCAGCGGATAGGATTTCAGGTTCACGCCGTCCGTATCGGAGCGGTCGAGCCGCGCGATCCAGGTCTGCGCACGCTTGAGGTATTCGGGCTTCTGGCTGACGACCAGGATCGAGTTGAGCCGGCCGATCGGCTGGAATTTCACCACGTTCTGGCCCAGGCCGCCTTCGCCTGAATCCATGATCTTTTCGATCTCGGCGATCAGCGGCTCCGGCGTGGAATTTCGCACCGGGAAGATGCCGACCGATTGCCCGCGCATCCAGTCGGCGTCGAAGGAGAGAATGGTGTCGACCGCGGTCGCCCGGTCGGTGCCGCTGCCGCTGACGATCAGCGTGTTGCGGGCGCTGTCGGGACGCATGGTCTGGGCCTTCACGCCGAAGGCATCGAGCAGCTTGAAGATATTCTGCGCCGAGACGTAGCGCAGCGGCACCACGGTGACGCCCTGGCCGGCTGCGGCGTTCAACGAGCGGTCGACGCCGCCGGGACCGGCCTCCGGCGCCGGCAGCAGGCGATAGCCGGCGCGGTCACGGACCAGCGCGACACCGGACATGCGTAGCGCGTTCTCCAGCACGTAGAGCGCATCCGCCTTGGGCACCGGCCGCACCGAGGCCAGGGTCACGGTTCCCTGTACCCGCGGGTCGATCGTGTAGCCGACATTGAGTACATCACCAAGAATGACCTTTGCGACGGTGGTAACAGGCGCGTTCTCGAAATTGAGGTCGTAACCGCTGCCGCCGGCATCGTCGCGCTCGGCCAGCGCGCCGCCTTGCGGCGTTGCACCATCGCTGAGATAGATCGCCGGCTTCGAGGATCTTGCCTGCGCAATGCCGCTGGCGCCCGCATCCGCAGGTTG
Organism: Bradyrhizobium sp. CCBAU 65884; assembly: GCF_028128835.1. Taxonomy (NCBI): domain Bacteria; kingdom Pseudomonadati; phylum Pseudomonadota; class Alphaproteobacteria; order Hyphomicrobiales; family Nitrobacteraceae; genus Bradyrhizobium; species Bradyrhizobium sp. CCBAU 65884. The sequence continues at coordinate 259,188 of NZ_LBJU01000133.1, read as the reverse complement.
ACGTGGCTGGAGATCGAGGGAGCGGACCTTGTCGGCGATGTCCTGGGCGCGCGGGTCCTTTGGATCGGCTTCGATCGACTGGTCGGCGGTCACGATGCAGGCGCCGAGCACGAAGGCGGACGACAGCAGGAGGAGCGTTCCAGACAACGCTGAGCGAAGGCGCAAAAGCGGTTGGACCACCTTAAACAAAATACGCCTGCCAACGCTGGAAGTGATTGAAAATTGCATCCGATCCCCCTTGGTTCGGACGCGCAATAATTTGCGCCACGATTATGTTTTTGCTAATAAATAAGTCAAGGGCAAAGGGCGCTCCATGTCCCGTCGAGGTTGTTGCATTCAGGTAACAAGGTCAATGCTGTGAATGCGATGCGCGACCGCTCCGCAGATAGCTTCCGACAGCACCTCCTGGAAAAATACTCATTGCCGCCGCGGGCGCATGCCCATGTCGACAAATCGGCCACCCCCGCGCTCACGCGTCCCTTGCGTGAATTGTGGGAGGCCACCGATCTTTCCGCGGCCGAATTCGCGGATGAAGTCTCCGACCATTTTGGTCTGCCGCGGCTGAGCCTTCCGCAACTGCTCGCGGCCACGCCTTGCCTCGACGGCTTCTCGCGCCGCTTCCTGCGTGAATCCACCATCTTTCCTTTCAGTGCGCCCAACGATGTTTTCCGGCTGGCTGTCGCCGACCCCTCCGACACGGCGGCCATTCGCGCCGCCGAAATCGTGTTCGGAGCACCGGTCGATGTCGTCGTCGCCTCATACGAGGACATCACCACGGTGCTCGATCAACGGGCCGATGCCGACGATGCAAATGCCGATCGAAGCGGCAGGAACGTTGCGCAGCAGTCAGACGACGACATCGAGAGCCTGCGCGATCTCGCCAGCGGCGCTCCGGTCGTGCGCGCGCTCAACGATCTCCTGGAACGCGCGGTGGATCTGCGTGCCAGCGACATCCACGTCGAGCCGTTCCGTGCCGGGCTCACGGTGCGCATGCGCGTCGACGGCCTGTTGCGCGCGCTGCCGTCGCCGCACGGCATTCCGCCGCAGGCGCTGATCTCGCGCATCAAGATTCTCGCCAGCCTCAACATCGCCGAGCGGCGCCTGCCGCAGGACGGCGCGGCCCGCGTGCGGGTCGGGCGCAGCGAGATCGACGTCCGCGTCGCGACCATGCCGACGCAGCACGGCGAGAGCGCCGTCATCCGCCTCTTGCCGCGCGACCGCGGCCTGCTGGAGATGAGCAAGCTCGGTCTCGCCGCGCGCGACGAGAGCGTGATGACGCGGCTGCTCGCGATGCCGCACGGCATGATCGTGGTCACGGGACCGACCGGCAGCGGCAAGACCACGACGCTCGCGACCATGCTGTCGATCCTGAACGAGCCGACGCGCAAGATCCTCACCATCGAGGATCCGGTCGAATACGAGATTCCCGGCATCAACCAGTCCCAGGTCAAGCCGTCGATCGGACTGACCTTCGCCTCCGCCATGCGCGCCTTCGTCCGCCAGGACCCCGACGTGATCATGGTCGGCGAAGTCCGCGATGCCGAGACCGCGCATATCGCGATTCACGCGGCACTCACCGGCCATCTCGTCTTGACGACGCTGCACACCGAGACGGCCGCGGCCGCCGTACCGCGCCTGATCGATCTCGGCATCGAGGGCTTCCTGCTGAAGTCGACGCTGCGCGCGGTGGTGGCGCAGCGCCTGGTGCGCGTGCTGTGCGACCGCTGCAAGGTCCCGCATGCGCTGACCGAGGCGGATCTCGCCGAGGACCCGCGCTTTGCGGTGATCGGCTTCAAGTGCGGCGAGGTCGTGCACGCGGCCGGCGGCTGCGAACGCTGCGGCGGCACCGGCTATCGCGGCCGCAACGGCGTGTTCGAGATCCTCGAAATGTCCGACGAGGTGCGCGCGCTGATCGGCCCGCAGACCGACTCCCATTCGATCGACGCCGCCGCGATGCGGGGCGGCATGACGACGATGCTGGAGGATGCGGTGGCCAAATGCCGGGCGGGGCTCACCACCGTGCCCGAGGTCTTCCGCGTCACGACGGTGCGCTAACGCATGCCGAACTATCGCTACCGCGCGCTCAACGCCAACGGCGAACTGGTCTCCGGCGCCATTGCCGCGCCTGCGCCGGGCGACGTCGCGCAGCGGATCGAGCGGCTCGGTCTCGTGCTGGTCGACAATGTCACGCCGGAGGAGGGCGGCTCGGCGGGCCGCGTGTCCAGCCTCTTCAACAGGCCGAAGCCGGAAGACGTCACCATCCTCACCCGCGACCTTGCGCTGCTGTTGCGCGCCGGCGCCCGCATCAACGACGGCTTGGAGCTGCTCGCGACCGATCCCGATTTCGGCCGCCTGCGCCCGGTCGTTGCCGACATCCGTTCGCGGGTCGTTGCGGGCGAGAGCTTTGCCGAAGCGCTGGCGCGGCACGAGGGGCTGTTTCCGCCAATGTATGTCGCGCTGGTGCGGGTCGGCGAGGCCTCGGGATCGCTGGACCAGGTGCTGGAGGTGCTGGCCGGCGAGCGTACCCGCAGCGAGGCGTTGCGGCGGCGGCTGTCGGATGCAATCCGCTATCCCCTGTTCGTGCTGGGCGCGGCGGGCTGCGTGCTGTTGTTCTTCCTCACCTTCGTGCTGCCGCAGTTCGCATCCGTGTTGCAGGATTTCGGCGCCAAGATCGATCCCGTCGTCGGCGTCTTCCTCAACATCTCCACCTTCCTGCGCGGCAATTCCGATGCGGTGTTGGCTGGTCTTGCGGTCACTATCGGGGTGGCGTGGCTGCTGCTTCGGCAAGAGCGCGTCCGCCGCGCCGTCGCCAATGCGATCACGCGGCTGCCGGCAATCCGCAACGTGATGAGCGCGTACCGGACGGCGCTGTTCTGCCGCAATCTCGGCCTGCTGCTCGGCAGCGGCGTCAATCTCACCATTACGCTGCGCATCCTCGTCGACATGATGGCGACGACCGGCCCGTCCGCGGTCTGGAGCGATGCCGCTGACCGCGTTCGCCATGGTTCGAAACTGTCCGACGCGCTGGCCGAGACGGAGGCGCTGCCCGCCATGGCGGTGCGCATGCTCCGGCTCGGGGACGAGACCGGGCAATTGCCGATGCTGTCGGGCCGCGTCGCTGAATTCTATGAGGCCAAATTGCAGCGCACGCTGGACCGCGCCGTCGGCATCGCGGGCCCGGCGGCAATCATCGCGATCTCGCTGGTCGTCGGCGGCCTGATCACGTCGGTGATGACGGCGCTGATGTCGGTGAGCCAGATTGTCGGTTGAATTGATAGTTGGAGGGATTTGAGGTGACGAAACATCGATCGTCAAAGCGGGGTCGTCGGCGCGCGGCCCGCGGGGAGGCGGGCTTCACCCTGGTCGAGATGCTGGTCGTCATCACCATCATCGGGATGATCATGGCGCTGGTCGGCCCGCGGGTGCTGAACTATCTCAGCGAGTCCAAGGCGAAGGCGGCCAAGATCCAGATCGAGAGCTTCTCCAGCGCGCTCGATCTCTACTTTCTCGATCTCGGCCGCTATCCCACGTCGAACGAAGGCCTCTCCGCACTGACCCGCAACTCCAACCAGGCGGGTTGGAATGGGCCCTATTTGCGCGGCGGAGTCGTGCCGAGCGATCCCTGGGGTCACATCTACGTCTATCGCGCGCCGGGCGCGAGCGCGCCCTATGAGATCATATCGCTGGGGTCGGACGGTCAGGAAGGCGGCAGTGGAACGGCGGCCGACATTGTCAGCGGCGCGCGCTGAGGGCATTGGCGAGACGCGCGGCTTTGCGCTGATCGAGATCCTGTGCGTGCTCGCGATCATCGGCCTGCTCGCGGCGATCATCCTGCCGGCTGTCCCGCGTACGACGACGCGGGCCAGGCTGGAGAGTTATGCGGTCGAGACTGCGGCGCTGCTGAAAGCCGACCGCAACGCCGCGCTGCGCCGGCAAACCAGGGTGGCGACCCAGGTGGATGCGGAGGCGCGCGCGATTCGTTCCGGCGTCACCGGGCGGACCATCCGCTTGCCCGGCGACGTGGTGGTGCAGGCGATGCTGGCCTCGCGCTGTGCCGACCGGGCCGCGGGGCGGTCGATCGATTTCTTTCCATCGGGCATGTCGTGCGGCGGGGTGATCGCGCTGGCGCGGCCCGGCATGGGATATGAGGTGCGCGTCAACTGGCTGACCGGAGGCGTCGAGATTGTCCCGCAGAAGCTGCTCTGATAACGCCGGCTTCACCCTGATCGAGGCGCTGGTCGCGCTCGCGATCATCGCGGTCGTGCTCGGGACGATCGGCTCGGTCATCGCCACGACGGCGAAGGGCACGCGCGCGATCGACCAGCGGCTGGCACTCGCCGGCACGGCCGAGACCCTGCTTGCGGACCTGCCGGCGCGCTCCCTGCTGAAGCCCGGCCGGCGCAGCGGCGATCTCGCCGGCAGCCGCTGGCGGGTCGACGTTGCGCCGATGAACGTGCCAGGCGGCGATCCCGCCAGCGATCGCTTCATGCCATTGGCCGTCAATCTGCGCCTCCAGCGCGCCGACGGCAGCGCCATCCAGGTCACGACGGTGAAGCTGGTGCCGAGGGCTTCGCAATGAAGCGTCTGGCAATGAAGCGCCTGCGCCGCACACTTGCCGACGAAGCCGGCTTCACCCTGCTCGAAGTGTTGCTCGCAACCCTGCTGATGACTGTCATCCTGGCGGCGCTGGCGACCGTGACGGCGCAATGGCTGCCGAACTGGAATCGCGGCATTGCCCGCGTGCAGCGGGCCGAGCGTCTCGCAACCGGTCTCGACCGCATCGTCGCCGACCTCACGGTTGCGGAGCAAATTACATTGAATGGCGATGCCAGGGTGCCGCTGTTCGACGGCGCCGAATTGTCGGTCACCTTCCTGCGCACGGCAATCGGTCCGAGCACGCGTCCGGGCCTCGAATTCGTCCGCCTGATCGAAAAGGCCGACGCGCAGGGACTGGCGCTGGTGCGCGAGCGCGCGCCGTTCCAACCGATGCCCACCGACGGGCAGATCCGCTTCGTCGATCAGGTCGTGCTGATCCGGGCGCCGTTCCGCGTGAGCTTCGCCTATGCCGGACCGGACGGTCAGTGGCAGCCGATTTGGCGCGGGCAGGCGCAGCTGCCGGACCGTATCCGTATCACCGTGCGCGACAGCGCGACCGGCCAGGTGCTCGCGGTCTCGGGCGCGGTGGTCCCGCACATCACGGCGCCGGCCGAATGCGCGCGGGCCAAGAATCCGGCGACTTGCGTCACGGCGCGTACCCGGCCGCAGCAGGCGGAGAAACAGGAGCAGCAGTTGTGAGCGGCTCAAGGCACGACCAGGCGAGGCTTGCCGAGAGCCGCGGCTTCATCGTGGTCGCCGTGCTCTGGATGCTGGCGGCGCTGGCGGCGCTGGCGCTGATCTACCTGACCTATGTCACCAACACGGCGGTCACGGTCGCCGTCAGTGCCGACAGGGTACAGGCCGATGCGCTGGTGAACGCGGGGATCGAACTTGCGGCCTACCGCCTGACGGCGCAGAACGAGGCGACGCGTCCGACCAGCGGCACCTTCAATGCCCGCGTCGGTGCTGGACGGGTGAGCGTGACGTTCCGCTCGGAGGCGGCGCGCGTCGATCTCAACATGGCGCCGAAGCCGCTGCTGTCGGGCCTGATGACGGCGCTCGGTGTGTCCGCGACGGATGCGCCCGTCTATGCCGACCGGATCCTCGCCTGGCGCTCGTCGACGGAGCCCGGCCAGGACAATCCGGAGGATTCCTACTATCGTACGCTCGGCGCGCCCTATCTGCCGCGCCACGCGCCGTTTCCGCACAGCGAGGAGCTCTGGCTGGTGCGCGGCATTCCGGCCGCGGTCGTGGAGCGCGTGCTGCCCTTCGTCACCGTGTTCAGCAACATGCGGGCGGTGAACGTGCTCGACGCCGCGCCGCAGGTGGTGGCGGCGCTGCCGGGCATGACGCCTGGGATGCTGCAACAGGTGCTGCGCGACCGCGCCGACCCCAACGTCGATTCCCGAGCCCTGGTCGGGCTTGCCGGCGGCACCAATGTGACGGTCGAGGGCTCGAAGGCGTACCGGCTGACGGTCGCGGTCGAGCTGCCGTCGCATCGGCGGAGCTCGGCCGAGATCGTCATCCTGCTTCTCGAAAGCGGCGATGAGCCGTATCGTGTATTGTCGTGGCACAACGCCGTCGACGGCTCCGCCGGAAAGCCTCTGTGAGATGAGCTCGCTCGATTCCCTCCGCGCCATTCTCGATGCCTGGACCGGCACCGTGGCCGGCACGCTCGTGCGCGCCCTGGAGCGGACCGTGTCGCCGCGGGTGGTACGGCTGGTCGAAAGCGAGACCGGCGCGTTCGCGCTGGAGGCGGCGAAGGCGGAGAACGCCCCGAAGGAGATCGCGTTCGCGGATGGCAAGTTTGCAGGCGCCAATCTCGCGCAGATCGTCCGTGGCAGCCGCGTCGAGATCGTGCTGCGGCCGTCGCGCTTCCTGTTTCGTCCGCTGGAGCTGCCGGCGCGCGCGGCCGATTTCCTCGACGGTATCGTGCGGGCGCAGATCGACCGGCTGACGCCGTGGAACGCGAGCGAAGCCGTGTTCGGCTGCCGCGCGCCGGCGCCGCATGGCAGCGACAGTATCACCACGGAGATCGCCGCCGCGCCGCGCAAGCTGGCGATGAGCTATGTCGAGGCCGTCTCCCCGTTCCATCCGTCGGCGATCGCGATCGCGACGGAGGCGACCGCGGGAGGACGCATCAAGGTGTTCGAGCAGAGATCGCGCGGCGCGGTCGATCCGGCGCGGCTGAGCCGGGCGCTGCAAGTGGTGCTGGCTCTCACCGCCGTCGCCGCGGTGGCCGGATCGGTCGCAGCAAGCTATCTGGCCGACAGCCTCAGCGCGCAGGAGAGGGAGCTCGAACGGCAGATCACCCAGCGCCGCGCCGCGCTCCGCGGCAGCGACGGTGGCGAGCGCTCGCCGCTCGCGTTGCTCGAACGCCGCAAATACGAGGCGCCGGCGAGCGTGATCGTGCTGGAAACGCTGAGCCGGGTGTTGCCGGACCACACCTATGTCACCGAGCTGCATCTGGCGGGCAACAAGCTGCAGATCGGCGGTATCACCCGCGATGCGCCCTCGCTGATCCCCTTGATCGAGCAGTCGCAGCATTTCACCCGCGCGACCTTTTACGCCCCGACCACGCGCAACTCCTCCGATCCCGGTGAGCGCTTCCACATCGAGGCGCAGATCGAGCCGAGGAACGTGCCATGAGCAGCGCAAAGGTCACCGGCGGCAATGCGGTCGCGCGGGCGCTTGCGAGCTCGCCGCTGATCGCGGTCACGCTCTATGTGGCGGTTGCCGGCGCGCTGTTGCTGACGGCGGGGCTGTCGATCGCCGAAATTCTCGCCCATCGCCAGGCGCTGGTGCAGACCTCCGACCTGCTCGACCAGTTTCGCGGCCGCAAGGGCGGCACCAAGAACGCCGCGGCGGCAATGGCCGAGCATCCCGGCACGCCGTTCCTGGAGGGACCGACCGTGACGGTCGCCGGCGCCAATCTGCTGCAGCGCGTTGCCGCTGCGGTCGGCAATGTCGGCGGCCAGATTCAGTCCTCGCAGGTCGACGTCTCCGGCGCGCAAGCGAAGGACGGCTTCGTCGGCCTCGTCGTGAGCTGCGAGCTCGAGCAGCCGGCGCTCCAGAGGCTGCTGTACGATCTCGAGGCCGGCATGCCGTTCCTGTTCGTCGATCAGCTCGACGTCCAGGTGCCGCAGACGACGGCGTTGAGCGACGCCGGCGCCGGTCGCGTCAGGGTGATTTTGGGCGTCTCGGGCCAGTGGCAGGCGGGGAAGTAGGGCAGGATCGTCAGCTCACCGGCGGGCTCGCCGGGTCACCAACTGTACTTGAACACGCCCTTGCCGGAATAGCTGGTGACGTTGCCGGAGAACTCGCCGTCGAAGGTGCCGGCGATCGAGAAGCCGCTCAACCATTTCATCTCGGCGCTGGCGCTGACGAGCGCGGAGTCGGCATCGACCCTGGCGCCGTTCACGACGAAGCTGGTGCCGGGCAAAGTCTGGAACAGAGCGGTGACGGCGCGGTCCGGATTGTAGTCGTGCGCCCAGGCGGCGCGGCCACGCAGCGTCAGCACGCCGTTTTGCATCGCATACGATTTGTCGGTGCGCAGGCCGAGCTCGGAGCGGGTGTCGGTCAGCGATTGCGAAGCGTAATTCAGCGCGAACAGCCCGCCGCCATTGAGGCTGACTTCGGAATAGTTCGGCAGGTTGAAGTTCGTCACCTGTGCCGCAGCGTAGGGCGTGATGCCGATCAGCGGCGTCGTGAAGCGATAGCCGCCCTCGAAGCGGGCCGAGAACGTGTCGGCCTTGAAGCGGCCCTGGAGCTGGTCGAAGCCGCCCGGCGCTACGGTGCGGTTGGTGGTGACGTCATGCCAGCCATAGGCGAGTGCGGCCGAGATGTAGGCCGGTCCGAAATTGTGCCGGCCATAGACGCCGGCCTGGAACAAATCGGCCGAGCCCGAGCCCATCGCATTGGCGAGCGAATAGTTCAGCCCGCCGCCGCCGAGCGCGAAGCCGACCAGTGTGTCGACCGAGACCCGATAGTCCGCGCCGGCCGCGCCGCCCCAGACCCGCGCGGTCAAATCCTGCGAGCCGACCGTGGCATTGCCGCCGACCTCGGCCGAGCCGCCATAGCCCGCGGTCCAGACGCTCCAGCGGCTGCTCGGCTGCGAGGACAGCAGCGGCGCCTTGGTCGCCATCGCATAAGCCTCGCGCTTGCGCGCGGTGGCCGGCCGCATCGACGCATAGGAGGCTGCGTTATCGGCCTCGGCAAACTGGGCGACGCTGCCCGCCTTGGCGAAGCCGCCGCTGCGTCCGACGACGGTCGGGTCGAGCATCAGGTTCAGGAATTGGCCGTCGGCATTGATCGCGGACTGGATGATGCCGGTGCCGAGCTCACCCGAGGCGGTCGTCAGCCCCGCCGGCGACAGCGCAGCGAAGGCCGCGGGAATGCCGCCGGTGGTGTTGAAGAAATTGGTCAGCGTGTTCGCGACGTTCTGCTGGTTGACGTTGAGCCCGCCGCCTTGCGCGAAATTGACGTTGACGTTGAGGAACACGGTGCTGGCGTCGTAGCTCAGCGTCGCGTTGAGCGTCGGCATGTTCGACAAAACGGTCGGATTGAAGGTGCTGCCGACCAGGGTGCCGGCCGCGGTCAGGATCGTGTACTGCTTCTTGACCGTGCCCGAGGTGAAGTTCGCGCGCACGGTCGCGCCGCCAAGGTCGGTCGCGCCCGTGACCTGGGTGAGGCTGGCGTTGGTCGAGGAGACCTGCACCAGATAGGTCGAGGCGGCGGTAAAGGTCAGCGATCCGCTGATCGTCATCGGGCCGAACGGGCTCGCCGCGCTGCCGGGCGCCAGCGTGCCGCCATTGACCCCGACGCCGGCGATCGTGCCGCTGCCGGCGAGGGTGCCGCCGGCGTTGACGGTGACCGGGCTATTCAGGATCGAGCCGTCCACCACCAGCGTGCCGCCGTTCACGGCGGTGGCGCCGGTATAGGTGTTGATGCCAGTCAGCGTCTGCGTGCCGCCGGCGAGCGTGAGGCCGCCACCCGCGGCGCCATCGTCGATGACGCCGGCGAAGGTGCTGTTGCCATTGGTGATCGTCAGCGTGTTGGCGCCGAGATTGACCGCGCCCGAGCCCGACAGCGACCTGATCGAGGTGCCGGTGCTCAAGGCCGAGATGTCGAAGACGCCGTTGGCGATGACATTGCTCGAGGTCGCGATGCTGCCGTCGCTGCCGCCGCCGTTGATGAGATCCAGTTCGCCGCCGCTCGCGATGGTCGTGGTGCCTGTATAGGTGTTGATGCCGTAGAGCTGCTGCAGGGCTCCGCTCGCGATGGCGAGGTTGCCGGCGGTGCCGCCACCGATGCCGCCGTCCTGAATCACGCCGCCGAAGGAATTGCCGACCGTGACGGTCAGCGTCTTCGATCCCAGCGCAACGACGCCGTTGGGACCGAACGACAAGAGCCGGGTCACCGACGCGCCGGACGTGGTCTGGGAAATATCGAACGTTGCGCCTGCGCCGGCGAATCCAACGTAGAGCGAATTCGCGATCGAGCCGCTGCCCTTCAGCGCCAGCGTCGCGCCCGCGTCGATCTGGGTGGCGTTGCTATAGCTGTTCACGCCCGAGAGCGTCTGGGTTCCGCCGAAAACCTCGAGCCCGCCCGTGCCTTGGATCACCCCCGCGAACTCGGTCGAGCCGTTGGTGATCACGAGCCCGTTGCTGCCCATGTTGACGACGCCGGAGGAACTGCCGGCGAGCGTCGTGATGGCGTTGAACGGAACCGCGGACGCCGAGATGTCGAACGTCGTGTCCACCGTGACGACGCTGGATGACGATATGCTGCCAAAGCCCGAGATCGCCAGCGTTCCGGCCGAGATCGTCGTTGCGCCGGCATAGGTGTTGGTGCCGGCCAGCGTCAGCGTGCCGGTGCCGACCTTGGTCAGGCCGCCGGTGCCGGAGATGATGCCGTCGACCTGGGTCGAGGTGTTGAGGCTGCCGGTGGTGAGCGTGTTGGCGCCGAGAACATAATTGCCGGCGCCTTCGATCGAGCCGGCCGTCGTTCCGCCGCTGGCCAGGCCTGAGATGTCGACCGTGCCGCCGGCATTGGTGATGAACTTGGCGCTGCCGCCGCTAGAGGTGCCGGTGAAGTTCGTCGTCGCGCCGTTGTTGGTGGTGATCGTGGCGCTGCCTGCGGTGGCGGAGCCGTCGAAATTCACCGTTCCGTCGTTGATGATGGAGGAGGTGGCGGCGGTGGTGGTGTTGTGGAAGTTCAGCACCCCGCCTGCGCCGTTGTTGATCGTCGCCGTGCCGGCCGAGGCGTTGGTGAAGAAATCGATCTGACCGGTGGCGTTGTTGGTGATCTGGGCGCTGCCGGCAGAGGCCGAATCCTCGAACGTGACGAAGCCGCTGTTGGCGAGGCTTGCCGTTCCCGCCGTGCTGTCCTGGATGAAGTTGACGTTGCCGCCGACATCGTTCGTGATCGTCACGGCCCCGGCGCCGCCGCTCGCGGTGCTGCTGTTCTGGAACACCAGATTGTTGCCGGAGGTGACCTGGAAGGTCTGGGTATTGACCGTATCGTTGTTGATGATGCCCGTGGCGTTGACGATGAACGGGTTGCCGATCGTGAATGTATAAGCCTGCGAGGTGTTCGCGAACTGAATCGTGCCGATGCTGACGACACCGTTGTTGTTGTCGACCGCCGTGCTTCCGGTGTTGGTGAAGGTTGCGGTCTCGTCGGGCACGCTCGGATTGGAGGACCAGTTGGTTGGATCCGTCCAGTCGGAGGAGCCGCCGGTCCACGTGCCGTCCACGGCATGCGCGGCGACGACGCCGAGCGCCGTGGTGGCGAGGAGTATGGCCAGCGAGTGGCGCGTGACGGATCGCAGCCCGTATCCAATCCTTCCACCTGCCATTGTCGGTCCAGCCATCCGATCGTCTCAAATCAGCAAAGAAATCATCGCAAACATGCAACCGGGGCGCGTGCCGAGGCCCGGCGCCCATGCCATGATCTCATGGCGCCGCAACGGCCTGCAATGAACGGATATCCATTTGCGCCGGCTTCCTCCCTGTTTCGCTTTGCATTTTCAGCCATCGTGGCCATCGGGCAACATATTCATGCATTGCAACAGGTGCGGGGCAGATTTGGACCTGCGCGTCGGGTTGGGCCGGACGGTGTGGGTTGATGACGCCGCAGATCGGAACTAGTTTGGCGCGGATGCCTCGCCGTCGCGTGGCGCGGCCGATGGTCGCAGGGGAATGTCGATGTCCGGGTGGCTGAGGCCGACAGGATTGGCCGCGCTGTGCATGGTTCTGGGCATGGCCGGGACCATGGCGGCCACCTCATCGCGCGTTGATGTCCTGTCGGACGACGCGGCGGGCAATCCAGCTGAAAGTGTCGATGTCGGGACGATGAAGCCGATCGCGCGGCCCGCGCAGCAGGCGCCAGGCAAGCCCATTCCTCGCGGCAATCCGCTGTGGTCGGTGCCGCTCTCGGCGCTGACCGCGACCCAGGAACGCCCGATCTTCTCGGCCATGCGCCGGCCGCCGCCGCGCGCGGTCGCCGCATCGCCGGTCGAGGAAAGTCCCGCGCCGCTGCCCAAGCCAGTCGAGGCGCCGCCGCCGTTGTCGCTGGTCGGGGCCGTGGTGGGCGAGGGCGATGCGATCGCAATTCTCGTCAACCGCACCGATCAGAAGGTCGTGCGTCTGCGGCAGGGCGAATCGCTCGCAGGCTGGTCGCTGACCTCGGTGCAGCCGCGCGAGGTGACGTTCAAGCAGGGCGAGCGCAGCGAGGTGCTGGTGCTCCAGCGGCCGGACCCTGCCGCTGCCGCGAGCCCGCCGGCAGATGCCGGGGGCAAGCTGACGATGCCGGGCCCGGCCGATCCATCGTTCTCCCCCTTCGTGCCGCGCTCGACGCCGAAGAACGGCGAGTCGGATGGGCTCTGAGCGCTCGTGGGCGCGCGGCCGATTGCTTGACGGGAAGGACGCGGCTTGACCGACAAGCAAATTGACGGGCCCGGCACGGCCGACGGCTCGAGCAGACCTGCCGGCATCAGTCGCGGCCGCCGCCTCTTGCAGGGCTGGTCCGCCAACCTGGTCCAGATGGCGCTGGGGCTGTCTCAGCAGCTCCTGCTCATCCCGGCCTTCCTGCATGTCTGGACCGGCGACATGCTCGCGGCCTGGCTCGCGATCTATGCGGCGGGAAGCCTCGTCGTCGTGGCGGATGCCGGACTGCAGCTTCGCGCGATCAACCGCTTTCTCGCGTTCAAGGCTTGCGCCGATTGCGACGGGCGCACGGCGAATTTCTATTCGGCCCTGCTGCGGATCTATCTCGCCATCGTGGCGGGGCTGGGTGTCCTGCTATGCGCGGCGGTGGTCCTCGCGCCGCCATCGGCGGTGCTCGGCTTTCAGGCCGCGCCGACATTCGATGCTGCAATGCTGGTGATGACGCTGGGCATGCTTCTGACCGTCCCCGCCAACCTCGTCTCCGGCCTCTATCGGGTGCGCGGCCATTACGGCCGGACGGTCTGGCTGCAAAACGCCGCGCTGCTGCTTGGACAGATCGCCCAGCTTGCGGCGCTCGCATTGTTCGGCAGCCTGCTTGCGGTCGCGATAGCCTTCGTGTCGATGCAGCTCCTGTTCGCGATCCTGCTCGCTGCGTTCGACGCGCCGCGACTGTTTCCGTTCCTGCGCCGCGCCGGCAAGCCGCCGTTGGTGTCGCCATCGCTGCGCTGGAGCCTCGGGCAATTCGGCCGCGCGGTGCCCTTCGCGGTCGCCAACATCACCGAGCTTGCGCTCGTCAACGTCCCCGTGCTGCTCGTCTCCGCGCTGGTCACGAACCGCGTCGCGGTGGCGCAATGGGGCCTGACGCGCGTGATCGCGAGCCTGGTGCGCGGTCTCTGCCTCCAGGTGACGCTGCCGCTCGCCGCCGAGCTCGGCCACGACCACGCGGTCGGCGACAAGGATCGGCTGCGCCGGCTCTACGCCCACGGCTCGGCGTTCGTGACGGCCCTGGCGTGCCTGATCGTCGCGGGCCTGCTGCCGTTCTGGCCGGACTTCTTCGCGTTGTGGACCCATGGCAGCATCCCCTACGACGCGCCGCTCACGGTGACGCTGCTGCTCGGCTCGGCGGCCGTCGCGCCATCGCTGCTGGCTCTGGTCTTTGCCAATCACAGCAATCGCGGCGATCTCCTGATCCGGACCAAGGGCCTCCAGCTCGTGGTCTTCCTGGCGCTGTCCTTCGTCCTGATCCCGCATCTGGGGCCGCTTGGTGCCGCGCTCGCGGTGGTCGCAAGCGACATCCTCATCCAGTTCGGACTGCTCGCGCTGATCGTCATGCGCCAGACCCTGCATCATCCGTTCAAGCACATCGCCTTCCTGATGCTCATGGCCGTTATTGTCGTGGGAGCAGGCTGGCTGATCGGGCAGGCGATCATCGTACTGGTGCCGGGGAGCGGGCTCGTGCACTTCATCGTCGAATGCGCGATCTGGCTGACCGTGGTGGGCATGCTCGCAAGCCCGCTGTTGAGCACAACTCTGCGCGAGCGGTTGCGGGCGCTGATTCCTGCCTAGCTGTTGCTATTCAACGCGCGGTCAATGCCAGACGGTGCTTCAATCGTTCGAGATGGCGGGCGAATTGCTGGTGGCCGGCGTTGGTCTCCTCGGCAAACTGCGCAAGGCGGAGGTGACCGGCCGCGCGCAGCCGCTCGCGCGTGCCGTCGGTGCGCAGGCTGACGATCGCATCCGCGAGCGAGCGCGGGTCGTCATAGTCGAACAGGATCGCGGCGTCGCCGGCCTGGGCCTTGAAGGCCTCGGGATAGATCACGGGCGTGCCGACCGCCCAGGCTTCCAGCGGTGGAAGATTGGTCGGGCCGAAATAGCTCGGCATCACCAGCGCCGCGGCGCCGCGATACAGCGCGCCGAGCTCGGCGGACTCGACGAAGCCGATGATGGAGATCTGGTCCGACAGGCCAAAGGTGCGGATCGCCGCATCGATCTTGTCGCGGCCGCCGCGATCCGATCCGCACAGCACCAGCCGTTCGGTGATGCCCCGCTCGCGCAAGCTTGCGAGCGCCGCGAGCAGTGTCATGTGGTTCTTGTGCGGCCAGAATTGCGCTGGATAGAACAGATAGCCGGGCTCGAGGCGATATCGTGACAGCACCGCCTCGTCGTCGGCGGCGTCGGACGTGGATTGGCTGACATAGGTGGACGGCGAGAACGGGATACAGACCGCGCGCTCCTTTTCCATGGCATAGCGGCGGCAGAGATCGTCGACCAGCTCCGGCGCGTTGACGATCACCACCGCGGCCTTGGTGCTGGCGAGGCCGAACAGGATCTCGCGGCGCTCGAATTCGCCGAACGTCCTCACTTCCGGAAACTCCGGCGCGTCGCGGTGGCAGCCGTCGAAGATCGTGATGATGAACGGCAGTTCGTAGAGCAGCAGGTGCCGCTTCGAGGTCGAGGTGAAGTGCACGACGTCGATGCCGTCGCGGATCAGCGCACGCTCGAACGGCGATTTCAGCTTCAGCGCGATCTGGACGAGATCGAACGGCCCGCAATATTTCAGGAACAGGAAGACATGGTCGAGCGGGCCGAACTTGAGCAGGCGCGCCGCGACGCCGAACTCCTTCAGGATGTCCAGGGTCTTCGGATAGGGCGAGTACACCACGATCTCGTTGCCCGACTTGGCCGCCCAGTCGCGCAGCCAGAGCAGGTCATTGAGCGGCTGCTGGAAGCCGCCGCCGACCTCGAGCGCCTGTTCCAGCATCACGGCGAGCCGCAGCGGTCTCACGGTGCAACACTCTTTCTGGCGATCGCATAGGCCGCCCAGCTCTTCGAGTTCGGCGCGTCCTGCGTCAACCATGCAGCGTGAGCGGCGCCCTGGAAGCCGCTTGCCACGAGCGCCGCGTCGATCTCGAACGGAAACCAGTAGCGCATGTGGTGCGCTTCATCGACACGCTTGATCGTGGCGCGATCCAGGTCCTCGCAGAACAGGGTGTAGTTCACGGTGACGGTCGCGGCCTGTTCGTCATGATCGGATTGCGCAATGCGGGTGAGGCGCAGCGGCTTCTGCTCGATCACCTTGACGCGCGTCTCGACGCCCTGCGCCAGCACCGCGCCGCCGTACCAATAGTCGAAGAAGAAGACGCCGCCCGGCTTCAGCGCCGCATGGGCCGTGCGGAACATGGCCGTCAGCGCATCGCGGCTGGTCTGATAGCTTGCGACGTGGAACAGCGACACCACTGCATCGAAATCGCGTTCGGGACCCGTCTCGCAGGCATTACCCTGCCGGAACGGAATCGACAGCCCGGCTTGCCCGGCGCGCGTCTTGGCGCGCGCGATCATCTCGTCGCTGAGATCGATGCCCGCAACGTTCCACCCCTGGCGCGCGAAGGCGAGCGCGTGCAGGCCGGTGCCGCAGCCGAGATCGAGCAGCTTGCCCGAGGAAACGCCGTGGTCGCGCAGGCGCGCTTCGACGAATGCCGTCTCGGCCGCGTAATCCTTGTCCTGATAGAGAAGATCATACCAGGGCGCGTAGTCGGCGAACACCGTCACGCCAGGATCTCCTTCAGCGCCGCGGCCGAGCGCGCGATCTCGTCGTCGGTCAGGGCAAGCCCGCTCGGCAGGTAAAAACCGCGCCGGGCGATGTATTCCGCATTCGGATGGCTTTCGTCGCGCATCAGGCCCATCCGGCGCAGCACCGGCTGCTCATGCATGCACCAGAAGAACGGCCGGGTCCCGATGCCCCTTTCGCCGAGGCGCCGCATCGCTTCCTTGGCGTCGAACGGCACGTCGTCGTTCAACACGACGCCGTAGACCCAGTAGATGTTGTCGGCATAGCCAGTGCGGGCGACGGGGCGGCGGATGCGGTTGAGGCCTGCGAGATGTTCGTCATAGAGCCGGCCGATCCGGCGCTTGATCTCGACCGTGCGCGGCAGACGCTCGACCTGGGCGACGCCAAGCGCAGCCTGGAGGTTGGTCATGCGCGCGTTCCAGCCGAGCTCCTCGTGGACGAAGCGTTGCTGCGGCTGGAAGCAGAGATTGCGGTAGCCCTGCAGCCGATCGGCGAGCGCGTCGTCGTCGGTGAGGATCATGCCGCCTTCACCGGTCGTGACGTGCTTGTTCGGATAGAAGCTGAAGGTCGAGACTTCGCCGAAGCTGCCGCAGGGCGCGCCGCGATAGGTCTGGCCGTGCATCTCGGCGGCGTCCTCGATCACCTTCAGATCGTGCTTGCGGGCCAGCGCCAGGATCGGATCGAGATCGACCGGTAGACCGTAGATGTGGACCAGCATGATCGCGCGCGTGCGGGGCGTGATCGCGGCTTCCACACCCTCGGCCGTCATGTTCCAGGTCGCGGCATCGCAGTCGACCCCGACCGGGACGAGGCCGGCGCGCACCAGGGCGGCGGCGCAGCTGATGATCGTGAAGGTCGGGATGATGACTTCGGACCCCTCATCGAGGCCAAGCGCGTGGACGGCGATATCGAGCGCGACCGAGCCGTTGGTGACGGCGATGCCGTGTCGTCGTCCCGCTGCCTTGGCCATTGCCTGCTCGAAGCGCTTGATGAACGGTCCCTCAGAGGAGATCCATCCGGTCCGGATACATTCGGCGAGATAATCGGCTTCGTTGCCGTCGAGCAGCGGCGTGTTGACGGGAATGAACGGTGCGGTCACGGGTTTGGGCCTTTGATCCGGATTTCGGACGGGGAGGCTTCGGCAAACCGGGTCTTGTCGTTCTCGCCGGAATAGGGACCTTGCTTGATCTCGAACATCTCGAGCGGCTCGAGCACGTGGAAACCATGAGCGCCGCTGCAGAGCAGGATGATGTCGCCGGCACCGAGCACGCGGCTTTCGAGATATTTTTCCTCGACCGTGTAGAAATCGACCTGGAGCTTGCCCTTCTGGATCAGCAGGACTTCCTGGGTGTAGTGCACCTCCCGCGTCACCTTGTTGTGGCGATGAGGCTCGATGGTCTTGCCTTGCGGATGGCTCATGAAGGCGAGCTGCTGGGACAGCTCCGGCGTCGAAAAGAAGTGGATGCCCGGCTCGCGGAACGAGGCCCGCACGATGATCGCGTAGAGCTGGTCGCCGAATCGAACTTGTTCGACGTGTTCCATCGTGGGCCTCGAAAAAATCGCTGTGATTAGAGAGAGATAGCTGTCCCGCTGTGCACTTTGGCCATTTTGGCCGGGACCGTCAAGGGTGGACGGATCATGACGATTGCTCCGCCAGCCGATGCGGAATTCAGCTGATGTAACCTAGGATCTCTTCGACACGCCGGCGAAAAGTGTGTGCGGCAAATGTCCTGGCCTGTCCCGCCTTGGCAATGGACTGGCGCGCCGTGTCGTCGGCGAGATACCGATCGATCAACGCGAGACAGTCCTCGACGCTGCGCCACGCAACGACCTCGCGCTCGGGAGCGAACAATTTGTGCAGATTGTCCTTGAAGTCGGTGAGCAGGAACGCGCCGACGCCGGTCGCTTCGAACAGGCGGGCATTGCCGGCCTCGCGGCCGGCCATGTCGATGTGCGAATTGAGGGTGACGCGCGAGGCGCGCAGTGCCTGGTACATCTCAGAGCCCCACACCTCGCCCTGGTAGCAGCGGTGCAGCGGCGAGGATGCGGGAAGGGAGTGCAGACCGCTGCCGAACAGTTTGAGATCGTAGCGCCGCGCCACCGCTTCGAGCTGCGCGACGCGAAGCTGGTGATCGGCTGACACGGCCCCGACGAAGGTGACGTCGAATTCCTGCGAGGGCGGCGGCGGCAGGACGTCGAGGATGCCGGGCTCGAAGGCGAGATGGACCACTTCGGCGCGCGCTCCGTGGGCACGGAAGAAGTCCACCACCGCGGCCATCTGCGAGATCATGAGATCGTAGACCGACCAGTCCTCGCCGCGTGAGGGCGAGATGCCGATCTGGCCGACCAGGATGGGGCGGCCGATCCCTTTGATCCGGCGCGCCAGGCGCGTGTCGACGTGAAACAGATCCTGGTTGAGGACGAGATCGGGCTTGAAGTCCTCGATCTGCGCCAGCAGGATCTTTTCTGCTTCGGCATCAAGGCGCGGACTGAGGCCGACCTTGCGCGCGAGCGGCCGCAGCACCGGTTTGAAGGGGGCGACCGCGCGTTGCAGCCAGCCGGGAACGGCATCGCGCGCGGCCGGTGTGCCGGGCGGCGGCGGCTCGGTGACGGCAAGCCCGTGCTCTCGCGCCCAGGCCGCCCGCATCCAGGGATTATTGACATGGATGTCGGCGGCGGCGTGCCCGAGGCCGCCGAAATTGCGCGAATAGAAATCGGCGACGCCGAACAGGCTGGCGTTCCGCGCCGCCATCTGCGCCGCATAAGGCGCGTTCTCCAGGCCTGGCGTGCGCCGGTAGAGCCAGGCGAGGAAGCGCGGATAGTCGGCGTTGAGGATCAGGATGCGCACGGCGTCACGGCTTTTCTTCGAACAGGGTGCGGGGCATCACGTACCAGAGCAGGAACAGGATGGCGGTGCCGTGGGTGAGCATGGCGACGGAGAGCGGCACGTTGAGCAGGATGTGCGGCAGCACACCCGACGACATCAGCACGAAGCGGGGCGGCAGGCCCGCGGAGGCGCGGTTGCCGAGCGCCAGCACGAGACCTGCTGCGAGCGCGGTCAGCGGTGCCAGCCACGGGCCGACGGACGCAATGCCTTCCGTCGCAAACAGCGAGGCGTTCACATTGC
Organism: Bradyrhizobium sp. CCBAU 65884; assembly: GCF_028128835.1. NCBI lineage: Bacteria > Pseudomonadati > Pseudomonadota > Alphaproteobacteria > Hyphomicrobiales > Nitrobacteraceae > Bradyrhizobium > Bradyrhizobium sp. CCBAU 65884. The sequence continues at coordinate 239,948 of NZ_LBJU01000133.1, read as the reverse complement.
CGAAATCGTAGGTGTTCTGCATGACCACCGCGAGCGGCTCATCGTAAGGACAATGCATCAACGGCTTGAGCACGGAGATCTGGCAGAACCAGGTCAGCGGGTGGTTGGCGAAGAAATCGTTGTAGAGCTCGAGCGCGCCCGATGCCGTCGCCATCATCCGGATGTTGACGATATCGAAATACCTGCCGGGAATGCTCCTCAGGCTCGCCTCCGTCACCCAGATCACGAGCAGCCCGATCAGCATCGGGACGAAGATCGAGGCGATGACCGATGCTCTCGCCTCCAGCAGCCGCGACAGCACCACCAGCGCGATCAACCAGGCTGGCGTGAAGAACGCGAACTTCGTCAGCGTGATGGGATAGAATAGCAGGAGCAGGACCAGCGCCAGTCCTGCGCGCCACCGATAGCCGAGCAGCCAGTAGCTGGCGAATGCAAACGGCAGCAGCGTGCTGGAAACCCAGCCGATGAGATATCGCAGCAATCCTGGGAATTCGAGCGTGTCACGGTAGTCATAGATGTTCGCGATCGAGACCAGGCGGAAATTGTAGGTCGAAGCGACGGCGATGGTGACGATGGAGACCAGGAGGATAAGCGTCAGCAAATGCTCGAAGCGGGCATTGGACATTGGCACGAACTGTCGCAGCGGTGCCCGGATGAACAGCACGGGCATCAGGCAGAGCAGCAGCGCCAATGCCGCGGAAACTCCGGCAAGCAATCGCGGGTAATTGTAGTCGGAGAAGACGTCGATCCACAGGAAGCCCAGGATCATCGTGTAGAAATAGAACCCGACGAAATAGCCGAAGCAGAAGCGGGCTGAGGCAAACAGCAGCGAGACGACGGAAAAGCCGGCCGCAACGATGACCGCGATCCAGAGGCGCTTCGGGTCGAAGTCGATGGAGAGCTGAAAGGTCGCGACCTCGATCAGCGACAGGCAGGTGACGGCGCTGTGCAGCAGCACCAATCTCGTCAGTGCGGCTTTCGAGTCCAGCCGGGCGCGCAAATCGCTGATGATCCCGGCCGGTGCGCTCATTGCGGAAGCTCGCTGCGGACGATGGGCGTTGCGAGCAGGTCAGGCGATGTCGAGCGAGTGCTTGAAGTAGGCGATCGTCTCCTTCAGCCCGTCCTCGAGCGCGACCTTCGGCTCCCAGTTCAGTACCGCCTTCGCCTTGGCAAGGTCGGGCTGGCGCTGGCGCGGGTCGTCCTGCGGCAGCGGCTTGAACACCAGCTTGGAACGCGAGCCCGTGAGCTTGATGACCTTCTCGGCGAGTTCACGGATCGTGAACTCGGAATTGTTGCCGAGGTTGATCGGGCCGGTGATGTCCTCCGCGGTCACCATCAACCGCATGATGGCCTCGACGAGGTCGTCGACATAGCAGAACGAGCGGGTCTGCCCGCCGTCGCCGAACACGGTGATCGGCTCGCCCTGCAGCGCCTGGACGATGAAGGACGACACCACGCGACCGTCATTCGGCTGCATGCGCGGACCGTAGGTATTGAAGATGCGCGCGACCTTGATCGGCAGGCTGTGCTGACGCCAATAGTCGAAGAACAGCGTCTCGGCGCAACGTTTGCCCTCGTCGTAGCAGGAGCGGACGCCGATCGGGTTGACATTGCCCCAGTAATCTTCGGTCTGCGGATGGATCAGCGGATCGCCATAGACCTCGCTGGTCGAGGCCTGGAAGATGCGCGCCTTGAGTCGCTTGGCGAGCCCCAGCATGTTGATGGCGCCGTGCACCGAGGTCTTGGTGGTCTGCACGGGATCGCGCTGGTAGTGGATCGGCGAGGCCGGGCAGGCCAGGTTGAAGATCGCGTCGACCTCGATGTAGAGCGGGAAGGTGACGTCGTGCCGGACCGCCTCGAACAGCGGATTTGCGATCAGATGGGCGATGTTGCGTCGGCTGCCAGTGAAGTAGTTGTCGACGGACACCACCTCGGCTCCCGTATCGAGCAGTCGCTCGCACAGATGCGATCCGATGAACCCGGCGCCCCCGGTTACGAGGATGCGGCTGTTCTTGTAGCTTTCAAACGGCATGATCGGGTTCCAGCTGGATCTCGGGACGGTCCTCCCGGTGCGGCCGGCAGAGTGGTATCGGCTACGGGCGGAAACGCCAATAGTCTTGCGTAAGGTAGTATAATACCCCTTGACCTCAGGAGGGCTTTAGGGACCGATGATTTTCCAGGTTCGGCCACTTCGTATAGAAGCCGTCTGGATTACGCGGGGAGCGTGCCTCCCGTTCGGAGCAGGTGAATGAAAGTCGTAATTCTTGCGGGAGGCCTGGGCACCCGAATCGCGGAGGAGACCAGCACGCGGCCGAAGCCGATGGTGGAGATCGGCGGGCGGCCGATCCTGTGGCACATCATGAAGATCTACAGCCATTATGGCTTCCATGATTTCGTGATCTGCCTTGGCTACAAGGGCTTCATGATCAAGGAGTATTTCGCGAATTACTTCCTGCACATGTCCGACGTGACCTTCCACATCGCTGAGAACCGGATGGAAGTGCATCGCGAGACGGCCGAGCCGTGGCGGGTCACGCTCGTCGACACCGGCGAGGACACCCAGACCGGCGGCCGGTTGAAGCGGGTGTTGCCCTATGTCGCGGACGAGCCCTTCTTCGCATTGACCTATGGCGACGGCGTCGCGGACATCGACCTTGCCGCCGAGATCGCTTTCCACAAGGCGCACGGGCGGCGTGCCACCGTTTCGGTGGTGCGGCCGGCCAAGCGGTTCGGCGCGATCGCGGTCGAGGGCGACCGGGTCGTCAATTTCGAGGAAAAGCCCAATGACGACGGCGGCTGGATCAATGGCGGTTTCTTTCTGTTGTCGCCGTCGGTCGGCGAGCTGATCGCAGGCGACAACACGATTTGGGAGCGCGAGCCGATGGAGCAACTGGTGCGCGGCGACGATCTGCGCGCCTATGTGCATCACGGCTTCTGGCATCCGATGGACTCGCTGCGCGACCGCAACTTCCTCGAGGGTGAGTGGGCCGGCAACCGTGCCAAATGGAGGGTCTGGTGACGGATCCGGCATTCTGGCGCGGCAAGAAGGTCTTTCTCACCGGCCACACCGGCTTCAAGGGCGCCTGGGCGTCGCTGCTGCTGCGCCGCCTCGGAGCCGACGTCTACGGCTATGCACTGCCGCCGACACACCAATCCGCGCTGTTCGTCACGGCGCGCATCGCCGACGACATCAAGCACCGCATTGCCGATATCCGCGATCTCTCTACCTTGCGCTCCGCAATGGCGGAGGCCGAGCCCGACATCGTCATCCACATGGCTGCGCAAGCGCTGGTGCGTCCCTCTTACGAGGAGCCGGTCGAGACCTTTGCGACCAACGTGATGGGCACGGTGCATGTGCTGGAGGCGGCACGGCCTCTGCGCTCGGTGAAGGTGATCCTGAACGTCACCAGCGACAAATGCTACGAGAACAACGGCATGGGCACCGCCTTCAGCGAGGGCGACCGGCTCGGCGGCGACGATCCCTACAGCAACAGCAAGGCCTGCGCCGAGCTCGTGACGCATTCCTATCGCCACAGTTTCTTCAACGCGAAGGGGGCGGCGCGCGTCGCCACCGCGCGGGCCGGCAACGTCTTCGGCGGCGGTGACTGGGCGCGCGACCGTCTGGTGCCCGATGCGATGCAGGCGTTCCTGGCCGGCGAGGCGCTCCGCATCCGCAATCCCAATTCGGTGCGGCCCTGGCAGCACGCGCTCGACCCGGTGCTCGGCTATCTCTCGCTGGTCGAGCGATTGGCGGGCGATGAGCGTTTCGTCGGGGGCTGGAATTTCGGACCGGATACCGCAAGCGAGGTGCCGGTCGGGACCGTGGTCGATCATCTGATCGCGCTGTGGAGTGACGGGGCGCGGTGGACGGCCGATTCCGGCCCGCATCCGCACGAAGCCGCCTATCTCAGGCTCGACTGCGCGAAGGCGCGGAGCGAACTCGGCTGGACGCCGCGGCTCGATCTGGCGCAGGGCCTTCGGCTGACCGTCGAATGGTACAAGGCGCTGCGCGAGGGCCGCGACCTGCGCAGCTTCTCGCTCGATCAGCTCGACCAGGTCGCTGGCGCCGCGCAGGCCTGATCAGCCCGGCAGATCGAGGATCTCGGTAATGCGGTCCTCTGCCGACACCGCGTGCTTCAGGTACTCGCCCGACAAGACCGCCAGATAGGATTTGAGCAGGACGACGAGCACGAGGATGGCGCGCTCGACCTCGGGCGAAAGGCCGGTTCGGCCGAAGGCGGCCTCTTGCAGGAACGGCCGGTTCTCCATGAAGGTCAGCCAATACAGGTAGTCGTAGCCGGCGATGCCGCGGAATGCATCTTCCCAGTCGATGACGCGCCGCGCGGTGCCCTGGAGCATGATGTTCTTCGGCCCGAAATCGCCGTGACAGAGCGCCTCGGGCAAATCCGCCAGACGATCCCCGAGCAGCGCGATCAGCCTGCCCACCTCGGTCGCGCCGGCCCGCTCCAGCAGGCCGCGGCTCGAAAGCGTCTTCAATGCCTCTGCGGCGGACGCCAGATAGTGATCGAAAGAGGCAAGTCCGTCCGGCTGCCAGTCCTTGAGCCGCTCACTGCACGCGCAGGCCATTGCGGCGGCATCAGCGGGCGGCATCGGGGCGGCCTGCGGCACCAGCGCGGGCATCATGAGGCAGAGTCGCGCCGCTCCATCCGCGAGGGGAATCTCGAAACGGTCGAGCACGATCGCGTTGCCGTAGAGCTGCTCGAGGATGTCGGCTTCCTTGGCGAGGCTGGCGCGTGCGCGCGCCCCCGGCAGATGCGTCTTCAGAAACCGCTTTTCGCCGGAGATATCCGCATCGTAGCAGGCGCCGAGCGTGCCGCCGGGTGCCGCCGCAACGGTGACGTTGCGGCTGAAGGATTGCAGATGCTGTAGCAGCGCGGGCAGGAGGCGCGCGCGATCGGCGGCGATGTCGGGGCGGTCGTCGGTTTCGAAGAACGCGATCTTACTCAGCACGATAGAGCGGGCTCAGATAGTCGATCCGGTCGTAGCCGAAATGACGGGCGAGTGCCGCGGTGCCCTGTGCGATCTGTTTGCGCTCCTCGTCCGAGAGCTCCTGGATCACGGCCTGGTTGTAGTCCTTCGTGCTCTTGAGCACGGTTCCCCAGGGTGCGATGGAGTCCTTGATCTCGACGCCGTTCCAGCTCGGATAGAGCATGGAGTCGGCGAAGGGCACGCCGATGAAGCCGGCTGCCTCGGTCATGAACTTGCGCTTGTCGTCGACGAGGTCCTCGTAACGGAAGATCCGCACGTTCTCCGGATACATTTTGGCGAACATCTCGACCGTCGAGTGATAGATGTTCCAGGTGATCAGGTATTTGGTCAGCGGCTGCGGGAACGGGCGGCGCTTGGTGTCGCGGTAGGCCGAGAACGGATTGCGCACGATGTGCAGGATGCGGACGTTGGGAAAGTCGCGCACCATGCGATCGGCATCGATCCCGATGGCGGGCGAGTAGCCGACATGGACCATGCCCGGCCGCGGCTTGACGTAATAGTTCTCCCACGCCGCGAAAGTCGACCGGAAGTAGGCCTCGACCACTTGCCGGCGGAAGATCGGCGGCTCGCCGACGATGCGGGCGAACTCGGCGACCCGCTTCTTCTCGTCCATCACGCAGTCCGCATCGCGGAACTTGGAGCCGTTGCGCTTGCGCAGGAAGGTCTTCAGCTCCTCGTCGATCATCTGCTCATAGAGCTCGGTGGCCGTCAGCCCCTCCGGGAATTCGGGATAGCGGTACTGGACGCGCTCGACCGAGGCCAGGAAGTCGTTGAAGTTGCGGTTGCCGAGCTGGGATTCGAAGGGATAGACGAGCAGGTCGGGATGACCGTCGAAGTGGCGGTGGGTGACGTTTCCGCCGTGCTCGAAGCCTGCGGAAACCATGGCCAGCCTGAAATCATTCATGCGTCTATCCCTAACGTCGTCGAACCTCGATCTGGCCATCCGTTTAGCCGCATGGGCCGGATAATCAAGTTCGGATCGCCCTTTCGGCCGTGCCGGGAACGTGGCCCGGGCAGGGGGCTTGCCGAAGCGGGACATTGACGGGGCCGGGGTAGCTGATCTACCCGGGGCTTATGCGTGTTTTTGCCACCGGTGCGAGCGGTTTTCTGGGCTCCTATCTCGTTGCGGACCTCATGGCGCGGGGGCACGAGGTGGCCGTCCTGTTGCGGCCGGCAAGTTCCTGTTGGCGCCTCGGGCCGCTTCATGACCGGCTGCACGTGATCCCGGGCAGTCTGGAGCATCCGGACGGGCTGCGCGGAGCGCTGGGGGCGTTCGCGCCGGACGCGGTCGTGCACATGGCCTGGCGCGGCGTCGCAGGCAGCGATCGCAACAGCCCGGTTCAGGCCGTCAACGTGGCCGACACGGTGGGCCTCGCCGAGCTCGCGGCCGAGGCCGGCGCCAGGATCTTCGTCGGAGCCGGATCGCAGGCGGAGTACGGACCCTATGATCGTCCGATCCGGGAGGACGACGCGCCACGGCCGACGACATTGTACGGCATGGCCAAGCTCGCGGCCGGATCGATGGCGATGCGCCTGTGCGAGGAGCGCGGGCTGCGTGCCGCCTGGCTCAGGATTTTCTCGACCTACGGCCCGAAGGACGCCGATCACTGGCTGATTCCGAGCATGATTCGGAACTTGCGCTCGGGACATCGTATGGCGCTGACGGCCTGCGAGCAGCGCTGGGGATTTCTGCACGCGCGCGACGCCGCGAGCGCTTTCCGGCTGGCGATTACGCATGAAGCGGGGAGCGGCGTCTTCAACGTCGGCAGTGCGGACGCGCCGCCGCTGCGCGAAACGGTGACGCGGCTGCGCGATCTCGTCGCCCCCGGCGCCGATCTCGGCTTCGGCGAGTTGGCGTATCGGTCCGATCAGGTTATGGTCCTGGCTGCGGACGTTTCGCGCATGCTTGCCTTGGGCTGGAAGCCCGAAGTGCCGTTGGATCAGGGACTACGCGAGACGGTAGAGTGGCATGACGCGACCAAATCTTCCTGAGCCGAAAGAATTCGCGCGACGGATTCGTGCGCACGCGTTGCGCATGGTGCATGCCGCGAAGGCCTCCCATATCGGCGGCTGCCTCTCGATGGCGGATATCCTGGCGGTGCTCTACACGCGGATCCTGCGCGTCGATCCCGCCGAGCCGCAAAGCCCGAACCGCGATCGCTTCGTGCTCAGCAAGGGCCACGCCACGGCGATCATGTACGCAACGCTTGCCGAATGCGGTTTCTTTTCTCTGGCCGAGCTCGACACCTATTGCCGCGACGGTTCGATCTTCACCGGGCATGTCAGCCACGCCGTGCCCGGCGTCGAGGTTTCGACCGGCTCGCTCGGCCATGGCCTGCCGATTGCGATCGGCATGGCGCTGGCCGCAAGAAATGCAGGCGCCGGCAGCCGCGTGTTCTGCTTGCTCAGCGACGGCGAATGCGACGAGGGCTCGAACTGGGAGGGCATCCTGTTCGCGCCCCATCACAAGCTCGAGAATCTCTGCGTCATCGTCGACTTCAACAAGATCCAGAGTTTCGGCTCGGTCGCCGAGGTGTTGAACCTGGATCCGTTTGCCGAGAAATGGAAGGCGTTCGGCTGGCAGGTCGAGGAGATCGACGGCCACGACCTCACCGCGCTCGAGCGTGCGCTGAGCGGCGTGCCGGCGGCATCGGGCCGGCCGACCGTCGTGATCGCCCACACCGTGAAGGGCAAAGGCGTGAGCTTCATGGAGAACAAGCTCGAATGGCACTACCGCTCGCCTTCGGATGAGCTGCTCGCGCAAGCGCTGGCCGAGGTCGGCGCATGAGAACGACGTTCATCGAGAGCCTGTCGCAGGCGGCAAGCGAAAACCCCGATATCTGGCTGCTCTGCGGCGATCTCGGCTACTCCGTGCTGGAGCCGTTCGCGGCGCAGTTTCCCGATCGTTATCTCAATGTCGGTGTGGCCGAGCAGAACATGGCGGGGATCGCCGCCGGAATCGCGCTATCGGGCAAGACCGTCTTCATCTACTCGATCGGCAATTTCCCGACGCTGCGCTGCCTCGAGCAGCTCCGCAACGACGTCTGCTATCACGGTGCCGACGTCAAGGTCGTGGCGGTGGGTGCCGGCTATGCCTATGGCAGCCAGGGCTACACCCACCACGCGCTCGAGGATGCGGGGATCATGTCGATGCTGCCGGGCATCGAGGTGTTCGTGCCCTGCGATCCCATGGAGGTGCGGGCTGCGACGCGTCTGATCGCAGGAAGCGGCAAGCCCTCTTATCTGCGGCTCAGCCGTCAGGGGGAGCCGAATCTCGGCGCCGCCGTAACCGATCTGCGCAAGCCCAGGGTTTTGCGTGAGGGACGGGAGGTCCTCATCCTCGCGTCCGGGCCGATCGCCTCCCGTGCGCTGGAGGCCGCCGGCGAACTCGCCGGGCGCGGCAGGGACGTCGGCGTGGTCAGCGTCTCCTGCCTGAAGCCGCTCGACGAGGCCGCGATCCGCGACGCCGTGCGCGACGCCTCACTCATCGTGACGCTGGAAGAGCACATCCTGCGCGGCGGCCTGTTCAGCCTGGTGGCGGGCGCGTTTGCCGGAGACGCGGTCCGGCCGCCGATTACGGGCATGGGTATTCCCGAGCAGGGTGGCAAGACCTCGCAGGCGGGATCGCGCGAGGCGCTGCTCGATGCAGCGGGCCTCTCGGCTCAGGCGATCGTCGCGCGGGTCGAGCAATCGCTGGCGAAGCGCTGACGCCGCCTGCGCCTCACGCGCCGGGCGGGGGCGAGGGATCGAAATTGACGCGCTCGCGCTCGAACACCACCGGCTTCTCGCGCACCTGTCCGTAGATCGCGAGAACGTACTCGCCAATCATGCCCATGAAGAACAGCTGTACGCCGCCGAAGAAGAACATGGCGACGATCAGGGTGAGGATGCCGGGTTCGGCGAGCTTCTGATAAAGCACCAGGCCGATGATGAAGTTGACGATCGCGTAGGCGATGCTCACGGCCGAGATCAGAAAGCCCGCGAGAAGCCCGAACCGGACCGGCGCCGTGGTGAAGGACACCAGCCCATTGAGGCCCTGGTCGATCAGCGCGCCGGCGCGGTTCTTCGAAAACCCCTTCTTGCGCTCGCGCCAGGTGTAGGGCACCCCGACCATGCGGCCGCCGCATTCGAACGTCATCATTCGCATGAATGGATAGGCGTCACGGACGTGACGCATGGCTTCGACAACGCGCCTGTCGACAAGTTGGAAATCACCGACTCCCGGAGGCACCTTGAGCTCGGAGAATCTGGTCAGCACGCGGTAGTAGGCGTTGCGGAGCCCGCGCATCAGACGGCTTTCCTCGCGCACCGCGCGGATCCCATAGACGATCTCGTAGCCGGCTTCCCACAGCTTGACGAACTCGGGAAGCAATTCCGGGGGATCCTGAAGGTCCGCCGGCATGAACAGCAGGACAGCGTCGCCGCGCGAGGCCATCACGCCGTTGAACGTGTTGCGCAGCGGTCCGAAGTTGCGTGCGTTGACGATGATCTTTACCGCGGGGTCCTGTGCCGCGATCTCGCGGAGGATCTCCATGGTGCGATCGTCGGAGGCGTTGTCGCAGAAGATGTGCTCGCGCTGGTAGCCGTGGAGCTCGCCGTCGAAGATTTTCCGGATTGCCTCGTAGCAATCCCTGACGTTGAGCTCTTCATTGTAACAGGGCGTGATGACGCTGATTGTTTTCACGTTCGCATCTCTGAAGCAGGGCAAATGGTCATCGCGGCGTGTCGGCGCCGTAGACGGCGGATTTGTGGTAGTATCTGGCGATGCAGTCGTTCGGCAATCTGTCGGCGTCCGCCGTCACATCGGCGGTCATCAGCAGGGATGGCGTCCATTTGTGCCGAGGAACCACGACAACCGGCTCGGGCCTCGTGGTCAACAGGGCATGCCGATCGGCGCTCTCCTGCCAGTACGGATACAGGCCCTGCCATTGGGCGCGCAGCTGAAACGCCGTCGAGCTCAGGCTGAGCGAGACGATCGTGAGCAACGCCAGGCTCGCAGGCAACCCGACCGGACCGAGCAGGCCACGAAACGCGCCCGCCGCAAGCCGTTCGCGCAATTGCTGGCTGTAGGCGCCGACGAGCAGCCTGACGCCCAGCGTCGATCCGAACAGCAGCAGGATGAGCGCCTGATTCTGCGCCCGCTCGATGAGTCGCATCCCCGTCGCATATCGATGAGCGAAATATTCGAAGTAACAGCATGCCAGGCAGATCGCGATCGTGCCGAGAGCCAGCATCTTGCCCTTTCGCGGCGCTGGTTGCGTGGCTTGCGGCTCGGCCAACGCAATGAGGCCGACAGCGGCGAGCCAGACCACCACGGCGGGTTCTCGAAGGAAGCGGCCGAGACCGGCGAGCGAATCGATCAGCGCTAGAAGAAGCGACCATGTCACATGCCCGCCGTTCGGGAGCTGCTCCATGCGCGTGCTGTTGCCGCTGGCGGAGACGACGATGATCCATCCGATCGCGATGGTGGTCGCGATCAGGATGTGCTGCACGATCTGACGCTGCTGGCCGAAGAGATACCGCGCGCCCAGTGACGCCGAGACGATCAGCAGCAGCCATGTTCCGGTAAATTCATTGCCCAGTGCAGCGACGAAACCGCCCAGGGCCATCGCGAGGCTGAGCGTCCACGAGAAGCCGGCTTCCCCGTCAAGCGCCCGAACGCACTCCCCGAGGATCAGGATGGTGATCAACGCGGGCGGGACGTAACAGGTCACGGCCGAGAGCCAATAGAGCAGATCCCGCACGCTGGGCGCCGCGCTGACCACGGCGCTCGCGAATGCGAGCGTGAGGAAAACCAGCTGGAGAGCGGCGGTGCGGGGCCAGGCCCGGACCATGGCGAGGGCAGTGCCGGCCAGGAACAGCGCCGCGCTCACAGCCATCATCAGTGAATAGGCCGACAGCAAGCTGACATTTGCCGCGGCAGAGATCGCCGGCGGAACCTGGGTCAACCACAGGGCCAGCACCCGGCCCGATTGCGAATGATAGAAGAGCGATACGGTCTCGATGAACCCGTGACGCGCGTACAGATCCGCGAAGCAGAAGTCGTCATGCTCGGGCGCGCTAAGCGACGTGAGCGCGAACAGAAGCAGCAGAAAAATTGCAGGAAACAGGCTGCAGAGCGTCCAGCCAATCCAGGCCCGGCGATCGGCGTGGGGACGCGCTGCCAGTGGAATAACACCTTGATTGTACACGCAAAGCCCCCTCCGATCCGGGGCAGATTAGAGGCAACCCGTCGAGGTCGCAATGTTCAATTCCGGCTGTTGCAAGTGGCTGCGTGCCAAGCCGCCGGCGGCGCTAGAACTCCCGCCGTTTGAGCCAGGCCCGCGTACCCCAATGGGCAAAGCACCAGGCCGACCTGATCAGCGAGAGGTGCTCGACGTTGCGGTAGATCTGCCAGACCCATTTGGCCGAGCGTGCCGGTCGGCTGGAGACCGAGGAGCCCCTGACGCGGTAGCGTGCAAGGTCCTCGTTGAGGCCGTAGGCGGTGTGGCCGCGCTTGAGGATCGAGAGCCACAGACAGAAATCGTCATAGCCCTCGTTCTTCATTGCGATGGGACCGGCGATCTCGCGGTCGACCATCGCGGTCAGGGTCGCGATCGCGGTGTTCTCCAGGAGCTGGCCATAGGTGAGCGAGGCCGGCACCTCGATCAGCCGCCCGGTGACGGTGTTGGTCTCGTTGATGCGGCGGAAGGCGGTGTAGCTGAGAGCAGCCTGCTTCGCCTTCGCGAAGGCGAGCTGCCGCTCGAGCTTCTCGGGCAGCCACAGATCGTCGCTGTCGAGGAAGGCGAGATAGCGGCCCTGCGCGGCGTCGATCGACGCCTGGCGCGCAAGCGCCGGGCCGCCGTTCTTCGGCATCCGGATCAGCTTGACGCGCGGGTCACGCTCGCTGATGCCGGCGATGATCGCCGGCGTGCTGTCGGTCGAGCAGTCGTCCGCGATCAGGAGTTCCCAATCGGCGAAGGTCTGGCTCTGCACCGAGCGGATCGTCTCCTCGATCAGGCCTTCGACATTCCAGGACGGTGTGATGATCGAGACGAGCGGCATGATGGGTCCGTTCAGTTCGCACCGGCCGGCTCGGCGATGGCCGCGCGCAAGGAGGCCGCAAACATGTCGAGCAACTTGGGGTCGCTGATATAGAGCTCGCCCGGATAAGACCGGCGCCAGGCGGACTCGAAATAGGGGGCGCCTTTGGCCGGATCGAACGGCCCGGTGGAGAGTGCCTCGCGCAGGCGTGCGGGCACATCGGCCAGACGATCGACCGCATAGACCAGCGGGCAGGAGCGGTAGAACGCATCGCCCATCACCACGACCGGCTTGCCGAGCAGCAGCGCCTCGGCCCCCGATTTGCTGTTGACGGAGATGACGGCATCGGCGCGGTTGAGCACGGTGTAATTGTTGGTCTGCGGTGGCAGCAGCACGAAATTGTCGAACCTGCGCGCCAGTTCGAACAGGCGATCGGCCGAGATCGCGCCGATCTGGGCGGGATGTTCCTTCACCACGAGCACATGCGAATCCGGGATGGTGCGCAGCAGGAAGTCGACGGTCGCGACCTGGTCGAGATAGTCCGGCGAGCGCAGCGTCAGCGCCATGTCGGCGGGAACGTGGAAGGGATAGTAGACGAAGGGCGCCGCGGGGATCGGCTTATAGAGCTTGCGCAGCCGCGTCGCGTTGAGCGCCATCGCGGCGTGCACCCGGGCATGTCGCAGATTGTGCCCGAACTCCTGGTGCTTGCCGAGCGCGAACTGGTCCCACAGCTTCTCGGTGAGGCGGCGCGCGTTACGCAAATTGACGACCTTCTTGAAGGCCGCGGAATAATGGTGCTGATCCTTCTTGGGGATGACGATCGCGCGTTGCGTCAGCGTATCGTCCAGATAGGCGCGCACTTCTGATGAGACAGCGTCCGTCGGCGTCGGCATCACGTCGGGTGCACCGAGTGTGTCGGGCGTGAAGTACATCCGGCCACGAAAGAACGATGGCTCGATGAACCAGTTGCGGATGTCGCGGCGCCTGGCGGCGTAGAAGCTCGCGATCACCGAAAGGAAACCGCCGAGCTCCTGCACCAGTTCGACGCGCTTGCCTTGCTTCTCGAGCCGGTCGAGCACTGTCTCCATCGCATTGGCATAGATCATGAAGCGCCGGCGCAGTGCCGCGGTGTCGCGGATGCCGAAAGTGAAACGCTCATGGCTGAACAGGAAGTTGGTCCCGTTGAGCCCGTAGGCCGCAACGCGCGCGTCGAACGCTTTGCGATCGTCGGGCGCGGGGCCGGCCTTGAGGCCCTCACGATACATGTTCGTGACCGGAACGCCTTCAGTCGCCGACATCTCCGCGCTGCGATCGTCGAAGGCGAGCAACTCGACATCATGGCCTGCCGCGCGCAACCGCTGCGCGACCGGAATCCAGAACCGGGTCTGGTATTCGGCAAGCGTGGTGATGAGAATGGTCTTTGCAGGTGTGGCCATGGCTCTATTGGGCGTGTTCGATCGCAATACTTGCGAGCGGCAAGCCCGTCGTCGCGCATTGTGCGCGTCTTGCCGTAAATTGAGACGGGCTCGCCTGATCGTGAGCGGCGATGCGCTGGAGCAGGGTCTGGACGAAGGGCGGTGCGATTCGCTTGTCGCGCCGGGCGGGATTGAACTGGCTGCGCAGCCGCTCCGTGACGGCAGAGCCGAGCGCGGCGCTGGCGGCCCCTTTGACGATCTGGCCAAGGCTCGGCTTGGCACGCGTCCCCTTCACGGTCGCGAGCAGCGAGACGTAAGGCCGGCGCGAGCCCGCTACGCTGGTCAGGACTTCGGCGACACGTTCGGCGGCTTTTCCGTCATTGAGATGGAAGAAGGCCTCGATATCGGCGGCGTGAACGCGGGCGAAGTCGAAAGTCTCGGTCTCGCGCTCGATGTGATCGATCGCGCCAAGCAGCTCGTCGAACGAAGCGACCGGGCGACTCACGCGCGCGGGCAGTGCGGCATGGCCGGCGGTGACCGGCGTGTTCAGATATTCGAGCTGGAGCGGCAGCTTTCCGAGCAACACCGATTCGACGGCCGTTCCGCAATTGAGATGGATCACTGCGGCGGCGTTGCGGATGCGGTCGAGGACGCTGCCGGTGCCGTCGATCAGGACGTTGGCGTGGCGCGAGAGGGCGTTGCGATAGACGTCCTCGCTCTCGAAGGGGTGCGGCCGCACGAGAATGTTGCGGTCGGGCCGCGCCGCGGCGAGCCGGTCGAGCTCGGCGAGATAGCTGGTGAAGACCTGCTTCAGGTCCGCGATGAAGCGATCGACATAGGCGCCATCCCAACCGGCCCGCACCATCGCCTCGCGCTCACCACCCGGCTTGCCGGTGAAGCGCGAATTGACCAGCGGAAAATTGGCGTTGACGAGCAGATAGCCGCGCGGCTCGCCGTCGAGCAACGCGCGCCAACGTGGGGCTGCAAAGTCGAAGCGCGGACATCCGGTGAGGTGAAGCTGCTCCGGCTTCATGGTTCCGGCGGCCAGGAAGGCGTCGTGCAGCCGATTGCCCCAGAAGAAATAACCCGCCAGGATGTCGGCGTAGCCGCTGCCCTTGATGTGGGCGGCCATTGCGGGCGGCGAGTTGCCGCCCTTTTCTGCGAGCACGCCCCCTTCGGTATCGAGCACGTACAGGGCGAGGCCCGCTCCAGCGAAGCTGCGCATCAAATCGAGATTGACGGGACGGGCGTAGTTGACGACGAGTGCGTCCAGCCCGAGCCGTGGGACATCGACGGCCTGCTCGTACATCGGCACCAGCGCGACAGAGACGCCGCGCCGCGCGAGTTGATAACCAAGCATGACTGCCCCCGGCAGGTCACGCTTGGGGTGATCGACCACCAGGCCTATGCGCAAGATGTGAGCTCCCGGCAGGTCCGTGTCAGAGCCGCATCACGGTGCGCTCGAGGTCCGTCAGGGCACCGACCGCGCGGAAACGCGCCGGCGGTTCGGGAAAGATGCGCGGCTGCTGGATGTAGGTCGCCGTGTACAGCAGGCGGCTGTGATCCGACTGGATCCGGCTTCCCATGTGCAGGCAGCGTGCCGTGTTGACGATGAAGGACGACAGGCGGGGCGCGATCATTTCCTTGACCGCGTCGGGACCGGTCTTGGCGAACACCTGCGCATCGCTCATGTGGCTCTTGAGCGAGTTGCGGAACGCCTTCGACGGCCCGGCCGGAATGAAGGTGAACGGACCGTCGGCGGTGTTTTGCACATCGGTCAGGTAGATGAAGAGTTTGCAGACGCGTTTGTCGTCGTGGTCGAGATGCCAAAGCTGGGAGAAGCTCAACGCCTGGTTCGGTGTCGGCTGCGACAACGTCAGCACCACGTCCGACAATTGCGGCAGGTCGTGCATGAAGTCGCCGATGATGCGCAGAGCAGCCGGCTGCAGGGCGTAGCGCACGAACGGATGGTCGGTGGCAAAGGCGCCGTTGACGAGATCCTCGTCGAGCAGGCTGACCCAGAACGATTTGTGCCCTTCCTTCTGCCGGCCGACCAGCTCCTGGAGGCGGTTCACCTTGCCGTCGGCGAACGACGCGACGGCTTCCGCGAGGCCGCGATCGACGATCGCGGACACGTCGACGTAGCCGTCCTCGTCGAGCTTGCGGCTCGCTTCGGCCCATTCGGGCTTCGTCGGAAGCTGCTTCAGCAGCGCGACACGTTTGGCGCGGGCCGGCAATTGCAGGCTGGTCAGAGCCGCCTTCAGCACCCATCCGAGATCGGTGCGGTTGACGTGCCACAGCAGGCGGCGGAACTGGCTGATCTTCGCCTTCTTCGGGGCAGGCCGATCAGCCGTCGTGTCGACGGTTGTCATGTGGGCTCCCAGCAATACAAAAAACCATCATTGTGGATCGTCGGCGCGAACGGCATGCGTTCGCGCGCCAAGATGCGGACGCGGCCCTGTCGCTCGTAATCGTCGAGCGTCGAGAACAGCTGCGTTTGGTAGTCGACCGAGCGGATGTACAGGAAGCTGACGATATCCCGCGGGCTTGCGAGGTTCAGCAGCTCCGTCGTCGGCTCGATGTTGATGACGCGTTTCGGCCGTGCAGCAATGATGTTGTCCACCACCTTCCGCACGTCATAGGGAATTTGCTCGATGCAGAAATAGGTGAAAACGACCTGGTCCCTGATCGCCGGGTAGTTCGGGTCGTTGCCGTCGGTCAGGTCGATCCTGTCGAGCGATATCCGGTCCGACAGGCCATAATGCGCCGCGATCTCGCGGCCCGCGGCGATGCCGTTCGGCGCGATGTCGAACCCGCGCAGCCTCCAGTCGGGATGATTGAGGTGAAGCGACAGCAGGTTGATGCCGCAGCCCGCGCCGAGCTCGACGATCTCCGTGGCGCCGCCCGTGTGCCGCGCGAGCAGCTCGCCGAGGGCCCTGGCGCGATAGCGATAATAGTCGTCGGCCGCGACCCTGCAGATCTGGTTGTCGACCTTGCGAAGACCCTGCGCGGGATTCTTCGGGATCAGGAATTCGCCGATGCCTGCGGCCTTCGTCCAGGCTTTTTCCGACAGCGTTCGCTGCCAATGCGATAGATTGTACTCGGAATCAACGACGTCCGCCGTGCGTTTGACGCGGCGCATCGCGAAACGCCCGATGCTCCTTGCCGCATCCAGCGCATAAGTCGTCGCCTTGTCCGACAACGAGGCCGGAGCGAAACCTGAAGTGACGGCTTTCGTGTCTGTCGCGTGGATGTTCATTCAACTGCTTTTGGATGTCAGTCCCATCAGCTGTCCGACGGCTGGAAATACAGTCCGGTGCCGCTTTTCAAGCACGAGGAAGTATTGGAGCGTCCAGGTAATCAGACAGAAAACCATGGAACCGAGCGCGAGCTTTAGCACGCTGTCGAACCGAATGTAACCTGCAATTGTTGCTAGAAAAATGCTTGCCAGGACAAGGATTGCGAACTGGGTTCCGATGACCTTCGCGAAGCGATTGCGGTCGAGTTCGAGTGCACCGCGCAACTCTCCCAGCTGCAAGGGCAGGATGAGGATACTGCCGATGACCTGGCCGAGTATCAGGGCGCGTTCCGCGAACAGGTGCAACGTCGCGGCGGAGACCGCCGCCCAGATCAGAAGCTGAACGGCTATCAGCCTGTTGAGCCTGGACTGCACCTCCGGCCGCGTCAGGAAGATCAGGCTGCCGATCGCCACATATTGGCTACAGATCGGAACCAGGAAGCTCAGGCCCATCCAGAACGCGTAAGGCGCAAGGAGGGGACCGATCCAGATATTCATGATCTCCGGCGAGAGGATCGCGGTCGCGGCAAGCGGAGGCACCACGAACATCGGCATCATGACGAGGCCGAGGTCGCCGAGGCGCTGGAACGACGTCGCGCTGCCGCGCTCGTCGAGGCGGCTGGCAACGGGAAGCAAGGCGGATGTCAGAAGGCTGACAACGACTTTGGAAACCCGCGCCAATCGCACCAACGCGTCGTAGGTGCCGACCGCCTTGGGCCCAAACAGCAATCCGATCAGGAAAGGCTGAAGCGGTCCGGAAATGCCGCCCATCAGTTTGCCCTGCAGCAGCAGCAGACAGCGGTGCAGAATATCCTGCCGGATGTCCGGGGTCCATGACAGCAATCGCACGTGCTTGTGCCGCAGGGCGACGAAGGCGGCAATTCCAATGACGACGGCGCGGGCCACCAGCGTGGCGAGATAGATGTAGGCAACCACTTCAAAGCCTGCCGCCGCCCACGAGGCTGCGAATGTCAGGCCGACATAGGCCGCCGTTGACGTGACCTCCGCAACGCGGAGCAGATTGTAGCGCTCGAAGCCTTTGACGGTCCCTTCCCACACCAGTGCCGGAACGAAGATCAGATTCGCGAGGGCCGTGTAGTGCATGATCCGGGTGAACGTCTCCACATGGACGGCGTCAACCTTCATCACCATGACGAACAGCGGCGTCGCGAACCAAATGGCGGCGCTCAGGATCAAGGTGAGAGCGATGGAGACCACCCCCAAGAACGCGATCTGGCGGCTGGCCTGCGTCCAATTGCGGTGCTCTCTCGCGCGCGCGACGACCTGGGTGGCGACCTCGGACAGGCCGAGGTCGAGCACCGCCATCATGCCGCTGGGAAGCAGCAGCCGCGAGATGACGATGAGGCCGAACTCGGTCACCCCCCAGGTCCCGATGATCAGTGGAATGACCGCAAGGCCCAGCAAGGCGGCCACGCCGAAGGCAAGCGCCGAAATCACCGTATTCTGGACCAGGCGCTTGATCATCGATGTTTCGCTACCAGGCGCTCAGACCGCCGTCGACGGCGATGTTCTGGCCAGTCACGTAGGACGCAGCATCCGACACCAGGAACAGCATCGTCCCCACCATCTCGTCCGCGCGAGCCATGCGGCCGAGCGGTATACGGGCCCCATAGCGCGCCTTGAAGGTGTCGTTCTGCCCGCTCTCCACCCCGCCCGGGGTGAGGGTGTTGACGCGAACGCCCTTCGCCGCCCAGTAGGTCGCCAGATGCTTGGTCAGGCCGATGACGCCGGCTTTGGACGCGGTGTAGACCGCGGGCGTGTTGATGGCGCGGCCGAGATATTCGGAGCCTTCGTAGATGCGCTGGTCGGGCGCCATCAGGCCGTAGATCGAGGCGGTCTGCACGATGGCGCCGTAGCCACGCTCGGCCATTCGGCCGCCGAACACTTGCGCGATGTTGAACATGCCGTCGAGATTGACCGCCATGATCTCCCGCCAGGTGTCCAGCGAAAACTTCTCGACGGGTGCAAAGAAGGCATCGACGTCGCGGGTCTTGCTCGCGGCGTTGTTGAGCAGGATCGAGACCGGCCCGAGCTCCGCTTCGATCGCCTCGGCCGTGTTGCGGACGGAACTTGGCTCGGTAATGTCGCAGCCATAACCTTTGGCGCCCACGGCATGGCGCGAGGCGACGTCGGCTGCCGCAGCATCGGTCGCGGCCTGATCGAGATCGACGATCGCGACGTTGGCGCCAAACTCGGCAAGGCCCTCGGCGAAGCGACGTCCAAGGATGCCGCATCCCCCGGTGACGACGGCGGTTCGGCCGGTCAGATCGAACAGAGCCTTGAAGCTCGTGGTCATCGCTTGAGGCTCCTCAGGCCGGCCGTCGTTGGCGCAGTAGCAGTTCCACCAGGACAAAATCGAGATCGGAATCGATGTCGATCGAGCGTTCTTCCGGCATTTCGAACAGGCGGGTATCCGGATAGAACACCGCAGGGTGCTCCAGGAACGACGCGACACGCCAGACATAGATCGATGCGTTCATGTCGAAGCAGTGCGGCGCATCCTGCCGGCGCGTGATCGGAGGATCGGCGGTCTTGGAGAGGCCGACGCTGCCATCGGTGCGCTGCTCGACCAAGTTGAAATAGGGCGAGCGTCGCGCCGGTGCGCCGGTAATGACATTGCGTGTGCCGCTCTCGCGCAGCAGCGCGACTGCACCGGTGATGTCGGAGGCCAGCCTGAGCGGCGAGGTGACGTCGAGATCGACGAAGATCTCCGGCGTCCGGCCCGTTTGCGCGATGGCCTGCTCGAGACAGTGGCGGATCGCCGGCAGCTTCGGTGCGGTATCGGTCGCCATCTCGTCCGGACGTTTGACCGCGATGTCGGCGCCGGCCTTCAGGGCAGCCTCGAGTAGCGCGTCCGAATCGCTGCTGAAGGCGATCGCATCGAACAGGCCGGTCTCGCGCGCCTGCGCGATGCTCCAGGCGAGCACGGGCCTGCCCAGGAGATCGCGCGCATTCTTGCCGACGACCCCTTTCGAGCCGCCCCGCGCGCAGATGGTGCAGAGGGCGCTCATGGCGATATCCAGGTCTTGGTGCGCAGAGCACGCTCGCTGGCGTCGATCAGATGCACGACCCCGAGCGCCTCGGGCAGCGAGCAAGCCGGGCTCGCGCCACGCATCGCCGCGACATGCATGTCGCGATAGCTCTGGTCGCGGTCGCTTGCGATCTCCGTTGCCTTGCCGTTGATAGCAAGGCGGCTGCCGACGAGGTCGGCTTCGATGGTGTCGTCGTCGACATTGACGCGAATGCGGCGGATGCCCTGCCGATCGAGATAGTCCATGTGGACGTGGACCGATGGCGCCCGCTGCATATCGAGCAGCAGGTCGAGGTGGTCGTCGACGTCGATGTCGCGCGCGCCGGACGCGCCACCAAGCGCTGCGACGCGATGCCACGGGCCGAACAGCCACAAGAGATAGTCCAGTTCGTGGCTGAGATCCCGCAACACGCCGCCTCCGGCGTCGGCCGTGGCGGATGCAGTCGCACGGTGATCGCGGCCGGGCCGCCAGTCCCTGATGTCCTGGCCGACATAGGCGGCGACCGTGATCACGTCGCGGCCGCTTAATGTCTCGGCAAGCGCCGTCATGACCGGGTGGAAGCGCAGATTGTATCCAACACTGACACGGGCAAACGGATATTTCGGGGGCGCTGCCGGTGTTGCGAAGAGCGGCTTTTCGACAAGCACGTTGCCGTGGAAGCCGGCCTGCGCGAGCTCATTCAGATTGTCCGCATGGCGCGCGGTCTCGGTGGCGATCACCACGTAGTCCGGATGCGCGCCCGCGACGGCCTGCGCGATCGATCCGTAGTCGCCGCCTTCGCGGCGGCTGACGGTCGCGACCCCTAGGCCAAGCTCGCGCAGGATGCGCGCATGCCTTGTGCCGATCGAGCCGAGGCCAACCACGACGGCTTTTGTGGGGGTCACGGGAAGACCTCGTGAAACTCCGCATGGGCCTGCTCGAAATCCTCCAGGCGGCCGATATCGAGCCAGTATTCGCGAATGGGATAGACCGCGACCCGTCCCTTGCCCGCGATCACGCGCTCCAGCACGGTCGGCATGTCGATGCTGATGCCGGGCGTGACATGGCTGAACACGGACTGGCCGATTACATAGATGCCGGCACTGACGAACCAACTCTCAGTCGGCTTCTCGCGGATGGCATCGAGAAAACCGTCCGACGTGGAAACCACGCCATAAGGCACGTGCACCTTGTGCTCGCGCACGGCCATCGTCGCTTCCGCCGGCGTTGCGTTGTGGAAGTCGAGAAGGGCCCCGTAGTTGATCGTGGTGAGGATGTCGCCGTTGGTGACGATCATGGGCAGAGCCGGCGGCGTCTTGAAGAGGCCGAGCGCGCCTGCAGTCCCCAGGCGTTCCGTTTCGTGGACGTACTGGATCGTGGCGCCGAAGGCGGCGCCATCGCCAAAATAGTCCTTGATCGTCTGGGCCTTGTAGTTGACCGAAATGAAGATGTTGCCAAAGCCCTGCTGCACGACGTTGCGCACGATCGTCTCGAGCAGCGGCCGGCCGCCGACATTGAGCATCGGCTTCGGCAGGTCGCGCGTCAGCGCGCCCAGGCGTTCGCCGAGGCCGCCCGCCATGATCAGGACAGGGTTCGGATAGTGAGCCGGTTCGAGCAGCTCATCGAGCGTCTCGACCACGACCAGATGGCCGCCCTCGTCGACAAGCGGAAGCTGCTTGATCGACTTCTGCCGCATCAGCTGCAGGCGATCCTCGCGCGGCAGCGTCGCTGGAGCCGACACCGGCGCGCGGTTCATGATGTCGGTCGCAAGCCCGGTGAGCGGGATGCCGCGCAGCAGGCCGCGCCTCACGTCACCGTCGGTGACCACGCCAAGCAGGCGGTTCTGGTCGTCGAGCACGAGCGCAATCTGAATGCTTCCGCTCTCGATGGCAGCAATGGCCTCGCCCACACTCGCCTGTGTTCCAACGACGGCCTTACGCCAGGATTTCATGGCAATCTGCCTCGTATACGCCAGATATTGGGGGGCGGCCCACGGCTGAGCCTGCTATATCGCGGCTGCGAGAGGCGGCGTCAACCCCAACGACATCCCCTGAACCGCCCTGTTAACCCAAGCATTTCGCGGCCCAAATCAACGGTTTGAAGACCCGGGGTACCCCCGGTAAGATTGGCCCCGCGCAAGGGAATCGGGATGGACGATCTCATCATCATCGGCGGCGGCGAGCATGCTGTCATGGTCTACGAGGCGGCGCTGCTGTCCGGCCAGTTCAAGGTCGTCGGCTTCCTCGATCGGCAGCCCGGTACGCTCGCCGACGTCAGCTATCTCGGAACCGACGAGGCCGCGCCAGAGTATCCGGATGCCGCCTTCGTGTTGGGAATCGGATCGATGCAGGCGGGGCCCGCACGCCGGCAGATGATCGGCCGCATGCAGGTCAAGCGCTGGGCGTCCGTGATCCATCCGCGCGCTATCGTCTCGCCGTCAGCCACGATCGGCGCAGGCACGGTCATCATGCCGGGCGCGATCGTCAATGCGCAAAGCCGGATCGGCGATCACTGCATCATCAATTCCGCTGTCGTCGTCGAGCATGACGTGCGGATCGGCGATTGCACGCATCTGTCGCCGGGAACCGTGGTCGGCGGAGGCGCGAAGATCGGAGAGAACTGCTTCGTTGGTCTCGGCAGCCGGGTCAGGGACCACATCGCGATCGGCAACGACACGCTGGTCGCGATGGGATCGGTGGTCACGGGTCCATGCCCGCCAGGGTCCGTCCTTCGCGGCGTTCCGGCAAAGCCGCAAGGTTAAAGCGGATCGTCAGGCTCGAGCGCGCGGGGCGCGGCCGTTCCGACCAGCGACCAGTAGTCGATCGGTGGCCGGCCGGCGCCCGGTCGCTTGGCGGTGATGTCGGCGGGGCCGATGGTCTCGCCGGCCTTCAGCGCGCGCGCCGCAACGATGCTCTTGCGCGCCACAGGGACGTTCCTGATCTCGGAGTCCTTTGGCGTCTTCACGCCGTCGCCAACCGCGCGCTCGACGTTGCGGATGGCCATGACCATGCGCTGGAAATCGTCAGGCTCCAGTGAGGCCGCGTGATCGGGGCCTTGCGCCTTGCGGTCGAGCGTCAGGTGCTTTTCGATGATCGTCGCGCCGAGCGCGACGGCGGCCACCGAAACCTCGAAACCGTCGGTGTGATCGGAATAACCGACCGGAAGCTGGAACGCAGACCGCATCGTCGCCATTGCAGCGAGGTTCACGTCGCCGATGGGACAGGGATATTCGGTCGTGCAATGGAGCAGGCTCACATGCTGTGCGAGCGCCGTGCGCGCCGCCGGATCGCGCCACGCCGCGCGGAAGGCGGCGATGCTGGGTGGGGCGTCGGATGGGCCGTAGCCATGGGCGAGCACGCCCAGCGCCTCCTCGATCTCCCCGAGCGTTGCCATGCCGGTCGACAGGATCAGCGTCGCGCCGGCCTTCGCGGCCGCATGCAGCAGCGGCGCGTTGGTGAGGTCGCCCGATCCGATCTTGATGCGCGGCAGTTTCAGCGACAGCAGGAAGGCGAGTGAAGCGTCGTCGAACGGCGTCGACAGGAATTCGATGCCGCGTTCCCTGGCGCGTTCGATCAACGTGTGATGCGCGGCACGCGGCAACTCGAGCCGCTCCAGCATGGCAAGCTGACTTTCGTCAGCATCCGTCGTACGTTGTTGATAGTCGGCCTTCTTTGCCGCGCTGCCCGCCAATGCCTTCGCATTGAAGGTCTGGAATTTGACGATGTCGGCGCCGGCGTCCGCGGCGGCATCGACCAGCGCCCGTGCCGTCTCCAGGCTTCCGTCGTGATTGACGCCGGCTTCTGCGATGATCAGCGTGTGCGTTGTCATGCCTGCGCCCCACCTGGCCGAAGCTCGTAAAAGCCCTTGACCAGAAGCTGCCTGAAATCCGGGACGCCGGCGACGATTTCGGCAAATCGCCGGCTCGATTCGCCATCGCCGTAAGGGTTGACGGTGGCTTGACGGCCGCGCTGGAGCCCTGCCGCGATGGCAGCGGCAATGGCGCCGCGCTCGGGCTCTGCGTGAAATACCGAGGCCGCGCGCTCGCGTCCCTTCTGACGGTCGCCGATATCGACGGTGGGAACGCCGAAGGAGGGCGTTTCGAGCACGCCGCTCGAGGAATTGCCGATCACCAAATCCACCTGGCTCATCAAGCTGAGGTAGCGAAGCTGCCCGAGCGAGGCGACCGCGATCGTGTTCGGCCGGCTGGCCGCAAAGGCCTCGATCCTGGCGTTCAGGGCGCGGCCCTCGGCGTCGGCGTTGGCGAGCGTGAACACGAAACGAAAGGCGGGATCGAGCGTCGACAGGGCCGCGAACAATTCATCCAGTTCAGCCACCGAGCGCCCGGCTTCGACCGTGACGGGGTGAAACGTGATGAGCGCATTGCGTTCGCCGAGCGGCATCCCGATCGCGCCGCCTATGTCGTCGCGATTCATCAGATCGAGATGCTTGATGGCGTCGATGCCGACCGAGCCGATGGTATGGATACGCGAGGGGTGCTCGCCAAGCTGCATCAACCGCTGCGTCGAGCCCTGATTGCTGGTGAAATGCAGGTGCGACATCTTGCTGATGGCGTGGCGAATGGACTCGTCGACCGCACCTTCGGTGACGTCTCCGCCGAACAGATGCGCCATCGGCAGCCGCATGAACATCGCGGCCTGCGCGGCTGCGAACATCTCGAAGCGGTCGCCGAGCACGACGACGAGATCCGGCTGTAGCCTCGTGAAGGTATCGGCAAAGCCGATGACGCCGAGGCCGACCGATTTCGCGGTGCCGGCGCCGGTGTCGCTGCTCAGCAGCGTTTCGACGCGCTCGTCGACCTCAAACCCCTCGTCGCGGATTGCATTGAAGGTGTAGCCGAACTCCGGCGCAAAATGCATGCCGGTGGCGACGAGTTGAAGTGTCAGGCCGGGCGTTTCCCGGATCGCGCGCATCGGCCAGACCAGCAGGCCAAAATCGGCGCGGCTGCCGGTGACGAAGCAGATCTTTCGCGCGCCACTATTCATCGGGAGACCTGATGCTGGCGCTGCTGGGCAGGTTGATCAGCCGGCGTTCGATGGATTCGGCGGCGGAAAGATCGCCGCGGGGGTTTTGCGCGAACATCGGCAGCTTGTGCATCAAGGTCCAGGCCGGGCGCGCGCCGAAGCCGGCGTCGTTGAGCGCGGCGAGGACGTCGTCGCGGCGGCCGGCATTTTCCTCGTCGAGCAGGATCGCATTCAGCCAGTAATTGCTCGTGGTGTCCTTTGGCTCGCGCGAGAAGCGGACGCCGGCAACATCCGCAAAGGCGCGCTGATAGGCCGTTGCTAACTTGCGCTTGCTCGCCAGGAAGCCGTCGAGCTGCTCGAGCTGGGCGCAGCCGAGCGCCGCGTTCAAGTTCGGCAGGCGGTAGTTGAAGCCGATCTCGTCGTGGATGAAGGCCCATTTGTGCGGCAGCTTGGCCGTGGTCGTCAGGTGCTTGGCGCGGCGGCCCAGCTCCTCGTCATTGGTCAGGATGGCGCCGCCGCCGCCGGTGGTGACGATCTTGTTGCCGTTGAAGCTGAGTGCCGCAAGGCGCGCCTGCGATCCGACCGCGTGGCCTTTGTAGGTCGATCCCAGCGATTCCGCGGCATCTTCGACCAGCGCGATGCCCCAGTCGCGGGCGATCGCGGCAATCTCGTCGAGCTCGACCGGGTGGCCGAAAGTGTGCATCGGGGCGATCGCCGCGATGCGGCGGCCGGTCTGGCGGTTGATGGTGCCGGTCGCAGTCTTCTGTGCGATCGCATCCAGTCGCACCGCGAGAGCGCGCGCGTCCATGCCGAGCGTCTCCAGCGAGCTGTCGACGAAATGCGGCGTCGCGCCGCAATAGGCGATCGCGTTCGTCGTCGCGATGAAGGTCAGCGCCGGCGAAATGACCTCGTCGCCGGGCTCGACACCGGCGAGGATGAAGCAGGCATGCAGCGCGGCTGTGCCATTGACGACGGCGACCGCGCGCTTGGCGCCGGTGGCCTCCTCGAGCATGCGCTCGAACCGGTCGACGAAGGGGCCGACCGAGGAGACGAAGGTGCTCTTGATGCACTCTTCGAGATAGACGATCTCGTTGCCGGCGAACACCGGTTCGTGCAGGCCGAGGATGCCGTTCGGCGTTCCCACCGCGCGCCGCACGGCATCGACGATCGTCTTTTGGTCGAAGCCTGTCCTCGTCACGTGACCGTCCACCATCGCCTCAGACATTGTACACGTCAGCCTTGTAGCGGCTCAGATTTGCAGGATTGGTGAACCAGTTCACCGTCTTGACCATGCCCCGGCGCATACCCTCGATGCCGCCGAATTCCGGACTCCAGCCGAGTTGCTGGCGTGCCTTGGAATTGTCGGCCCAGAGCCGTTCGACCTCGCTATTGGCGGGACGCAGCCGCGCTTCGTCGGTCTCGATTTCGATCGCCGTCCCCATGACGTCTGCGATCATCTGCGCGGTCGCGCCGACCGAAATCTCGAAGCCGCTGCCGAGATTGATGGTCTGGCCGACGACTTGCTCCGCAGGTGCCGTGAGACCCGCGATCAGGCCGCGCGCGGTATCGGTGACGAACGAGAAATCGCGCGTCGGGCTGACGGCGCCGAGGCGGATCTTGCGCTTGCCGGTCGCGATCTGGCTGATAACGGTCGGGATCACTGCGCGCGCCGATTGCCGCGGACCAAAGGTGTTGAACGGGCGGATCACCACGACGGGCATGTCGAACGAAGCCTGGAATGACAGCGCCATCTGGTCGGAGGCGATTTTCGAGGCTGAGTAGGGGGACTGCCCGACCAGCGGGTGGCTCTCCTTGATCGGAACCGTCTGCGCGGTGCCGTAGACCTCGCTGGTCGAGGTCTGAACGAAGCGCCGCACCCCGGCCATGCGCGCGGCCTGCAGCACGTTCACGGTGCCGCGCACGTTGGTCTCGACATAGGAGTCGGGCGCGACATACGAGAAGGGGATGGCGATCAGCGCCGCCAGGTGCAGCACGTCGGTGCAGCCGCTCGCGGCCGCGATCATGAAATGGGGATCGCGGATGTCGCCGGCGACCACCTCGACGGACTTGATGACGTCGGCCGGTATCGTGTCGAGCCAGCCCCAGGAGTTGAAGGAGTTGTAATACACGATCGCCTTGACGCGGGCGCCGGCCTTGACCAGCTCCTCGACGACGTGCGAGCCGATGAAGCCGTCGCTGCCGGTAACGAGGACGCGGGCGTCCCTCAGATCTGCCATGCCGGACCCCAAAAGGCGATTAAGCCAGTATTCGCAACAAGATGGCGCTATAGCACACTGGCGGTTGCGCGCAACAGAGCAGCGCTTGGGGGCTGCCAAATGCCCGGGGATGCAGCAGTTTTCGTGGCGTGCCTAAGCCTCGCCCACCGGACTCAGGCGCTGCTTTACGAACGTCTCCAGATTCCCGCCTTCAAACAGGTGCCCCGCAACGCCCGCCGCCTGTGCGGCTTCCATGTCGCTTTCCTTGTCCCCGATCACCATGCTGCGTGTCATGTCGACGGGGAAGCGCCTGACGAGGTCGGTGATCATGCCCGGCGCCGGCTTGCGGCGGTCGCTCATGCGGCAATAGCGCGCGACGGTTCCGTCGGGGTGATCAGGGCAGTATTCGAATGCATCGATATGTGCGCCGACCTCCGCCATCTGGTCCGCCATCCACCGGTGCAGCGTGACCACGTGATGCTCCTCGTAATAGCCGCGTGCGACGCCGGATTGATTGGTAATCACGAAGGCAAAATAGCCGGCATCGTTGACGGCTTTCACGGCCTCGCGTGCCCCCTCGATCCATTCAAGCTTGTGCGTCTCGAACGTGTATCCGGAATCGTGATTGAGCACGCCGTCGCGATCGAAGAACACGGCCGGCCGCCGCAGCTGCTGGCGTAGTTCGCGATCGGCACGCGCGAAATCATCGGGAATGCCGATGTCGATGAAGTAACCGCGATAGGCCGTGCCACGCAGCTCGCCGGACTTGGCAAGTCCGGGGAATATCTCCTGCTCGAGCGAAGCGGGAAGCGTCGCGATGTCGTCGAGAACGGACTTGTCGATGACGTAGATGCCGGCATTGACCGGTCCCGTCGCACCCGCACCCGGGGCGATGAAGTCGCGCACCATGTCACCATCGAGCACGACGCGCCCGTAGCGATCCCCGACGACGCCGTCACGCAATGCCATGCGCACGCGCCCGTCATGCGCGCGGGCGATCAGATCGAGCAGGTTGAAGTCGAACAGGGAATCGCCATTGAGCAGCAGGAAACGATCGTGCAGCAGATCGCGCGCATGCACGAGCGCGCCGCCGGTGCCGAGCGGCTCGGTCTCGCGCGACACGACGATTCGCGTCCGCCCCCGGACGGCCGCGGCGTAGTGCGTCTCGACCATCTCCGCCTTGTGGCCCGCGAGCAGGAGAATCTCATCGAACACGCCATAGCGCACCAGCTCGTCGATCAGCGTGTCGAGAAACGGCCGTCCGCCGACGTCGAGCATCGGCTTGGGAACCAGCTTCGTGCGCTCACCCAGCCGGGTACCCAGCCCACCGACGAGGATCGCGGCCTGTCTCAACATGAGGTGCCCTTTTCACAGCACGTTTGGCGGGCCATAGCGCCAATCTGCGACCATGCGAGGATCAATGTCCGGTCCACTTCATATCAGCGCGAGCAGGGAATGCGAACGACCGCAGCCTGCCTGTTGGCAAACAGAACTGGAAACGGGCCGGTGCGCAACGCATCGATGACCGCAGGCTCAATCGGCTCGACGGGAGGAAAATAGCTGAGGCGCTGGTCGGCTGCGAGATGTGTCCAGGCGATCGTGCGGGGCGTGATGATCGCGACCAGGTTCCAGGCGTTATCACCCGCTTCCAGGATATTCTGGATCGTGGACTTGGCTTCCTCACCCGAGAGTTCCGGGATCACCGAGGCGCCTGCGTCGGCAGACGGTTGCGCCGTCTCCGGAAGCGGTGCCGTTACGGTGCGGACGGATCGCATCATCCCGCCCAAAGCATCGGCCCTTCGCATCTGGAAGAAGGTCTCCGAATTGATTGCTCCCACCAGAGGTGCGATCAAGCTGCAGGCGTCTTCAAGCCGTTGACGTCCTTCGGCGGGCTGCAGCATCGTGCGCACCACCGATTTTGTCCGCTTCGCGACCGCTTCATTCACAGTGTCCAGATTGGAGAACAGATAGGCGGCCGGAGCGCCCGTGACCGCCTGAACGATGCCCATCGTATATGGGTCCGAAAGAATGATTCCCTTTCGTAGATTGTCGCGGAGCCAGCGAGCGACTTCAAGATCGTCGGCGTTGTAGTGTGAAACGACTGCAGTGCGGTCGGGAAGCGCGCCGTAACTGTAGCTCCTGACAATGCCGGACAGACCAATCCTGTCGACCGCCACGCCCAATCCCACGACCCCCACCAGACCGTAAACGTAGATCCGTCTCGACCGGGCGAGGGTCGACAGCGCGAGTATCGTGAGCAGCACTATGCCTGCGATTTCCGTCGGTCGCAGGAACGCCTGGTAGCGGGCAAAAGGAAGGTCGGCCCGCCAGGCAAAGGCGTAGACCAGAACCACAAGAGCAGTCGCAAACAGCGTAATGGTTGCCGCAATCAGCACCCGTCGATATCGGGAAGGTCTGAAATCGATCAGCAGCTGACAAAAAGTCTCAGCGGCCGTGATCGTGAACAGCGACATTATGATCGTGCTGATGCGGTACAGGAAGGGGAAGCCCGAGAGTACGGCGAGCATCAGGCCGCAGCCGGCAATCCAGGACCACACGAGTGTCGCGAAGCCTTCGCTTTGAGGTCCGATCGTCCCCGAGGGACCGCGGAAGACAGGCCGGGTCATCGACCACCATGCAACGCCCAGTGTGATGCAGATGGTGAACAGCGGCCCCATCGCCCGGCCAAGCTCGATCGTGGCGACCTGTGGTCCGGAGCCCAAGAACAGCTCTTCGCCACCCTCGATCCGTCTGCCCAGGATCAGGCCCGTAATCGAGGAGAACGTGTCGTTGGCGCTCATCTGCGGAATGTAGCCGAAGCGCATTCCCGCAACGCAGACGACAATTCCGCCAATGATCAGGGGCAGCGCGAAGGACAAAAATCGCAGGGTCGCGATGCTGGCGGACGGCCAGGCGGAGATCATCCGCACGATGGCAAGATACAGAAGCCAACTGGCCAGGACGGTTGGAACGAACAGGAAGGAGCCGCGATGTGCAAGCAGCAGCGTTGCCGGCCAGATCCAGCCAAGAAGGACAAGCCCTGCATATTTTTCGGTATTGCTCAGGATCCTGACCACGAGTAGCCCGGCCATAAGCAACGCAAGTACAAGCGTGTTGTTGTTGAATGCGAACGCGAGCAAAAGCGTCGCGCCGGCGATAACCGCCAGCAGCAAAACGGATCGCGTCGACAGTTCGGTTGCGGTCCGCTTCGAATTGCTCATCAGCACGCCGAGAAACACGACGCTGCTGGCGACAGCCAGGCTGCCGTTTGTCATCAACACGACTGCGTTGCCGGTCGCGGCGAGGAAGAAGGCGATCCATTTGCGCGGAGACGTGGAATAGATACCCTGCACGAAGGCATAGGACGCCAACAGGAAGAACAGGATCGAGAAGAAGCGATAGGTCCAGCTGAATCTCAGAAGATCCAGGCCCAGCGTTCCGGCGAGGGAGCCTGCCAGTGCTGAACGAAGATCGACATAGGATTGGGCCGCGTAGGGATTGATGACGCCACTGTCGGCGTACTCTTGCGCGGTCTTCATCCAGTGAACATCCGCGCCGATGTCCCCGTAAGGAAAGCTGGAAAATGCGCCGAAGGACCACCACCATGTCAGGAGCGCAATCGGCAGCGCCAGCATGCACCAAGTAGCGGCGGCGCGTATCTCGCCGGAGTTCGGGCGCCAGTTCGGCCACGACCAGGCAAGGCCGAAGCCGGAGACGGCAAGCATCGCGGCGAACTGAAGCCACATATCGTTTACGAATAGGGAGAGCAGTCCGAGCAGGATGCCCGTTGTGGAGGCGCCAACCGTAAATCCGAGAACGACGAACTGAGCCTTCGTGAGCCGGCACACCTCGATGAATTTCGTTGACGCAATGGTCAGGATCGAAAATCCGGTCCCGAGTTGCATCAGGAAGAACAGAAGCGTCAGGACAAATGTGGTCGTCCACATCGCGAGGTCTCTACAATGGGCTTCGGCAAAGCAACCGGGTAATGGCGATCTTCAGTTTCCTATCGATAGGTCGGCCGGGCGGCCAACGATCAGCGAGCCGAGCGTAAAAAGATCCTCTTCGGAGAAGTCTTTGAAGCATGGCGCCAGTCGTTCCAGGATATGCCGCTCCGGCGGCCGGCGGTCAGGTTGGTCGCTGAGCAGTTGAAACCCCGCCTCCCTGAACAGCTGCAGATATTCGCTGTGGCGCAGGCGATTGACGTATTGGAAGCGCGACTGGAAAGGCGCCCAATCCGCCTCGGAATATGTCAGGAAGTTGAATGAACTGATGGACGGATCGAAGCCTTTGAAATGGTCGCCGTAGTCGATTTGCATGAGGACCAGTCCGTCAGGGCGCATGATGCGCCGCAGCTCCTTCAAGATTGCCGCGATGTCGCGCTTGGGAATGTGCTCGAGCGTTTCGATGGAGACAGCGCAGTCGATCGAGGCGGCGGGCAGACCCGTCGTCCGGGCATCGGCCGGTGCGCGATAGTCGATCCTCCACGAAGATTCGAGGTCCTCCAGGGAGTTTATGTCGGCGTGGTCAGTGCCGCTCAGTCGAGAAACGATCGCGGCGTTGGAGCGGATCAGCTCCAGCTTGGCCAGGCGCTCGATGTCGACGGTGATGAAGCGCCGGGCCCCGTGAGCGCTGAAAGCCAGCGGAACGATCAGATCGCGTCCGGCGCCGAACTCGAAGCAGGTCGAATCCTGCAGTGGCCGCAAACTGTACTGCTCGTGAACGGCCAGCAGCCGCTGCGCCAGGGTGTAGATGGATCTGACCTGCTTTTCGGGGCGCGGCAGCCGGCGTGTGACGTAGCGCTGCAGGGCGTAGTGCAGGCCTTCGCCCCAGGGGATATTCGACAGCACCGAGAACGCCCGCGCCTTTGTTTGCCAGCGCACGTCAGCGTTTCCCCGGCGGAATGGACGCCGTGATTGGAGTGATGCTGAGGAGCAGTCGCTGAAGCACGGTGTGGATCCAGGAAAGGCCGATGTTCCAGCCTGTTTTCAGGCGGGTACCAGGTCACGTAGCCGGATTCGGTCATACGGGAGGCGCAGCGGCAATGCAAGGATTCCAGGGCTGGCAGGATCGCGGGGACCTGCACCGGAAGCGGAGCGTCATCTTGTCTGGCTGCCACGCCTTGTCCGCTGCCACGCGGCCGCAAAGACTGGCTGATCTCGAGCGTGACGACGGTGCTCGCGCCGTCTCTTTGGAGCCGCTCGATGCGACGCCGTTCCCGGTTGATTCTCCTGTCGGCTCAGCGTAAACAGGCCCTGAAATCGCGTCGACGTTTTAGCATGCGGGCAAGAACATCGCGTATGATTTGTCCAAAGCCGCCGGCCGGTTCGGTCTGTGCCGATCCCTTGCCCTCCCGCCGAGTTTTGTCGAATGCCCGGTGAATTGCTGATTGGCGAGGCCGTCGCAAGGGGCTATCCGCCCGCCGTGCTCTATCTGCGCAATGACGAGACTGTCACGACGGAAGTCTGCGCATTCAACTACTTCTCGGTCTTCATGAAGGATCATCCGGAGGTGGATGCTCACGTCTGGCTCTTCGACGGAGCGGGCAAGCCGGCTGGATATTTCCACAGGGAACTTGGCGTCAACGGACAATTGCAATTGCAGACTTCGGAGCTGTGTCCGCGCGTTTCGGGAACGGTCGCGATGGCGCTGGTCCCGAAGCACGAGACCAAGCTTCGTCCCGGACGCAAGGTAACGACCGGCTATTACGCACAATATTTCTCGCAGCACGGTGCGATAACGTTGTCGCACGAGCGCGAACCGGTCGCGGCAGCGCCGTTCCCGACCTCCGCCTGGATGCAATCCTATCTCACGCGCTTCCTGAAGGAGTCCGGCGTGGTGCTCGTGAACTCCTGCATGGCGTCCGAAGGCGTCTCGGTCGGGACGGCACGGCTCATGGCCTTGGACGGCACGGCATTGGGTCAGCGCGAGATACCGGAGATCGCGCCGATGGGCGCCATCCGCATCAGCACGCTGGACCTTTTCCCCGAGGCTGAACGGCTGATCGGTGCGGCCGAAGGTTTCGCCCTGGAATTCAAGGGCACCAACATCGCAAGTCCGTTCAGCTATTATGAATTTGCCAACGGCAAGTTCAGCCTGCATCATTTTTAGGGGCGCGACCGTGACACGTTTCTCGTCCAGCCCCTGGAAGCCCTACGAGCCCAGATTCATGTTCCCGACTTTCGCGGGTGTCGAGTCGCGCATGGGTTTTTCGATCCCTGCCTGGTATCGTCCGGTCGACATCAAGTATCTCCGCAGTCTCGTCGCCGGCAGCCTGCGCAAGAATTTTCGCGAAACGGTCAAGGATCTCGTTCCCGAGCTCGCCAGCCTGGTCGCCTCGGGCTTCAGCAAAAAGCTCAGGTTCAAGCTGCACATCCTGTCGCGCGACGGCGACTACCGGGCGACCTACGAGTTTCCGGAAGACTACGCGCCGGGCGCCTCCGTCGAGATCGAGCTGTCGCGCCTTTTCGCCTCGCTCAAGCTCCCGCAGCACGATTATCTGGTCATCGCCGTGATGTCGCGCGGGCGGATGGACGGCTTCCGTTCCTCGCCTGCCAGCTATTCGATGACCTATGTCGATCAGGACAACGTCGCGATCTACCGCACCGGCGCGTTTGCCCGGCCCTTGAACGAAGGCAGGCTCAAGGCGCATGTCGGGTTCACCGGGATCAATCCGAAGATCATTGCGACCAGCGACATCGTCAGCAGCGTGATGCTGATCAATCACTCCTCCGACCCAGAGTATGCTCATGCGGCGCGGCCGACGTCGAAGCTGATCCGCGAGGACGGCGAGCAGATCGAGGGCGATTTCGGCGAGATCCCGCCGCTCGGTGCGCGAGAGGTGTCGGTCGTCGACATGTTCGGCAGTCGCGTGTTCGACTTTCTCAAGCCGTTCGGCGGCCGCGGGACCACAGTTACCACTTGCACCGGAATGACGCTCGCGAGCCTGCACTTGCAGCGCACGAACGACAATCGGCGGACGTTGCTGGGCATCGAGCACTCGCGGCCCGCGCACATGAACCTCGCCGGCATTCTCCAGCATTGATCAAGGAAATCGATTGTCGGAGCACGGGGCAATGCTGTCATGGTCCGGCGGTCTTGGCCGCTTGCTGAAGTTTGACGATCACATGAAGACTCCATCCCTCGGCCTGGTGCTGGGGTTCTGGGTCATCTCGAACGTTCTGGTCATCACCTGGTATTGGGTGAATGTATCCGACCGCTATCTCCCGGGCCTGCTGCGGTACGCCGGAATAGCCTTCTACGTGGCCGTCGCGCTCGTTCCGCTGCTGCTCCTGTTCAAGGTGAGACGGAGCTTCTTCAATCCGGTCGCACTGGGACTGCTCGTCAGCTGCTGCCTTGCGTTGTCCATCACTGCGCACGAAGCCAACCTGCTGCGTGAGCAACTGCAGTTCAGCCTCGATCACGAGCGCGAGTTTGCCCATATGGACGCCGTCGAAGGCGTCATGCGGCCGTTGCTCGCCAAGATTACCGAGGCCTACGTCCAGATATTCGGCGACGATCGCACCCACGGCGGCTCGACGTTCCACACCCACATCATCGCCAACTATTTGTTCGATTCTCTGTCGTTTCTCGCCGTCTTTGCGCTGGCGACGCTGCTTCTTTCGCCGACTGCGACGTGGCTCTGTCTGCTGACTTTTGCGTTCTACACCCAGATCGCGATCTACCCGGGACGCATGGGTCCCGTCTTCATTGCTGGCGGCTTGTTCTGGCAGCTCTTTCTGCTGACGTCGCGGCGATATCCCGCCGCGATCATTTCCGGACTGATCATCAGTTTCGGGCGGACCGATGTCGTGTTCGCTTCGGCGTTCTCGCTGCTGGCCCTCGCGGCTTTCGAGCAGCGATGGCCGACACTGAAGGAGTGGGTCGTGTTCGCTTTGCTGGTCGGCATCTCGCTGGCCGTGCCAAAGACGCTGATCTGGATGCATCCAGGAACGGATTACAGGTCATTCCTGGTCACCAATGGCGACTTCAGCAAGCTCGTCGGCAATCTTCTAGCCATGAAGCTCGTGGTGGCGATCGCCAGTCCCGTGCTCGTGATCGCGATCGTGAGGACATTTGCCTTGACCCGGACGATCGCCGTAGTCGGTTCGGCTTGCTTGATCCATGTGGGGCTCGTCTTTTTCATAGCGGATTTCTCCGAGACCCGGCTCATCATACCTGGGCTCGCGGGGCTCGTCTTCGTGGCCAGTGAAGGGCTTGGGAAATTGCTGGAAGGCAAGAGCGAGGCGCAAGCCGGTAGCGGCTGAGGCCGGTGCTGCCCTGGATCACCGCTGAAGGGGCGGCGAGTGCGGTCTCGCCATCCTCATGCTCCGCGTGACTACCAGACGCTCCGCCCGCCATCCATGACGAGATTCTGCCCGGTCATGTAGCTCGAGGCGTCCGAGCAGAGGAACTGCACTGCCGCGCGATATTCGTCGACATCGGCCATCCGCCCCATCGGGATCAAGCGCGTCAGTCGTTCGACGAAGGCCGGGTCCTGGTTGTTGAAGACGCCCCCCGGCGAGATCGCGTTGACGCGCACGCCGTGATCGGCCCAGTAGGTTGCCAGATATTTCGTCAGCCCGATCAAGCCGTGCTTGATCACCGAATAGGTCACGGGCTTCACCGGCTGTTCTTCTTCGCGCGTCACCTGCGGCTGGCGGTAGAGCCGCTGGTCCGGCGCGATCACGCCGAGATCGGAGGCGATGTTGAGGACCACGCCACGGCCCCGTCTGGCCATCTCGCCGCCGAACACCTGCGCGCACAGCATCGCACCGGTCAGGCCGACGGCGATTTCGGTCTGCCATTGCGGCACCGGAAACGCCTCGAAGCGCGAGGAGTGCATGACGCCCGGGCTCGACGTCACCTTCGGATCGATCGCGGCGTTGTTGACAAGGATGTCGACGGTAAGGCCGCGGCCTGCCAGCTGCTCATTGGCGGCGCGAACCGAGTCGAGCGAGGTGACGTTGATCTCGAGCGCGATCAGATCTGAGGACGGCGCGGTCTGCTTGAGTGCGGCGACAGCGGCTTCGGCTTGAGGAAGCCCGACGTCGGTGACGACGACGCGCGCACCTGCCTCTGTAAGGGCGGCGACATGCTGCCGCCCGAGCAGGCCGCCTGCGCCGGTCACGAGCGCGGTGCGGCCGGTCAGGTCATAGCGCGAAGACGGGCTTGCCATTCGAAGGCTCCTGTTCAGCTACCGCAACTGGCCGCCGTCGGCGACCATGATGCTGCCGGTGATGAATGCCGCGCGGGGCGAGACGAGAAAAGCGACGAGGTCGGCTATCTCTTCCGGCTTGCCCAGGCGGCGCAGCGCCACGTCGCGCACGAGCATTTCCTCGACCGCGGCACTGTTTTCCGCAAGCTTGCGCGCCCAGGTGCCGTCCGCCGACAGGATGTTGCCCGGCGCAACCGCATTGATGCGAATGCCTTCGAGCGCCAGAGGCCGCGCCAGGCCGCGCACGGTCGCGTTCAGCGCGGCTTTCGCCGCATGGTAAGTGACGGGCGCGCCAAGCGCCGCCATGCCTGCGATCGAGGAGATGCAGGCGATGGCGCGGTCGCCGCTGCCGCGCGCCATCAGCGGCCGGGCGGCCTCGATCATGTTGGTCGTGGCGAACAGATTGAGGTCCATCACCCGCGACCATTCCGCTGCGGTTTCCTTGCCGGGCGGCACGGAGGCGCCGCTGCCGACATTGCAGACGAGGATATCGAGCCGGCCCCATTGCTTCTCGACGTCCTCGACCAGTGCTTTCGCAGCGGCGGGGTCAGTGACGTCGGCGACGTGGACGGACGAGATGCCTCCGACGCTCGTGCGCGCGGTGTTCAGCGCCTCGGCACCACGTGCCGCGAGCGCGACTTTTGCGCCTTCAGCGGCGAGCGTCGTCGCGATCGCAAGCCCGATCCCGCGGCTGGCGCCGGTGACGAGCGCGACACGATCGGTCAGATCGAGCTTCATCGCACCGCGTCCTCGATCCAGCCGACCGTCATGTCGCGATATTTCGCCAGTGCGCCCGCATGGTCGCCGTCGGCCGCGCGTGCGGTTTGCAGGATGTACTGGCCCTTGTAGCCGGAGCGCTCGATCAGCCGGATCGTCTTGGCAAGGTCGGCGTTGCCGGTGCCGAGCGGCACGGTGGTGCCGCCGCGAATGCGGTCCTTGACGTGCACGTTGAGAATGCGCGGCGCGTAGGCGGCGATCTCCTCGTCGCTGTCATAGCCGAGCGAAGCGCTGTTGCCGCTGTCGTAGTTGATGCCGAAAATTTCAGCCGGAAATGCCTCCATGAACCGGGCAAGCTTGCCCGGCGGCAGATCGGATTCGAAGACGATCTTGACGTTTCTTCTTTTCAACTGCTCGGAGCGTGCGAGCAGCACACGCATCAACGTATCGCGCTCGCTCTCGCGCTCGATCTTGCCGTTGTCGACCAGCGGGATCACGACGAATTCGATGCCGATGCGGCTGCAGGCGGCGACCAGGAGATCGAGGTCGGCGACGAGTGCGTCGCGCACGACGGCATCGACCTTCCAGAACGGTGCCTGCATGAAGCAGTCGCCGGTCAGGCTCGGGATGCGCACGCCGTTCTCGCGCGACAGCGCCAGAATCTCCTGCTGTCCCGGCTCGGTCGTCAGCGGGTTCTCGCGCAGCCGTTCCTGGTCGATGGTCCATTCCATCCGCGTCAGGCCGAGTTCTTTCGCGCGCGAAAATTCCTCACGCCATTCGTCCCAGGGGAAGGCCTGGATCTTGCCGTCGACCAGGGCCGACAGCCGTCCTTGCATGAAGCCGATGCGTTGCAGCGTTGCGGTCACGATTTGCTATCCGAACTGATGGCGAGGCCCTTGGCGATCCAGCCGCCGTCGACGAAGATCTCCTGGCCGGTCACATAGGCGGAGGCTTCCGACGCCAGGAAGACGGCGGCTCCCACCATGTCGGCGGGCTGTCCCCAGCGGCCGAGCATGGTGTGACGGCGTCTCTCTTCGTGCATGACTGGGTCGGCAAAGCTCTTCGCAGTCATCTCGGTCGCGACATAGCCCGGCGCAAGCGCGTTGACGCGGATGCCGTCGGGCGCGTAGTCGGCGGCGAGGGCGCGCGTCAGCCCGGCAAGACCCGCCTTCGCCGCCACGTAGCCTGGATTGCCGGGAAAACCGCGGATCGAGTTGATGCTGGTGACGTTGACGATCGCGGCCGAGCCCGCCTTTTTCAAAAGGGGATAGGCGGCGAGGATGGTGGCGTAGACGCCGGTGAGGTCAGTCGCGACCGTGGCGCGGAAGCGCGCGAGCTCGCTTTCGGCGCTTTGCGGGGGCAGGCTGATGCCGGCGGCGTTGACCAATGCGTCGATGCGGCCGCCTTGCGCCGCGATCGTGCGGAACGCGCTTTCGATCGCCTTGTCGTCGGAGAGATCGCAGGCAAGCGCGGCCACACCTTGCGGCGCGGTCCCGGAACGGCTGAGGCCGAACACCGTAGCGCCGCCATCCTGCAGGCCGGTCGCGATGGCCGCGCCAATGCCGCGCGAGGCGCCGGTCACCACCGCGATCTTGTCCTTGAGCGAGAAGGCGCTGAGATCAGGCATAGCCATAACTGCGCATGATGGCGGCACAAAGCTTGACGTCCTCGGGACGGTCGATCTGGAACATCTTGTGACGTTCCATCACGTGAAAGCCGATCTTGCCGCCGAGACGGTTATTCTGCTCGCGCAGGAGGGATGGGATCAGGACGTAGAACGAACCGTTCTCCAGATAGCGCTTCTCGATCTGCTGCCGCATGCGGCGGTTGCGATAATCGTAGTTGATCGGCTCCGGTCCGTTCGCGCCGATATGCCAGTTGAAATAATCCTCGACCTCGCAAACCGAGAGCAGGCTGTCGAGATGATCGCGATCGAAGGTCGCAAGCGCGTTCTCGATGTCGCCGGGTTCGCGGATCGGGGATGTCGCCTGGAGCGCGACGATCCGTTCGAACCGTCCCATCCGCGCGTCGGTCGCATCGAGCGCATGCAGCCAGGCAGATTCGGAGGAGGCGAGGTCGCCGGAAATGTCGTCGGGGCGCCGCACGCCGACCGCGCCGGCGGCTTCAGCCGCGGCGAGGATCTGGTCGCTGTCCGAAGACACGGCTACCACATCGACGCCGCGTGCGGCGCGTGCCTGTTCGACCGTCCAGGCGATCAGCGGCTTGCCGCAGAGATCGAGCAGGTTCTTGTGCGGGATGCCCTTCGAGCCGCCGCGCGCGGCGATCACGGCCAGCGTCTTGCGCGCCATCAGATGTGTCCCTCGAGGCGCTCGAGCGCGGTCCAGAAACCTTCGCCCATGTTCTTGTGGCCTTGCCAGATCTCCGGAATGAAGGAAGCGCCCGGCGCGTGCTTGCGCAGCACCTGTCCGATGTCGTCGAAATCGATCTCGCCTTCGCCGATCTGAAGACCCTCGCCGTCGAGCCCCTTGGCGTCGCCGAAATGCAGATGCGCGGTGTGCGGCCCGAGCTGGGCGAGGCCTTGCGCAAAGTCGAAGCCGAAATGATTGGCGGCGAGTTTCGTGTGCGAGATGTCGACGCACATGCGCAAGTTATGCTTGGCGCAGAATGCGGCGGACTCGTCCGGGAAGATGAAGATATTCTGGTGGCGCTGGCCGCCGAAATGCCAGGGGAACGGCGCCATGGTTTGCGGCGTCAGCTCGACGCCGTCCATGTCGAGCTCGGTCAAGCTCTGCGCGAAGATGCGGTAGCGCTCGGCCTTCTCCTCCGGCGGCAGCGGCTCGTCCATGGTGAAGCCGCCGATATTGGCGACGATGGGCGGGCGCTTGGTCTTGGGGAAGTACTTCTTCAAGCCGCGGGTAATGTCGATCACCGCCTGGGTCTGCTCCAGCGAATAGCGCCGCAGCGCCTCGTCGGGCGTCGCCAGGTCCATCAGCTTGGAGCCGGCAAACAGCTCCGGCGCATGCACGACGAAGCCGAGATCGTAGGTGCCGGACAGATACGCCGCGGGATCGCGCTCCATGTCGCTGTAGCTGAGATGGAATTCGATGATGTCGGGCTGGCAGATCTCCAGGAAGCGCTCGGCGTCGTGATAGCGCACCGGCACGCCCCACGGACGGTCGAAGCGGTAGCGCCGTGCTTTTGCGACGCCTTCGTCGAGGTCGCTTTGGAAGAAATAGTCGTCGGCCGCCATCGTCCGCGTCAGCTTGCGGCCGAGCAGCGCCGGCATCTTCAGCGGCGACAGGCCCTGTCCCGGGCTCTTCACCGCGATGTCGGCTTCGGAGATCACGGTGCCGGCCGAAAGGTCGCGCGCGGCCACCAGGCTCTTGGCCAGGTTTTCGCGGTTGATCAATTCGCCCTGGCTCAGCGCGCGCTCGACCCGCTTTTCGCCGCGCGCCGCCTCCACCTCGCGGATGCCCGAGACGAGAGCCTTGAATTCCTCCGGCTCCAGGCTTGCCGCATGGTCCGGACCTTCCATCTCCCGGTCGAGGGTGATGTGGCGTTCGATCACGACGGCGCCGAGCGCCACCGCGGCGGTCGAGACGGCAATGCCACGCTCGTGGCCGGAATAGCCGACGACCGGATGAATCTCGCGCAGCGTTTCCATGAAACGCAGATGGATGTTGTGGAGCGCGGCCGGATAGGTGCTCTGGCAATGCAGGAGCACGTAGCCGGCGTTGCGCTCGTCGAGGAATTTCGCCGCGGCCTTGATCTCGTCCGAGGTGCTCATGCCGGTCGAGACGATCAGCGCCTTGCCAGTGGCGGCGAGGCGCGCGAGCAGCGGCAGGTTGGTGAGGTCGGCCGAGGCGACCTTGTAGGCCTGCACGCCGAAACCTTCGAGCACGGCGACACTACTCGCGTCCCAGGGCGTACAGAGATACTGGATGCCCTTGGCCGCGCAATATTCGGCGATCTTCTTCTGCTGCGCCGCCGGAAGCTCGAAGCGGCGCAACAGATCGAGCGTGTATTCGACTGCGAGGTCGTCGTCCTTTCCGGACAGACTCGACGCACGATAGACCTCGTCGAGCTTGCGCATCTGGAACTTGGCGCAATCGGCACCGGCCGCGACCGCGGCATCGACCAGCGCAATGGCGCGGTCGAAGTCGCCATTGTGGTTGTTGCCGATCTCGGCAATGACGTAGCAGGGCTCGCCATCGGCCAGAAGACGGTTGCCGATGCGGACCGGAGCAGGCTGTTTGGGCGATGTCATCAACATTCTCGTCTCATATCCGTCAGGCAAATCGCGCGGGAAAGCGCGACTTCCACGTTCGCAGCCCGTTCTCTTCGAACATGATGCGCGAACAGCTATGTCCCTGTTGTTCCAGCGCGGCGATGAGCTGGTAGCGCTCGAACGGACGTACGAAGAACATGAAGTAACCGCCGCCGCCGGCGCCCAGCAGCTTGCCGCCGACCGCGCCATGCTGCTTGGCGAAATCGTAGATCGCATCGATCGCGTCCGACGAGATCTTCGAGCTCAGCT
Source organism: Bradyrhizobium sp. CCBAU 65884 (assembly GCF_028128835.1). Lineage (NCBI taxonomy): Bacteria > Pseudomonadati > Pseudomonadota > Alphaproteobacteria > Hyphomicrobiales > Nitrobacteraceae > Bradyrhizobium > Bradyrhizobium sp. CCBAU 65884. The sequence goes on along the minus strand of NZ_LBJU01000133.1, from coordinate 198,540 downwards.
TCCGTTTGGCGTGCCAGGCGTCGTCGATCAGCCGGCCGCATTCCAGGAGCTGGCCGCGCAGGAGATGCCGCCGGATGTCACGCGTCACCTCCTTCTGCTTGGCGGCCGCGGCGACAGCGTCGCTGGTCTCGTGCTGTGCCTTCTGATCGCGGTGGATAGCGCCGGAATCTCGGCCCGAGCCGGTGTAGCAGAGCACCAGGCTCTCCTCGAGCTCGGCGATGATGTTGGGGTCGAGACGCAGCGGCACGATGGTGTTCTGGTCGGAGAAGAACTCCATGTGATTGAAGCCGCCGAACACGGTGGCGTACTGGTCCTGCCAGCCGCCGGGGATGTTGAGCATCAGCCGCTCGGCCTGGAACGCCATCTCCGCGATCTCGTGGCGGTCCCACTGGTCGCCGCGGAATTCGTTGAAGCAGCCGATGATGGCGGATGTGACCACGGCCGAGCCGCCGAGGCCGGAGCCGACCGGGAAGTCGGCGGAGACCTCGAGCTCGAACCCGTAAGTCGGCTTGATCAGGCGCACGACGGACTTGATCAGTGCAAGATTCCCGTCGGTTCCGAGCTCTGCGAGATTGTCGGCCTCGATCGTGCTGCGGAAATCGTGCGAATAGATCCGGATGCTGGAATCGCTCCGGCGCCGCAGCGTCGCATGAGCGTACATCTTGATCGTGGCGTTGATGACCGCGCCGCCGTCATTTTCGACGAAATAGTGCGTCAGGTCGGTGCCGCCGCCGGAGAAGCTGATCCGCACCGGCGAGCGGGCGCGAGCGAACACCTCGCTCTCTTCGGACAAATTGAACAGCTCGCGGCTGAACACGTCGACGAGCCGGCCTTCACCATCGAGGATCGGCACCACGTGCACGCGCTGATCGAGCAATTTGAGGATCTGCTCGCGCGGACCGCCGGCCCTCGCCGAGACGAAGTTGCGATTGATGCAGGTCGCAACCCGGTCCTGGATCGTGGTGCCGGTCAGCATGCGCCTGCGGATGTCGCCGTCGGTCACGGCGCCGACGATTCGTCCGCTTGAGTCCTGTGCAAACAGGATGCCGAGCATGTTCGCATTCAGGCGCCGGAAGGCTTCCTCAATGGTCTCGGTCTCGGCGATGGTGACGAGAGTTCGTTCAAGCACGTTTCGGGGTCCAGGAAGGGCCAATTCCAGGCCATATCGCAGCAGGGTTGGTAATACGGGAGCGGCAGGGGCGATGCAAGGTTCCTGCGCCCGGCGGCATCGGGCCAAAATGGCCGGCGTCGAGCGCTTCCGTCGGGCCGGGGCCGATTTACATTGGCCGCGGTTTCTATAGAAGGCTCCCGAGGGGTCCAGGCGACATGTATGTGATCGGAATCAGCTCGGGGATCAAGCACGGGCATCACGACGGTGCAGCGGTTTTGCTGCACGACGGGGAGCTGATCGCTGCTGCCGAGGAGGAGCGCTTCACGCTGGCCAAACATGCGCGCGGCGAGCTGCCGCGCGGGGCGATCGGCTTCTGCCTGAAGCAGGCCGGCATCACCATGCGCGACGTCGACTGGATCTGCTCGCCGCTGAAGACCTACACCAACTACACGCAGCGTCTCACCGAGTATTTCAAGTATCAGTTCGGCCACAGCCCGAAGATCGAGCTCTACGACCATCACCTCTGTCATGCCGCGAGCTCGTTCTACGGCTCCGGTTTCTCGGAGGCGACCGTAGCCTGCTTCGACTTCTCGGGCGATTCCAGCTCCGGTCTCGTCGCCCATGCGCGCGGCAACGACTTCCGCGTGCTGACGCGGTTCGGCCGCAACAACAGTCTCGGGCTCTATTACGGGATGCTGACGCAGTATCTCGGCTATCAGATGACCAATGACGAGTACAAGGTCATGGGCCTGTCGTCCTATGGCAGCCCGGACTATCTCGACAAGTTCGCCAAGCTGCTGCGTCCGAACGGCATCAATTACGAGCTCGATCCCGAGCTCGACAAGCGCAGGCGCGACGCCGAGATCTTCACCAGTGATTTCTCGACGCGGCAGGAGCGCATCTTCACCGAGAAGATGGAGGAGATTCTGGGCCCGCGGCGGTTGCGCGGTCAGCCGCTCGATCAGCGGTTGACCAACATCGCCGCAAGCGGCCAGAAGCAGCTCGAGATCGTCACCACCGAGGTGATCCGCACAGCGATTGCCGAGACCGGCTCCGGTGATGTCTGCATCGCCGGCGGCGTCGGGCTGAACTGCAAGATGAACATGGAGATTGCGGCCGAGCCGTCCGTCAAGCGTCTCTACGTTCCGCCGGTGCCGCATGATGCCGGCGTGGCGCTCGGCGCCGCGATGATGAAATGCGCGGAGGCGGGCCACGCCATCGCACCGCTGACGCACGCCTATTGGGGACCGGAATATTCCAACGACACGATCCGGGAGATGCTGGACAAGATCGGCGCGCGGTTCGAGCTGCTCGACGATCCCGTGTCGCGCTGCGTCACCGATTTGACCGAGCAGAAGACGGTCGGCTGGTTCCAGGGGCGGATGGAGTATGGCCCGCGCGCGCTCGGCAACCGCTCGATCCTGGCCGATCCCAGGCATGCGGGCATGAAGGACCGCATCAACCTCACCATCAAATATCGCGAGGAATTCCGCCCGTTCTGTCCGTCCGTGCTGTACGAAAGTCAGGCCGAGTATTTCGAGGACACGTTCGACGCGCCCTTCATGGTGGTGACGTTCCCGGTCAATCAGAAGGTTGCCGAGACCATGCCCGCGGTGGTCCACGTCGACAACACCGCACGCATCCAGAGCGTCCATGCGGACAGCAACCCGCTCTATAGCCGCCTGATCGGCGAGTTCGCGAAGGCGACCTCGTTGCCGGTTCTGATCAACACCAGCCTCAACATCAACGAGCAGCCGACGGTGAACGCACCGCTGGAGGCGCTGCACACCTATTTCTGCTCGGGGCTGGACGTCTTGTATCTCGGTAACTATCGGCTCTCGAAGTCGAGCTGAGACTAGCGTTCGTCCGCAATCACCTTGCCGTCGTTCGGCAGCGCGCCGGGATTGACGAACTCGACGCTTCCGCCGAGTTTCGTCACGGCGCGCAAGCTGGTCGCAATTTCCTCGCGCAGGGCGTCACTCGTGGCCGCCGTTTCCGCCTTCAGCGTCATTGCGTCGGTCTCGCCCTGCCGTGTGACGACGAGGCGCAGTCTTCCGAGCGCAGAATGACGCTTGCCGATCTCGGCGATCTGCTCTGGACGGATGAACATGCCCTTGACCTTGGTGGTCTGGTCGGCGCGGCCCATCCAACCCTTGATGCGCATGTTGGTGCGGCCGCACTTGCTTGGGCCCGGCAGCGCTGCGGTGAGGTCGCCGAGGGCGAGCCGGATCCAGGGATGGTGCGGATCGAGTGACGTCACCACGATCTCGCCGACGTCGCCCGGCGCTACGGGATCGCCGGTGCCGGGCTTGACGATCTCCATGATCAGATCCTCGTTCACGACCATGCCCTCGCGCGCCTCGGTCTCGAACGCGATGAGGCCGAGATCGGCGGTGCCGAAGGCCTGGTAGGCATCGATGCCGCGCGCCTTGATCTCGGCCTGCAGCGAGGGCGGGAACGCCGCCCCGGAAACCAGTGCGCGCTTGATCGAGGAGACGTCCCGTCCCGAACTCGCTGCGGCATCGAGCAATATCTTCAGGAAGTCCGGCGTGCCGCTGTAACCGACCGGGCGGTAGGCCTCGATCAGCTCGAATTGCTGTTCGGTGTTGCCGGGCCCTGCCGGGATCACGGCGCAGCCGAGCGCGCGCGCTGAGGCATCGAAAATGAAGCCGCCGGGGGTGAGATGGTAGCTGAAGGTGTTGAGGACGATGTCATCGGGTCGGAACCCGGCCGCGAACAACGCCCTTGCGCCGCGCCAGGGATCGGCCTGCCGCCCCTCCGGTTCGAAAATGGGCCCTGGGGAGGTGAAGAGGCGGGCAAACGACCCCGGCGCCGACGCCACGAAGCCTCCGAAGGGCGCCGAGGCCTTGTGCAGGGCGGGCAGTTCCGACTTGCGCAATACCGGCAGGCCCGCCAGCGCCTCCCGGGAGGTCACGGCGGCGGGATCGAGACCTCTCAGCCGCTCGGCATAGGCCGGGGCGGCCATCGCGGCTCGCAGCACCTCCGGCAGGCGGGAGAACAGATCGGCCTCGCGGGCGGCTTGTTCGCGCGTCTCGCGGGCATCGTAGTGGGCGGTCATGGCTGTTCTTTCCGTGTTGGCATCCGTTGCGCGCCGCCGCTGGCGTGGGTATCAGACGGCGATCGGCGAGGCCTGGAGAGGACGCGATGGCGGACGAAGGAATCATTGCGGCGGAGGAGGCGACGGACGTCGTCGCGCGCCTGAAGCGCCGCATGATCGAGGAGGCGCTGCCGCTGTGGTCGACCGTCGGTTGGGATCCTGCCGCAGGCGGCTTCATCGACCGGCTGCACCGCGACGGAGCCGCGGATGCGGCCGCGCCACGGCGCGTGTTCGTGCAGGCCCGGCAGATCTATTGCTACGCGAAGGCCGCGCAAATGGGCTGGTACCCTGAGGGCCGCGCCATCGCGCTGAAGGGGCTGGAGCATCTGCTCAGCAAAGCCAAAGCGCCCGACGGCCGGCCGGGCTATGTGCACCGGCTGACGCCGGAAGGGACGGTGCTGGACGGCCGGCGCGATGCCTACGACCACGCCTTCATCCTGTTTGCGCTCGCGACCGTCTACACGCTCGACCAGGACGCGCAGGTTCGTGCCGAGATCGACGCGCTGCTCGCTTTCCTCGACAGCCATCTCCGCTCGCCGCATGGAGGCGTGCACGAAGGCCTTCCGGCGTCGCTGCCGCGCCGGCAGAACCCGCACATGCATCTGTTCGAGGCGATGATCGCGTGTTTCGACGCGACCCACGACCTGTCGTTCCAGAACCGTGCGGGCGAGTTCTTCGCGCTGTTCCTGGCCAATCTCTACGACAAGCAGAAGCGCATCCTGACCGAGTATTTCGAGGAAGACTGGTCGAAGATCGAGCCGGTCAGCGTCGAGCCGGGCCACCAGGCGGAATGGGTCTGGCTGCTGAAGGGGTTCGAGCGCATCACGGGATGCCCGACCGGTCAGCGCCGTGCCGAGTTGCTTGCGACCTCGATGCGCTATCGCGACGAGGCCACGGGCTGCCTGGTCGACGAAGGCGACGACATCGGCAATATCCGCCGCAGCGCGCGCCGGCTGTGGCCGCAGACCGAGATCGCGAAGGCGTGGATCGCGCAGGCCGAATCCGGCGAGGCGGGCGCGGCGGACGAGGCGCGCGCGGCGCTGGTGCGGCTCGAACGGCATTATCTCAGCCATCCCGTGAGGGGCGGCTGGTACGACCAGTTCGATCGCGACGGCAAATCGCTGATCGACACCATTCCTGCGTCGTCGTTCTATCATGTTCTCTGCGCGGTCACGGAAGCGGAGCAGGTGCTCGAACCCTAAAAGCTCAGAGCCAGCGCTTGCGCCGCTTGAAGCTCTTGAGGTTCTTGAAGCTCTTGCGCTGGTCGCCGGCTCCGCCGAGGTAGAATTCCTTGACGTCCTCGTTGTCGCGCAATTCGTCGGCGGTGCCGTCGAGCACGACCTTGCCCTGCTCCATGATGTAGCCGTGGCTCGCCACCGACAGCGCGGCGCGGGCGTTCTGCTCGACGAGGAGGATGGTGACGCCGAGGTCGCGGTTGATCTTCTGGATGATGGAGAACACCTCTTTCACCAGCAGCGGCGACAGGCCCATCGACGGCTCGTCCATCAGGATCATCTTCGGGCGCGCCATCAGCGCGCGGCCGATCGCGAGCATCTGCTGCTCGCCGCCGGAGAGATAGCCGGCAAGGCCGGTGCGTTCCTTCAGGCGCGGGAAATAGTTGAAGACCATGTCGAGATCGGCATCGACCTCGCGGTCCCTGCGGGTGAAGGCGCCGAGCTTGAGGTTCTCCAGCGAGGTCATGTCGGCGACGATGCGCCGGCCCTCCATCACCTGGAAGATGCCGCGGCGGACGATCTTGTCGGGGTCGATGCCGTTGATCCGCTCATTATCGAACACGATTTCGCCGCGTGTGACCTCGCCGTCCTCGGTCTTGAGCAGCCCTGAGATCGCCTTCAACGTCGTCGATTTGCCGGCGCCGTTGGCGCCCAGCAGCGCCACGATCGCACCCTTGGGTACGTCGAGGCTGAGGCCGCGCAGCACCAGGATGACGTCGTCATAGACCACTTCGATGTTGCGCACTGCGAGCAGGGCGGCGGGCGGCACGGCGGTCGGCTTGCTGCGGGATGCTTCGAGGGTGTCGGTCATGCGTCTTCATTCTCCGCTGTCGTCAGAGCTTCTTCCGTCATTCCGGGGCGGTCCGCAGGACCGAACCCGGAATCTCGAGGTTCTCAGGTGCGCAATTGCGCACCATAGTTCGCCTCTTCGAGGCGCCCCGGAACGACGGTCAGATCAGGCGCTCACCAGCCCAGCAATTCCGGTTTGCGCGGCAGCTCGACGGTCTTGACCTTCTCGAGCTTGATCGTGCCCTTGGCCATGAGGTCGTTGAGGTCGCCGTCGGTCGCGCCAGAAACCTTGGTGCGATAGAGATCGACCTTCAGCGTGCCGCGATGGTCCTTGTCGGTCCAGGTCGAGGGATTGCAGACGCCTTCCATGCCGGCCGGCACCCAATCCTTCTTCTGGTAGAAGCCCTTGGCGACGTTGTCTCCGGTAGCGCCGCCGTTCTTGGCAGCCCAGTCGATCGCCTCCTTCATGTACAGCGCAGAGCAGACCGCCGCGACGTAGTGCACGGGACGGTAGACCTTGCCGCTGGCGTCGGACATCTTCGAGATCTCCATCAGCGTCTTCATGCCGGGCGCGTCGCCACCCCAGCTCACCGCGGTGCGCAAGGGGAAGATGACGCCGTTAGCGGCATCTCCGGCCGTCTTGGCGGCGTTCTCGTCCATGCCCCAGACATTCCCCATGAACTGGATCTCGACGCCGGCGGTCTTGCAGGCCTTCATCACCGAGATGTTGGACGCCGCGGTGTTGCCGAGATAGGCGTAGTTGGCGCCCGAGGATTTCAGGCTCAGGCACTGCGCGCTGTAGTCGCCCGGCGCGAGCGCGAACACCAGCGGCGGCAGCACCTCGAAGCCGAGCTCCTGCGCCATCGCTTCACCGGCGGCCTTCGGCGCGTTCGGATAGGGATGGTTGGCGCCCATGTGCACGAATTTCGGCTTGCCGGACTTGCCTTTGGCCTTCCAGTCCTCGGCCGCCCACATCAGCATCGCGCGCAGCGAGTCCGAATAGCTCGGGCCGTAGAAGAAATTGTAAGGAGCGGGCTTGGCCTTGCCGCTGACGCCTTCGGGATCGGTGAGGGCGGCAGCATAGGAGCCGGACATATCGGGGATCTTGTCCTGAGCGAGGAAGCCGGTCAGCGCCTCGGTGTCGGCGGTGCCCCAACCCATGATCGCGGCGACCTTGCTGTCCGGCGCCGACCACTTCTTGTAGAGCGCGATCGCGCGCGGCACCTGGTAGCCATAGTCGTTGGTGTCGACGTTGAGCTGCTTGCCGCCGACGCCGCCGTTCTTGTTGACCCAGGCGAAGGTGTCGGCGACGGCCTGGCCATAGGGCGTGCCGACGTCGGAGGTGCCGCCGGAATAGTCGGCGAGGTGCCCGATCGCGATCTGCGCCTGTGCGCCGGCCGAGAATGCGGCGATCGCGACGGCGAGCGATGCGGTGCTCAAAAGGGATTTCATCGTCATGGGTCGGTTCCTCCTGTTTATTGTTTAAGTGAAGTTGCCCGCGCTCAATGCGAGAACGGGTAGAGTTTCCAATACGCCTTGATCTGCCGCCAGCGATGCGCGAGCCCGTCGGGTTCGAACATCAGGAAGGCGATGATGATCACCCCGATCGCGATTTCGCGCAGGAAGGTGATGTTGGTGTTGAGTGACAGCGCCTTGTCGATCGCGCCGCCCTTCAAATAATGGCTGATGAACTCCATCCCTTCGGGCAGCAGCACCACGAAGGCGGTGCCCATCAGCGTGCCCATGATCGAGCCGGTACCGCCGATGATGATCATGGCCAGGAACAGGATCGAGCGCTCGATGCCGAAGCCTTCCTGCGACACCACGAGCTGGTAGTGCGCGTAGAGCGCGCCGGCGATGCCGGCGAAGAAGGCGGCGAGCCCGAACGATAGCGTACGGTATTTGGTGAGGTTGATGCCCATGATCTCGGCAGAGAGATAATGGTCGCGGATCGCCACCAGCGCACGGCCGTCGCGGGTGCGCATCAGGTTGGTGACGAGGATGTAGCTGAGCAGCACATAGGCCAGCACGACGTAGAAATACTGTTTGTCGCCGCGCAGTGTGTAGCCGAAGATCGAGAACGGGTTGGCGCTCGCCGGCACCGAGCCGCCGGTGAACCATTCGGCGCGGGAGAAGAAGTCGAGCAGGATATACTGCGCGGCCAGCGTCGCGATGACGAGATAGAGCCCCTTCAGCCTCGCCGCAGGGATGCCGAAGATCAGGCCGACCAGCGCGGTGACGACGCCGGCGAGCGGGATCGCGAAGAACACCGGGATCGGCGCGTTGTTGGAGATGTAAGCCGAGGTGAAAGCGCCGAGCAGGAAGAAGGCGGCATGCCCGATCGAGATCTGGCCGGTGAAGCCGACCAGGATGTTCAGCCCGAGCGCCGCGATCGAGAAGATGCCGATCTGGATCAGGATGCTGAGCCAGTATCCGCTGAAGAATTGCGGCGCGAGGCATAGCAACAGCACGCCTGCGATGGCGAAGTTGCGGCTGGTCGTGGTCGGGAAGATCGTGGTGTCGGCCGCATAAGAGGTGCGGAAATCACCAGCAGGAATGAGGGCAGGGCCGGCCATGGGTCAGATCCGCTCGATGTCGTGGGTGCCGAACAGCCCGTAGGGCTTGATCATCAGCACGATGATGAGGACGTAGAACGGCGCGATCTCGTAGAGATTGCCCCAGTGCAGGTACTCGCTGTCGACATATTGTGCGACGTTCTCGAGCAGGCCGATGATGATGCCGCCGAGCACGGCGCCGCCGACGGAGTCGAGTCCGCCGAGGATCGCCGCCGGAAACACCTTGATGCCGTAGGCGGCAAGGCCCGAGGACACGCCGTTCACGACCGCAACGACGACGCCCGCGACCGCCGACACCGTCGCCGAGATCGCCCAGGCCATCGCGAACACGCTCTTCACGGAAATGCCGAGCGATTGCGCGACCTGCTGGTTGAATGCGGTGGCGCGCATCGCAAGGCCGTATTTGGAGGCACGGAAGAACCAGGCCATGCCGATCATCATGGCGACGGAGACCACCAGGCTCATGACATAGACGGTCTGGATCTGTAAGCCCAGCAAGCTGACCGACTGGCTCTCGAACACGCGCGGGAACGGCTGCGGATTGACGCCGAACATCCATTTCAGCGTTGCCTGGAGCACGGTGGAGAGGCCGATCGTCACCATGATCACGGAAATGATGGGCTCGCCGATCATCGGCCGCAGGATCAGGACCTGGACCGCGATGCCGAACACGAACATGAACACGAGCGTCATCGGCATGCCGATCCAGAACGGCACCTGATATTTGGCGAGCAGAGCCCAGCACACCCAGGCGCCGACCAGCAGCAATTCACCTTGCGCGAAGTTGACGACCTGCGTCGCCTTGTAGATCAGCACGAACGACATCGCGACCACGCCATAGAGCGTGCCGACCACGAGGCCATTGACCAGGAGCTGGATGAGGAAGGCGGTGTTCATGTATGGTGGACCTTTCGCCTCTCCCCGCGCGCGGGGAGAGGCCGACGCGCAAAGCGCGGCGGGTGAGGGGGAGCTTCCGCATGCGAGGTGCTGATGAGGGCAAGACGGAGCGCGCCAGGCATTTGCGTGCCGCCTTGACTGCTGCGGAGGGGACGCTCTGGTATCGCTTCCGTGCACGCCGGCTCAACGGTTACAAATTCGTTCGGCAGGAGCCGATTGGCCCATACACTGTCGACTTCATTTGCCGCGAGGCCCGGCTGATTATTGAAGTTGACGGTGGCCAACACGCCGACAGTGCGCACGACGCGGTGCGGGACAAATGGCTGATCGACCGAAACTATCGAATTCTGCGGTTCTGGAACAACGACGTTTCGAGCAATTTGGTCGGCGTTCTCGAAACAATTGTCACTGCCCTCGCGGAGGCTCCCCCTCACCCGGATCGCTGACGCGCTCCGGCCTCTCCCCGCAAGCGGGGAGAGGCGAAGGGCAGCACCGCTCGCGACGGTAGACCGTGTCACTCCGCCGCCTCCGCCATGTGCCCGGGTCCGCCGAGATCCACCACACGCAGTGTCGTCCGCACCCGCTGCGTGGTGCCGTCCTGGAAGCGGATCACGGTGTCGACGGGGATGTCGGCATCGCCGCGGTAGATGGCATCGATGATGCCTTCGTATTTCTCGTTGATGACGCTGCGCCGCACCTTTCGCGTGCGGGTGAGCTCGCCGTCGTCGGCGTCGAGCTCCTTGTAGAGCAGCAGGAAGCGCGAGATGCGCTGCGCCGGCGGCAGCGTGGCGTTGACGGTCTCGACTTCCTTGCGGAGCAGCGCATAGACCTCGGGGCGCGAGGCGAGGTCGCTGTAGGTCGTGAACGAGAGCCGGTTCTTCTCCGCCCATTTCGAGATGATGGAGTAGCGGATGCAGATCATCGCCGCGAGCGCATCACGGCCGGCCCCGAGCACCACGGCTTCGGCGATATAGGGCGAGAACTTCAGCTTGTTCTCGATGAACTGCGGCGAAAAGCGTTCGCCGCGCGAGGTCTCGGCGAGATCCTTGATGCGGTCGATGACGACGAGCTGCTGGTTCGCGTTGAAATAGCCGGCGTCGCCCGACAACATCCAGCCGTCCTTGATGTCGGCGACGCTGGCCTCGGGATTCTTGTAGTAGCCGAGGAACATGTTGGGATGCCGCACCACGATCTCGCCGACGCCATGGACGTCGGCATTGTCGATGCGGATCTCGACTTTGTCGGACATCGGCACGCCCGTGGTGTCGGGATCGACCTTGCCCTCGGGATGCAGCGTATAGGCCCCCAGCAGCTCGGTCTGGCCGTACAGGGTGCGCAGCGGCACGCCCATGGCCTGGAAGAACTTGAAGGTCTCGGGCCCGAGCGCCGCGCCGCCGGTCGCGGCCGAGCGCAGCCGGGTGAAACCGAGGCGATCGCGCAGCGCGCGGAACAGGATGGCGTCGGCAAGGCCCGAGCGCTTGCCGTGTTCGAGCGCGGCGAGGCCGCTCTTCATGCCAACGTCGAACAGGCGCTGCTTGAGAGGCGTCGCGTCCATCACCTTGGCGCGGACGTCGGCGGCGATGGATTCCCAAACCCTTGGGGCAAAGAGCACGAATGTCGGCGCGATCTCGCGCAGATCGTTCATCATCGTGTCGGGCTCTTCGACGAAGTTGATCTTCATCCGGCAGAGCAGGCCTTTGCCGAGCACGTAGACTTGCTCCATGATCCACGGCAGCGGCAGCACCGAGACGTATTCGTCGTCCGGGCCCTTGGGGTCGAAGGCGAGATAAGTCGCACAATGGCCGAGCACGCGTCCGGCGGCGAGCATGGCGAGCTTGGGATGGGACGTGGTGCCAGACGTCGTGCAGAGGATCGCGACGTCCTCGCCCTTGGTTGCATCGACCAGCCTGTCGTAGAGCTCCGGCTCCCGCGCGGCACGGGCCCGGCCGAGTTCGGCAAACCTCTCCGCCGACATCAGCCTGGGATCGTCGTATTTCCGCATCCCGCGCGGATCGGAATAGATGATGTGCTTCAGCTTCGGCGCGCGGTCGGCGAGGGTGAGCAGCTTGTCGACCTGCTCCTCGTCCTCGGCGAAGACGAGCTGCGCCTCGCCATAGTTGAGGAGATAGGAAGCCTCCTCGTCCAGCACGTCGCGATAAAGTCCGAGGCTGAGGCCGCCGATGGCGTGCGTCGCCACTTCCGCCGCCACCCAGTCCGGCCGGTTGTCGCCGATGATGCCGATGACGTCGCCGCGGCCAAGGCCCATTTCGAGAAGACCGAGCGCAAAGTCGCGCACGCGGGTCTGGTAGTCGCTCCAGGTGAACAGCCGCCAGAGCCCGAGATCCTTCTCGCGCAATGCGATCTCGTTGCCATGCTCCTTCGCATTGAGCCGGAGCATCTTCGGATAGGTGTCGGCCTGTGCGACGCGGCCTGCGTAATCCATCATGCCGCGCTCTCCTGAGCGGGTGCAGCGTCATCCGGATCGACCAGCACCTCGTCTTCTTCACCAAGATAGGCCCGCCTGACGTGGGGATCGGCGAGCACCGTCGCCGGATCGCCTTCGGCGATCTTCTTGCCGAAATCCAGCACCATGACGCGGTGGGAGATGTCCATCACCACGCCCATGTCGTGCTCGATCATCACCACCGTCATCCCGAATTCCTCGTTGAGATCGACGATGTAGCGGGCCATGTCCTCCTTCTCCTCGAAGTTCATGCCGGCCATCGGCTCGTCGAGGAGAATGAGACGCGGCTCCAGCGCCATGGCACGGGCGAGCTCCACGCGCTTGCGCAGGCCGTAGGAGAGGGTGCCGGCTTGCGCCTTCCGCACCGACTGCAGGTCGAGGAAGTCTATGATCTCCTCGACCTTGCGGCGGTGCTCGAGCTCCTCCTTGCGCGCGCCGGTGAGCCAGTACAGCGAGCCTGTGAGGAAATTGTTCTTCAGGAGGTGATGGCGCCCGACCATGATGTTGTCGAGCACGCTCATGTGGTGGAACAGCGCCAGGTTCTGGAAGGTGCGGCCGATGCCGAGCGAGGCGCGGGCGTTCGGCGTCAGGGCCGTGATGTCGCGGCCCTGGTAGTACAGCTGGCCTTCGGTCGGCTTGTAGCGGCCGGAAATACAGTTCACGATCGAGGTCTTGCCGGCGCCGTTGGGGCCGATGATCGAGAACAGCTCGCCCTCCCTGATGGAGAAGCCGACGTCGGTCAGCGCCCGGACGCCGCCGAATCGCAAGGACACGTCGCGCACTTCAAGACTGGTAGCCACCAAACGAAACCCTCCCGGTGATGGCGCTTTTTAGTGGCGCTCTTCGTCCGTTCCTGCCCAGCGATCCTAGTACGGTGGTGCCGGTGAGGCCATGCAGCAGATGGTCTCGACCGGAGCCGCGCCACTCTCGTTCCCGTCAGGGATCAAAAGCCGCATCGTCCGAGGTGGTCCTCAATAGGGGAAAGCGCTATTTTGAAATGTCTCGCGGCTGACAATTCTGCGACAAAGTTTGCCGGGCGGCGGCGGCCTTCATCTTTCGTCGGATGGCGGTTGGAATCATCATGCTGCAATGCAGCAGAAGATGGAGTGACGAAACGGTGCGGCTGGCCGCGAGATCATGATTTCAGAAGATCAACTGAAGCGCGTCGCCGCCTGGTCGCGCGAGCTCACGCAAGCGGAGATCGAGGTCGCGCGCGCCGGAATCACGGAGCGGTCCTACGGCACCGGCGAGACCGTGTTCATGCGCGGTGATATTTTTGCCTATTGGGCCGGCATGGTGGGCGGCCTTGCCCGCATGGGCGGGGTCTCCAGGGACGGCAAGGAGACCAGCCTCGCCGGGCTGACGGCGGGGGCCTGGTTCGGCGAGGGCAGTGTGCTCAAGAACGAGCCGCGCCGCTATGACGTGGTCGCGCTGCGCGACAGCCGCGTCGCGCTGATGGAACGCAGCGCCTTCATGTGGCTGTTCGAGAACAGCGTCGGCTTCAACCGCTTTCTGGTGCGCCAGCTCAACGAACGGCTCGGCCAGTTCATCGGCATGCTCGAGGTCAACCGCACGCTGGATGCCACCGCGCGCCTCGCCCGCAGCATCGCCTCACTGTTCAATCCGATCCTCTATCCGGAATCGACCGCTCATCTGGAGATCACCCAGGAGGAGATCGGTGCGCTCTCCGGCATGTCCCGCCAGAACGCCAACCGCGCGCTGAACCGGCTGGAGAAGGAGGGACTGCTGCGGCTCGAATATGGGGGCGTCACCATCCTCGATATCGAGCGGCTGCGCGGCTATGGGGATTAGGCGCGGTCATCGCGCATTGGCGGGTGCATGGACCGGCCAGAGGTCGGCGCGCCAGCGGATGGCGATCGCCAGCATCGCGATGAAGCCGGCGGCGGCATAGAGCGAGCCTGTCGCGGAATAACCAATGATGTCGATCAGGCTGCCGGCCGCGAGCAATCCGATCGGCAGGCCGTAGATCACCATCATGCGCACGCCCATCACGCGGCCGCGAAGGTGTGCGCTCGCGGTGCGCATCAGGATCACGGCCGCCGAGATCATCGACATGCTCTGGGCGATGCCGGCGAGCATGAGGCAGGCCATCGCCACCGGCATGGTCCTGACCTCGACGAATACCAGCAGCATGGCGTACCAGGCCAGCGTCGCGCCGATCAGAAGCCGGGCAATGCGCAGTCCGCCGACCAGGCTGAGCGTGATGGAGCCGATCAGCGAGCCGACCGCAAAGCTCGCCGAGAGGTAACCGAGGCCGGTCTGGTCGGTATGAAAGATCTCCCGGGCGATGTAGGGCAGCAATCCGCCAGTGAAGGGAAATGCGGTGAGATTGGCCAGGAAGGCGACGCACAGCGCCGCACGCATTCCCGGGCCACTCCAGGCGTAAACGATCCCTTCCTTCAGATCGCCGAGCAGCCGCGAGACGGCATGGCTATTCGCCGGAAGATCGCTCGTGATGACGGTCCTCTTGGGCCGGGTCAGGCACAGCATGAGAAGCGCGGCCACGAAGTAGAGACAGGCAATCGCCACGTAAACGAGGCCAATGCCGAGGACGGCGAACAGCCCGGCGCCCGTCAACGCTCCGGCGATGCGCGCGCTGTCCTGGGTCGTGCGCGCAACGCTGATGGCGCCCACCAGCTGCTCGGCCGGCATGATCTCGGCGAGCAGCGCGCCGCGGACGCCGAGATCCGAGGGGCGAATCAGGCCCATGACCGCGACGATGATCATGACGCTCAGCGGCGACAGATGACCGGTCAGCGCCAGAACCATGATGGTTGACGAGAGCACAGTATAGGCAAGACGCATCGCGACCAGAAGATCGCGATGACCCATCCGGTCGCCGATCATGCCGAACACCGGCCCGACCAAGGTCCCGACGAATTGGAGCGAGGCAAGCACGGTGAGCAGCAGCACCGAGCCGGTCTCGACCAGGATGTACCAGCCCAGCACCAGCGTCTCGATCTCGAACGCCCAGGATGTGAGCAGGTCGGACGGCCACTGGAAGCGATAGTTGCGGATGCGGAATGGCGCGAGCGCCGACGGCCGCGCGGCTGCGCTCAAGACGCGATGACGCGTGTCACGGCGAATCCCTTGCCTTGTTGTTTCTTCTTTCCGATCAGCAACGTAGCGTTGGCGACGCGCGTGTCAATCGGACCGGCCGCATGCTGCCATGCATGGCTGCATCAGCACGTCCGCTGCAGGCGCGTGACCGGTCCGTGCGAATGTCTTCCCCTGGTTTCTGCGATCGGTTCGTCCATGGACGCAGGAGGCGGTCATAGTGTCTTCATCGTGCTGTGGCCCAACAGGTCGCGGGCGCGGGGAATCGGAGCGATCGCAGCATGTGGGTACGGTGGCCGAGGTTTGCCGCGCAGTCTTTTTGTTTTGTACTTCTCGTAAGCGTCATGGTCTCGCCGGGGCAGGCGGGGCCGCAAGACATGTTGGCGCTGATGCAGCGCATTACGGCGCTGGCGAAGGAGGGCCGCTACGGCGAGGCGGTCGGCTTGGCCAGGAAGCTCGTCGTTGAGGCCGAGAAAAGCACGGGGCGACAATCGCCCCTGACCGCGACCACGCTGGTCGTGCTGGGGCAGGCGCTCCAGACGAAAGGCGAGACCACCGAGGCCGAAAGCGTGCTGAGGCGGGCCCTCGTCATTCGCGAGAAGAGCCTTGGTCTCAATCATCCCGATGTCGCAGCCGTGCTCGCCACGCTGGGCCAGATCGAGCTCGGCCAGAACAGGCTCGGCGATGCCGAACGCGACATGTCGCGCGCGATCGCCATCGACGAGAGCGTGCTGGGCCCTGACCATCTCACCACGGCGCTGGCGCGGATGCAGCTCGGCAATCTCCGTCACCGCCAGATGAAGGAGACGGAGGCGCTCGATCTGTTCAACCGTGCGCTCGTGGTGTTCAGGAAGTCTCCGGGACAGGCCGACATCATGATCCCGGTGACCTTGAACAACATCGCGGAGGTCAATCGGGCGCAAGGCCGGTTACAGCAGGCCGAGGCGAGTTTTGCCGAAGCGCTTGTGCTTCAGGAGAAGCAGCATGGCCCGGACAGCATCTATCTGACAGCGACCCTCAACAATCTCGGCGAGCTCCGCCGTGCGCAGGGACGGCTTCCGGAGGCCGAGCAATTGGCCCGACGGACTTTGGCTATCAGGGAGAAGGCGCTCGGACCTGATCATCCCGATGTCGCCGCGAGCCTCAACAATCTGGCCCTGGTGTTCTCGCGCGAGGGCCGGGACGCCGAGGCCGAGGGGCTGCTGACCCGCGCACTCGCCATTCAGGAGAAGGCCGTCGGGATAGCGCATCCGAACGTGGCGACGGCATTGAACAACCTTGCGGAGGCCTGGGCCCATCTCGATCGCAAGCAGGAGGCGGAGCAGCTGTTCCGCAAGTCGATGGCGATCCGTGAGACGGCGCTCGGGCCGGCGCATCTGGATGTCGCGATCGCGCTTGACAATCGGGTGACGCTGATGAGCGAGGCCGATCGTTACGCCGAGGCCGAACCGTTCGCGCGCCGGTCGCTTGCGATACGCGAGGCCGCGCTCGGGGGTTCTCACCCGCTGATCGCCAACAGTCTCAACAATCTGGCCGTCATTCTGGACAGCACCGGCCGGCCGCAGGAGGCCGAGCCGCTGCTGAAGCGCGCGCTGGATATCCGCCTGCGCGCTCTCGGCGAGCAGCATCCGGATGTTGCCAACAGCTTCGCCAATCTCGGCGCCCATCATATCGATTTGAAGGATTGGCAGCAGGCCCGCGACGCGTTCGCGCGCGCGGTCGCGATCCAGAACGGCCGCCGCGCCGCCGAGCAGGAGAGCCGCGGCGATGTGAAGGTCCATGAAGAGACCAATCCCTATCCCGGACTGATCGTAGCCGCATATAACCTCGCGAACGCCAATGCGGGGCAGGCCGGCGCCTTGCAATCGGAGGCGTTCGAAGCGGCGCAATGGATCGGTGACGAGCAGGCTGCGCGGGCGATTGCCGGCATGTCGGCCCGCATCGCCGATGGCAGCGGGGATCTCGCCGCGCGCGTCCGCGAGCGGCAGGATCTCGGCGCGCAAGCTGTCGCGACCGACAAGATGCTCGTGGCGGCGATCTCGCAGGCGGATGCTGCGCGCAACCCGGCGGCGGAGCAGGCGCTTCGTGCCCGAGCCTCGGCCATCTCAGGTCAAATCCGGGAACTGGATCGCTCAATCGCTGCGCAGTTTCCGGACTATGCAGCGCTCGTAACGAAGGCGCCGATTGCGATCGAGGATGCCCAGCAGCAGCTTCGTCCCAACGAGGCGATGTTGCTGTTCACGACGACGTCACGCGCCACCTTCGTCTGGACCGTGACGCGCTCGGACGTGCGCTGGCATTCGGCGGATCTCGGCGAAAAGCAAATCGCTGAGGCCGCCGGTGCCTTGCGCTGCGGTCTGGATACGGATGCATGGCTGGACAAGGCGACCACATGTCCGCAGAAGCTCGGCCGCAAGGCCCCGCTTGGGGCGGACGAGCGATTGCCGTTCGACCAGGAGCGCGCCTTTGCGCTCTACCAGGCGCTGCTCGGGCCTGTCGCGCGCGACATCGATGGCAAGGAGCTGATCCTGGTGCCGTCGGGACCGCTGGCGACGCTGCCCTTTCAGGTCTTGCTGACCGAGAAGCCGGCTGCCGGCCAGGACCTCGCGAAGGCGCCCTGGCTGGTCCAGCGATTTGCCACCACAGTGCTGCCTTCAGTCTCCAGCCTCAAGGCATTGCGGCAGGTCGCACGCAAGAGCGCGGCGTCGAAACCCTTTCTCGGCATCGGCAATCCCGTGCTCGACGGCGATGGCCGCAGCGATGTCGCGATGGCGCGTGCCAAGCTGGCGCGCCAGATTCAGACCTGCGCCGTCCTCCCGACGCAGGCGACCCAGGTCGCACAACGGAGCTTGCGCGCCGTGGACGCGCTGTCGGGCGGCACCGCGGACATCGTGCAGCTCAGGCGGCAGATGCCGCTGCCGGAAACTGCGCTCGAACTGTGCGCGGTGGCCAGCACCTTCACGCCCGTCAAAGGCGACGTCGTCCTCGCTGGCGACGCCTCCGAGACCAGGATGAAGACGCTCGGCCAAAGCGGCGATCTCGCGAAGTATCGCATCCTGCATTTTGCGACGCATGGCGCGCTTGCGGGCCAGGTGCGCGGCTCGATCGAGCCCGGACTGATCCTCAGCCCGCCAGCGGCGCCGACGTCCACCGATGACGGCTATCTCTCGTCGTCGGAGATATCCGGCCTCAAGCTCGATGCCGATTGGGTGATCCTGTCGGCCTGCAACACTGCTGGCGGGCAGGCCGCCAATTCGGAGGCCTTCTCCGGTCTTGCGCGGGCCTTCTTCTATGCTGGCACGCGCGCGCTGCTGGTGTCGCACTGGGCGGTGAACTCCGACGCCGCGGTCGCCATCACCACCGGCACGATCGACGCCATGAAGACGCATCCCGATATCGGCCGAGCAGAGGCGCTGCGTCGCTCGATCTCGGCACTGATCACCAAGGGCGGCGAGAGCGCGCAGCCCGCAACTTGGGCGCCCTTCGTGCTGGTGGGGGCCGGCGCCATCTAGCGGTTCAGCGCGCCGCCGCGCGCTGAACCGGCTGTTTGCGGGGATGAGTGAAGCGGCGCTCGCGGCCGTTAATCAACCACCGCTTGCTCTTCCTGCACGACGAGCCCATGCTTGTCAGGTCGCTGGGCCCATCCGACAGGTCCAGTAGACCGCGTCATCGCGGCTTCCGCGGGGTCTTGACCCATGAACTGCTCTTGCTGCGGTTCCGAGGTTCAGAGCGGCTTTGCCTTCTGCCCGAAGTGCGGCACGAAGCAGCCGAACGCGTGCCCCGGCTGCGGCTATGCATGCGCTCCGGATTTCACGTATTGCCCGAAATGCGGCGCCCTCGTCAGTGAACCCCCCAAAGCCGGGGGACAGGCGCAGCCGGG
Organism: Bradyrhizobium sp. CCBAU 65884; assembly: GCF_028128835.1. Classification (NCBI taxonomy): domain Bacteria; kingdom Pseudomonadati; phylum Pseudomonadota; class Alphaproteobacteria; order Hyphomicrobiales; family Nitrobacteraceae; genus Bradyrhizobium; species Bradyrhizobium sp. CCBAU 65884. The sequence continues at coordinate 179,392 of NZ_LBJU01000133.1, read as the reverse complement.
CCGGTCGACAGCGCCGGTCAGAGCGTCGTCACCGCCGCTGGCGCCGGTGGTCGACCCTCACCAGGCTTTTCGACCGCAGCCAGACAGGATGGACAACGAAGCCAACCGCCGCACCATTACCGTGCTGTTTGCCGATCTCAGCGGCTTCACCGCGATGAGCGAGCGCCTCGACCCCGAGGTCATGCAGGCCCTTCAGAACGAATTGTTCGAGGAGCTGACGGAAGCGGTGCAAGGCTTTGGCGGCTTCGTGGACAAATTCATCGGCGATGCGCTGCTGGCGCTGTTCGGCGCGCCAGCAGCGCACGAGGACGATCCGGAGCGGGCGGTCCGTGCTGCACTCGACATGATCAAGCGGACGGAGCAGCTCAGCGAGCGCGCGAAGGTCTATGCCGGCGCACCGCTGCTGCTCCACATCGGCATCAATACCGGGCACGTGGTTGCGGGCGGACTGGGTGTGGGCGTTGCCAAGTCCTATTCGGTAACGGGCGACACGGTGAATACCGCGCAGCGATTGCAGTCGATGGCGCCGCCGGACGAAGTGCTGGTCGGGCCCTTGACCTACCGCCTGACCCGGCATGCGTTCTCGTATGAATCGCTCGGCGAGGTCTCGCTCAAGGGCAAGATGGGCAGTGTCCTGGTCCATCGTCTCAAGGGACCGCTCGACACGCCGCGTGCGGCGCGAGGCCTCGACACGCTGGGCCTCAGTGCGCCGCTGATCGGCCGCGACGTCGAGCTTGCCCGCATGATCGGCAGTCTCGATCGCGCGTGCGGCGGTGCGGCGCAACTGGTGCGGCTGGTCGGCGAAGCGGGCATCGGCAAAACGCGCCTGGTGAACGAATTCGTCGCCCGCATCCGCGATGAGGAGCGCTTCGCAGGTGTGGCGATCCGGCAGGCCGCCTGCTCGCCCCTCGGCGAACAATCCTACGGCACGCTCGCCGCGGTGCTGCGCAGCGCCTATGGGATCGCGCAGAAGGCCAGCGCCGCGGCGGCTGAGGCCAGGCTGGCTGAGGCCCTGTCGGAGCTTGGCCTTCCGGCCGAAGAGGCAGAGCGGCTGATGCCGCTCTATGTCCATGTCCTTGGCCTCGGCGGCCCGGACGCCGCATTGCAGCACGTCGAGCCCGAACAGCTCCGGCGGCAGATATTCTTTGCGATCCGGACCGTCTTCGAACGGCGCCTGGCCTTGTCACCGCTTCTGATCATCGTCGAGGATCTGCACTGGGCCGATGCCGTCTCCCTCGAGGCGCTGCGGTTCCTGATGGACCGGCTGGAGCGCACGCGGTTGATGCTGTTGTTTACGCATCGGCCAATGCTGGAGCTGGATCAGTTCGGTTCGGGCCGGATCAGCCACACGACCCTTCGATTGCTTCCGCTCGGTGACGCCGACGGACAGAACCTGCTGGCGGCTTATTTCAGTCACGGTTGGCGCGAGCCGCCGGGAAATCTGTTCAGTCGAATCCTGGAGCGCGCGAGCGGCAATCCGCTTTTCCTCGAGGAAATCATCCGCGGTCTCATCGAGGCCGGCGCCTTGGAGCGTGACGGCCCGCAGTGGCGGATAAAGTCGGATGAGGCCGCCGCCGACATCCCGGCAAGCATTCAGGCGCTATTGCTGGCGCGGCTGGACCGGCTGCCGCATGAGGTGCGCCGGCTGGCCCAGGAGGCCGCGGTGATCGGCCCGCGCTTCGACGCGGCTCTGCTCGGTGCGACGGCAACCGGGCCGGCGAAGGTCGAAGTGGGCCTCGAACTTCTGTGCGACGCCGAGATTGTCGAGGAGGTTGCGGGCGCAAACTCGATCTCGCTGCGATCCTACCGTTTCACGCAGACCATGCTGCAGGACGTGATCTATCAAAACCTGCTCTTGCAGCGGCGGATCGAGCTCCATGGACGGATTGGTGCCGCGCTGGAGCGGCTCTATGGCAGCGAGCCCGAACGGCTCGAGGACCTCATCCTGCTGGGCCATCATTTCAGCCTGAGCGCGCACAAGTCGAAAGGCGCCCGCCATCTGCGCGCGGCCGGCGATCGCGCACGCGCGACCTATGCCAATGACGATGCCATCCGTCTCTACCAGCAGGCCCTCGCCATGTTGTTGACCGGCGGCGAATGCGTGCCGGAGCGCCTGCTTCTGTACGAGCGGATCGCGGACCTCTGCGCCGCGGCGGGCCGCCGCAACACGGCCGAGGAGCACTACCAGAGCGCGCTGGAGGGGCACCGCGCCGAAAAGGACCGCATTGGCGAAGCGCGAATCCTTCGCAAGCTTGGCAGGTTGTTGTGGGACGCCGGCAAGCGGATCAACGCAGAGAGGCATTACGCCGAGGCGGCTGACCTGCTTGGAGGGACCGATGCGCCGATCGAGCGGGCGCACCTCTTGCAAGAGCGCGGCCGTCTCGCGTTTCGCATGGGCGATCACGTGGCCGCCGCGACATGGGCGGACGAGGCGCTTGGCTACGCCCGATCCGTCCCGGCGGACGCGGACGAGCAGGCCGGACTCGAGGCGGCGCGCGCCATTGCCGAGGCTCTCAATACCAAGGCGGTTGCGCTGGCACGGCTTGGGCGACACCAGGATGCGGTGTGCGAAGTGGAGCAAAGTGTCGCGGCGGCCGAGGCCGCCGGCCTTCTCAATGTGGCCTGCCGCGGCTACACCAATCTCAGCGTGCTCTACACGATTGTCGACCCGGCGCAAGCCATTGATGTATGTCGGCGCGGACTGGATGTCGCGCATCGTATTGGCGATCTCGGGTTCCAGGCGCGTCTTCTCGCCAATTTCGCCGTTGCCTGTTGCACCTTCACGGACAAATGCACCGAGGAAGGGGTGCCGGCTGCCGAAAAGGCAATCGAGATCGACCGTGCGCTCGATCAGCGCGAGCATCTCCCCGTGCCCCTGATCGTGCTCGGGCAAATCCATCAATGCCATTTCCGGCCCGATCAGGCCGCCCGCTGCTACAATGAGGCGATCAAGGTCGCGAGCGAAACCGGCGAGCCGCAGCAGCTTTTTCCGTGCTATGATGGTCTCGCGACGCTGAACCTTGATCGTGGCGACATGCCCGAGGCCGAGCGGTATTTCGCGCTGGCCGATGACGTCTGCACCAGGCACGGGCTTGATCCCGCCGGACTGATTGTACTGCCATTTCTTGACTAGGTCATGTGAAGGAGTTCAACCATGCCAGAACGTCATGTCGATGGACCGCTGCAACCGGGTGATCGCGCACCGAACATCGTGCTGGATGCCATCACCCGCGAAGGGAAGATCGCGCTCGATGATTTTCGCGGGCAAAGTCCGATATTGGTCGGCCTGTTTCGAGGCCTGCACTGCCCGTTCTGCCGCCGCCATATCGCGGCCCAGGCGCAGCTTGACGCGGCCCTGCGCGACAAGGGCGTTGAAAGTCTGACGGTCGTCAATACGCCGATCGAGCGCGCTCGGCTCTACTTCCGTTATCACCCGTTGCCCAATCTGCTTGCCGCGTCCGATCCCGAGCGGGTCTCGCACCGCGCGTTCGGCCTGCCCAATCTCGAGTTCACCGAGAAGGAAACCGAGTGGCCGCGCAAGGTGGGCATGGATGTGGTCATGGGCATGCAAGTTGACATTCCCGGAGAATTGCCCGGGCCGATGAATCGTTTGGCAGCCGCCGAGCAGCTCAACAACAAGGATGGCTACGAGATGATGGAGGCCGATCAGCGCATGGCTGCAACCGGCCAGGGCCAGCTATTCGGCCAGTTCCTGCTCGATCGGGAAGGGGTCGTGCGCTGGGCCTTTACAGAAGTTCCGGAAGGCGGCCAGCGCATGTTCGGGATGCCGAGCCCGGGTGAGTTGATGTCGGCGGCTTCGCAGGTGGCGGGCTAGACATCGTCGCGCGGTTGGCGTGGTGCTCTCGACCGCAGCAGGCACGAGCCGGTGCGCTCGAGGTGGTGCCGCCGTTTTCGCGCCCACGCCTGCGCGTGACGAACGATTAATCCGAGCGCACTTAATCCGAGCGCACAATGACCGACATTCAGGAAAGGCTCCTCGAAAGCAAGATGACCGAGATCGAGCGGGCCCGATCCTGGAGCCCCCGCGTGATCTCCAAATTCGAAACGCTCATCAGGAGCGGTGACGATCTATCGCTCTACCGCGTCAATCCGCTGGCATTCGCGCGCGACCGCGCCATTGCAGAGCCGGAAAGCATTGACCTGTTTCTCTATGCGACGAGAAGCGGGCTATTCGAGATGAGCTGGGATGTTGTTTGTCCCCAATCCGGGATGGTGCTCGATAGCTTCGGCGCCTTGCGCACGCTCAAGACCCACTATGTTTGTGGTTTGTGCGACGTCACTGGCGAAACCGATCTCGACGACTTCATAGAGGTCACGTTTACGGTGTCGCCCCAGCTTCGGCGGCTTCCGTTTCACGATCCTGCCTCCCTCTCGGTCGAGGATTTCCATTGGAAGCTTCGATTTCTGAATGACGCGCGGATACCTGGCCAACAAATCCGATTTCTCGACTATTTGCATGCGTTCGTTCGCGGCCTTTCGTTCTTGCCGCCAGGCTCCGCCACGACCATTCGTTGCGAACTCGGTCCCGGCGCTCTGGCGGGGGTCAATATTCAAACCCAGGCTGCGTTCGCCGTTGCGGTGGCCGGCGAGCCGACAACCTCGCCGACAATCTTGCGAGTTGGATACGATGGGCAGCGCTTTTCCCCCTCGCTGGCCGCCGTGCCGCCCGGCCCCGTCATTGTCGAGGCGGAGAACCGCGGATCCACGCGAGGCTCCCTGCTCCTGATCAACTGGCCGCCTGAGGTTTTGGCTCAAGCGATCAAGCCGCCGCTTGATTTCGAGCCCTACATGTCCGGCGGGATGTTGCTCGCGAGACAGACGTTTCGCCGCCTGTTCCGGTCAGAACGCGTGGACGAAAGGGAGGGCCTGGGAATCCGGCAGGTGACCCTGCTGTTCACGGATCTCAAAGGTTCGACCGCCATGTACGAACGGCTCGGCGATCTCAATGCCTATGCGCTGGTCCGCGAACATTTTGCTTTGCTCGGTGCGACCGTTCAGGAACATTCCGGTGCCATCGTCAAGACGATCGGCGATGCAGTCATGGCGGTCTTCTCTCGCCCGACAGACGCGATCTCGGCGGCGCTCCACATATTGGGGGAAATCGAACGCTACAATTCCGACCACGGCGATCCGAGCATCATCCTGAAGATTGGAGCCCATTGCGGCCCCTCCATCGCCGTGACCCTGAACGACAATCTGGATTATTTCGGCCAGACCGTAAATGTTGCCGCGCGTGTCCAGTCGCTGGCGGATGCGGGCGAGATTTGTATCTCGGAGGCGCTGTATTCGGCGCCGGGAGTGAGCGATCTCCTTTCCGGGCATGCAATCGCGGTGTTTGAAGCTCCTCTTCGCGGCGTTGAAGGAAATGCCAGCGTGTATCGTGTCGTGCCCGGGTAGGACCCTTACCTCCCTTGCCGGGGCAGCTTCTCCGCGAGCGCGGCTGCCATCGCCGAGATCAGCGGCCGCATGAAATAGGCTTCATCGGCCGGCGAGACGTCCGTGCGCAGTCCATGGGCAGCAAGCTCACCCGAAACAGCCGGGCCCACCGACGCAATCAGCGTCCGGTCGAAGCCGGCGCGCAGCTTCGCCTCGCTGCCATGCGCCTTGGCGGCCTCGATCAGGCGGCGGACCTGGCCGAGATTGGTGAGCGCGACGGCATCGATCCGCCCCGCGGCCATGTCGTCGATGGCGGTGACGATGTTGGCATCCGCTGCCTTGGAATCGTAGGCATAGGGCAGCACGGCATCGACCTCGGCGCCTTGCGCGGCAAGGGCGCCGATCAGCGCGCCATGGTCCTTGTCGGGATAGAGCTGAAGGCCAAGGCGCCGGCCCTTCAGGTCGAGCTTGCCCAGCATCTCCATCACGCCCTCGGTGGTCGGCTTGCCCGTGGTCTGCTGCGCTTCGAGGCCGACCTCGCGCAGCGCCTTGCCGGGCTTCGGGCCGCGGGTGAATTTTCGCGATCCGGCGAGGGATGCGACAAACGCGCCGTCGAGCCCACGCGCCCGCGCGAGCTTCATGATCCGCCGAAGGCCTTCGCCGGTCATCAGCACAAGGTCGTCAAGGGGCTTGTCGATGGCGCGGCGGATCCAGGCCTCGACCGGAGCAGGGTCCGGTGCATCCTGGATGGTAAACATCGGGCATTGCACGACCTCGGCGCCTTGCTCGGCCAGAAGCTTCGAGAACTGCGCCTCCTCGCGCGTTTCCAGGATCAGGATGCGGTAGCCGTTCAAGCGTTCGGCCATGGGCGTACTCCGGTCAGTTAAAGCAGTCGTCCGTTCATCCTGACTCCGCGCTTCAGGTCGAAGCAAGTCTTGGGATTGGCGCAAGGGGACGTCGGTGATAGAGCAGGGCGCAAATCGCGGGTCGTTCCGCATCATTTGCCCAAACCTTCATCAAGAGCCAAGCCTGTTCATCAACATGCCCGATCATCAATATGTCCTGACCCTGTCCTGTCCGGATCGTCCCGGCATCGTCTCGGCGGTGTCGACGTTTCTCGCCCACAACGGACAGAACATTCTCGATGCTCAGCAGTTCGACGACATCGAGACCAAGCAGTTCTTCATGCGCGTGGTGTTCACCGCGGCCGATCTCGCCGTGGAACTGTCGGCGCTGCAGACCGGCTTTGCCGCGATCGCCGAGCGTTTCGGCATGGACTGGCAGATGCGCGATCGGGCCGCGCATCGCAAGGTGATGCTGCTGGTGTCGAAGTCGGACCACTGCCTGGTCGACATCCTCTATCGCTGGCGCACCGGCGAACTGCCGATGACGCTTGCCGCCATCGTCTCCAACCATCCGCGCGAGGTCTATGGCGGGCTCGATTTCGGCGGCATTCCGTTCCACCATCTGCCGGTGACCAAGGAGACCAAGCGCGAGCAGGAGGCACAGATCCTCGACCTCGTCGCCAAGACCAGGACCGATCTGGTCGTGCTCGCCCGCTATATGCAGATCCTGTCGGACGATCTGTCGGCGCAGCTTTCGGGGCGCTGCATCAACATCCATCACTCGTTCCTGCCGGGCTTCAAGGGCGCAAAGCCCTATCACCAGGCCCATGAGCGCGGCGTCAAGCTGATCGGCGCCACCGCGCATTACGTCACGCGCGATCTCGACGAAGGTCCGATCATCGACCAGGACGTCGAGCGCATCAGCCATCGCGACACGCCTGAGGATCTCGTTCGCAAGGGCCGCGATATCGAGCGTCGCGTGCTGGCCCGCGCGATCCGCTACCACCTCGACGACCGCGTCATTCTCAACGGCCGCAAGACCGTGGTGTTTGTGGATTAGCGAATAGTGAGTGGCGAGTAGCGAATAGAAGGGGTGGCCATGTTCGCCACTCCCTATTCGCCATTCGCTCCCTTAGCGCACCGCGCCAGCCGGCGCGGTCCCGGTCGCGCCCTTCTGCGCCTGCTCTTCCTTCTCGCGATCCGCCGCCGGCAGCAGCCGCTTGCGTTCGCGCTCCTTCATGTAGGCGTCGTATTGCGGCGTGCCCGCTCGCGGCGGGGCATCGGCCGGCAGCCCGCCGGCCCATTGCGGGATTGAGTCGCCCATGCCGGCGGAGAGTCTTTCGTTGACGGTGCCGCAGCCGGCAAGGTTGGAAGCCAGCAAGGCAACGACGGCAGCGATTGAAGGCAAACGGATACGCATGAGCATCTTCTGGGTCGAGCTGGACCGGGCGCGGATGACCGGCGCCCGATGGGCGCCAGCGGCGCACTCTAGTCCTCAACAAGTAAAATTGGCCTATTCGACGACGGATTTGCTTGTATACATAATGGTAAAATAATACGCAATTTTAGGCATTGATTGGGTCTATCGAGGTGATACGGTATACAGTCCGTATTTTCGGCGGGGGAAATCGGAGTTGGGAATTTCGATCTCGTCGTCCGGCGAATGTTCGATGCAAGTGCAGGCGGATTTCTCCAGCCACGTCGCCGCCGGTCGCTCTTACCGTGCAGTATCAACCCGGAGGGACCCGGCTCGCACAGCGAAAGGCTTTCTTGTTGACAGGGCCATTTTATTTGTACAATCGTACAAATATCTCCTCCGCCGTCGATCCGATCGCGCGGCTTGCGCCGAATGGTCGCCCAACGTCCGATTGACAACGGGGTTGCAGAGGACGCCATGTGGCCGCGCGGCATGGCTTGTCCGTAGGTTAGAGCGCGGCAAGGACCGGGTACTCGGTCTGGCGCACAACAGGTCAGGAATGAAGGGGAGGGACATCTGATGTTCGAACGCAGAATTTTTTCACGCACCGTAGCAGCAGCCGCCATCGCGGGCGTTGCAGGCCTTGCGTCTGCCAAGGCCGAGGACACCGTCAAGGTCGGCCTGATCCTGCCGATGACCGGCGGCCAGGCTTCGACCGGCAAGCAGATCGAGAACGCGATCAAGCTCTACATGCAGCAGAAGGGCGACACCGTCGCCGGCAAGAAGATCGAGATCATCCTCAAGGACGACGCCGCGATCCCGGACAAGACCAAGACCGCCGCGCAGGAGCTGATCGTCAACGACAAGGTCAACTTCATCGCCGGCTTCGGCGTGACGCCGGCCGCGCTGGCTGCCGCGCCGCTGGCGACGCAAGCCAAGATCCCGGAAGTCGTGATGGCGGCCGGCACCTCCATCATCACCGAGCGCTCGCCCTATATCGTGCGCACCAGCTTCACGCTGGCGCAGTCCTCGACCATCATCGGCGACTGGGCGGTGAAGAACGGCATCAAGAAGGTGGCGACGCTCACCTCCGACTACGCGCCGGGCAATGACGCGCTCAACTTCTTCAAGCAGAATTTCACCGCAGGCGGCGGCGAGGTGGTCGAAGAAGTCAAGACGCCGCTGCAAAACCCGGACTTCGCGCCGTTTCTGCAGCGCATGAAGGACGCCAAGCCGGACGCGATCTTCGTGTTCGTGCCGGCCGGCCAGGGTGGCAACTTCATGAAGCAGTATGCCGAGCGCGGCCTCGACAAGGCCGGCATCAAGGTGATCGGGCCGGGCGACGTCACCGACGACGACCTGCTCAACAACATGGGCGACGCCGTGCTCGGCACGGTCACCGCGCATCTCTACTCCGCGGCGCACCCCTCGCAGATGAACAAGGATTTCGTCGCAGCCTACAAGAAGGCGTTCGGCAATCGTCCGGGCTTCATGGCGGTGAGCGGGTATGACGGCATCCACCTGATTTACGAGGCGCTCAAGAAGACGAATGGCGACACCGACGGCACCAAGCTGGTCGAGGCCATGAAGGGCCAGAAGTGGGAGAGCCCGCGCGGCCCGATCTCGATCGACCCCGAGACCCGCGACATCGTCCAGAACATCTACATCCGCAAGGTCGAGAAGGTCGACGGCGAGCTCTACAACGTCGAGTTCGCGACCTTCGAGGCCGTCAAGGATCTCGGCAAGACCAAGAAGTGACCCGCGAAAGCGGGGCATCCCGGGGCGCGCATTAGCGCGAACCCGGGATATCATGCCCCTTGCTCCGCGTCATGCCCGGGCTTGCCCCGGGCATCCACGCGAAGCCAGGAAAACAAAGTCCGGACAAGAACGTGGATGGCCGGGACAAGCCCGGCCATGACGATAACTCTAAGCTGAGACGATGACCTCTATCCTCACCAACCTGTTCGATGGCGTTGCCTACGGCATGCTGCTGTTTGTGCTCGCGTGCGGGCTTGCGGTCACGCTTGGATTGATGAACTTCGTCAATCTCGCCCATGGCGCCTTCGCCATGGCCGGCGGCTATGTCTGCATGGTGCTGGTCAACCGGATGGGCTGGCCGTTCTTCGCAGCGCTCCCGCTCGCTTTCGTCTCCTCTGCCGCGATCGGCATCGCGCTCGAACGGACGCTGTACCGCCACCTCTATACGCGCAGCCATCTCGATCAGGTGCTGTTCACCATCGGCCTGACCTTCATGTCGGTTGCTGCCGTCGACTATATCCAGGGCTCCTCGCGCGTCTTCATCAACCTGCCGGCGGCACTTCAGGGGCAGTTCGACCTGTTCGGCGTCGGCATCGGCCGCTACCGGCTGATGATCATCGTGATCTGCGGCCTGCTCACCATCGCGCTGCAGATGGTGCTGGCCAAGACCCGCTTCGGCAGCCGCCTGCGCGCCGCCGTCGATGACCCGCGCGCCGCAAGCGGCCTCGGCATCAACGTGCCGCAGGTATTCGCCTTCACCTTTGCCTTTGGCTGCGGGCTTGCCGGCCTCGGCGGCGCACTGAGCGCTGAGATCCTCGGCCTCGATCCGTATTTCCCGCTGAAGTTCATGATCTACTTCCTGATCGTGGTCACCGTCGGCGGCTCGTCCTCGATCACCGGCCCGTTCCTGGCCTCGCTCCTGCTCGGTATCGGCGACGTCGCCGGCAAATATTACGTGCCGAAGATGGGCCCCTTCGTGATCTACACCATGATGATCGTGATCCTGATCTGGCGTCCGAACGGCCTGTTCGGCCGCACGGCCGCGCGTTGAGTTCGCCGATGAGTGCTTCCTCCGACGTCGGTCATCACGCCCAGCGCCAGGCGCGCTGGCACTACGGCGAAGTCGCCTTCTGGCTGATCGTGCTGGCCTGCGGCTTTGCATTTCCCACGCGCTATCTGATCATGACCGACATCCTGCGGCTGGCGCTGTTTGCGATGTCGCTGGATCTCATCCTCGGCTATGCCGGCATCGTCTCGCTCGGGCATGCTGCCTTCTTCGGCGTCGGCGCTTATGCCGCGGGGCTTCTCGCGCTTCATGGTATCGTGAACGAGCCCGTGTTGGCGCTGATCGTCGCTGGCCTGGCCGCGATGGTGCTCGGCTTTGCCACCAGTTTTCTGGTGATCCGCGGCGTCGATCTGACGCGCCTGATGGTGACACTCGGCATCGCGCTGCTGCTGGAAGCGCTCGCCGAGCGCTTCTCCAACATCACCGGCGGTACCGACGGCCTGCAGGGCATCGAGATGCAGCCGATCTTCGGCCAGATTCCCTTCGATATGTTCGGCAAGGCCGGTTTCTTCTATTCGCTGGCTGTCCTGTTCCTGCTCTTCTTGTTCGCCCGCCGCGTGGTGCATTCGCCGTTCGGCCTGTCGCTGCGCGCGATCAAGAACAATCCGCTGCGCGCCGCCGCGATCGGCATTCCCGTCAACCGCCGCCTGATCGCGATCTACACGCTCGCGGCGTTCTATGCCGGCGTCGCGGGCGCGCTGTTCACCCAGACCACGGCGATCGCCTCGCTCGACGTGTTTGCCTTCGAACGCTCCGCCGATCTGATGCTGGTACTCGTCATCGGCGGCACCGGTTACCTCTACGGCGGACTGGTTGGCGCGGTGATCTTCCGCATGCTCCAGGAAGTGTTCTCCACCATCACCCCGCAGTACTGGCAATTCTGGATCGGTCTCGTGCTGGTCGTGATCGTGCTGGTCGGCCGTCAGCGCCTGCACCGCTGGGTGCTGTACGTACCCAATCTGGTCATCAGGCAGATTGCGGGACGCAAGGCCGTCGTCGCCGTGCCGGAGAGCGACGCATGACCATCGTGCTCGAAACCCAAAATCTCGAAAAGCAATTCGGCGGCCTGCGCGTCACCCGCGACCTGTCCTTGAAGATCGAGCAGGGCGCTCGCCACGCGCTGATTGGCCCGAACGGCGCCGGCAAGACCACGGTCATCAACCAGCTCACCGGCGTGCTCAAGCCGAATTCGGGCCGCATCCTGCTCGAAGGCCAGGACATCACCGATCTTCCCGTGCACAAGCGTGTGCTGCGCGGCCTGTCGCGCACCTTCCAGATCAACCAGCTCTATCCTGACCTGACGCCGCTCGAGACCATTGGCCTTGCCGTTTCCGAGCGGCTCGGGCATGGCGGCGACTGGTGGCGGCGGATGGGCACGCGCAGCGACGTCAACGGCGAGATCGCCGATCTGCTCACGCGCTTCCACCTGCTCGACGTCATGAACGAACAGACCGTGACGCTGCCCTACGGCAAGCAGCGCCTGCTCGAGATCGCGGTCGCGATCGCCGCCAAGCCGCGTGTGCTGCTGCTCGATGAGCCCGCCGCCGGCGTGCCCGAGAGCGAGCGCCACGACATTCTCGCGGTCGTCGGCAGCCTGCCGCGCAACGTCACCGTGCTGTTGATCGAGCACGACATGGACCTCGTGTTCTCCTTCGCCGACCGCATCTCCGTGCTGGTTTCGGGCGCGCTGCTCACCGAGGGCCCGCCCGAGCAGGTCGCGCGCGATCCGCAGGTCAAGGCCGTCTATCTCGGCGAGGAGGCGGTCAATGTCTGACCTGCTCGCGATCGATTCGTTGCGCGCCGGTTATGGCGAGGCGGTGGTGCTGCCCAACATGTCCCTGCGCCTCGCCGAGGGCCAGGTGCTGGCGCTGCTGGGCCGCAACGGCACCGGCAAGACCACGCTGATCAATTCGATCGTCGGCGTCACCCGCCGCTTCTCAGGCAGCGTGGCGCTCGCCGGCACCGATGTCACTTCGCTCCGGCCTGACCAGCGGGCGCGCGCCGGCATCGGCTGGGTGCCGCAGGAGCGCAACATCTTTCGCTCGCTCACTGTGGAAGAGAACATGACCGCGGTGGCGCAGCCCGGTCCCTGGTCGGTCGAGAAGGTCTACGAGATGTTCCCGCGGCTGAAGGAGCGGCGGAGCAATTTCGGCAACCAGCTCTCCGGCGGCGAGCAGCAGATGCTGGCGATCGGCCGCGCGCTCACCCTCAATCCGAAAGTGCTGTTGCTGGACGAGCCGACAGAGGGCCTTGCCCCCATCATTGTCGAGGAGCTCTTGAAGGCGATTGGCAGCATCACGCGGGCAGGCGGCATCTGCTCGATCATCGTCGAACAGAATGCCCAAAAGATTCTGAGGCTGGCCGACCGCGTTGTGATATTGGAGCGCGGGACGATCGTCCACGATGCTCCGAGCGCCGCGCTGAAAACCGACCCCTCGGTCCTGGAACGCCATCTCGGCGTCGCCGGGGCGGCGGCTCACTAAACTAGAATGTCCAGGGAGTAAGACATGCAGCGAACCAAAGCCCCCTTCCGCGCCGACGAGGTCGGCAGCCTCCTGCGTCCGGCCAAGATCAAGGAAGCCCGTAGCCGGCTTGAGAAGGGCGAGATCTCGGCCGACGATCTGCGCAAGATCGAGGACATGGAGATCGAGAAGGTCGTGCACAAGCAGGCCTCGATCGGGCTCAAGCTCGCGACCGACGGCGAGTTCCGCCGCTCATGGTGGCATTTCGACTTCCTGGCCAAGCTCACCGGCTGCGAGCTGTTTCATCCCGACACCGGCATCCAGTTCGCAGGCGTGCAGACCCGGCACGACGCGGTGCGGGTGATCGACAAGCTCGACTTTCCCGACGACCACCCGATGCTGGACCACTTCCGCTTCCTGAAGAAGGTCGCCGACCAGGCCCACGTCACCGCCAAGATGACGATACCTTCGCCGGCAGTGCTGCACTTCCGCGGCGGCCGCAAGTCGATTTCCAAGGACGTCTATCCCGATCTCGAGGCCTTCTACGAAGACCTCGGCAAGACCTACCGGAAAGCCGTCAAAGCGTTCTACGATGCCGGCTGCCGCTATCTCCAGTTCGACGACACCGTGTGGGCCTATCTCTGCTCGCAGGATGAACTGCAGAAGGCGCGCGAGCGCGGCGACAATCCGGACGGTCTCCAGCAGATCTATGCCCGCATCATCAACTACGCGCTGGCCGAGAAGCCCGCCGACATGGTGGTGACGACGCATGTCTGCCGTGGCAATTTCCGTTCGACCTGGATTTCTTCGGGCGGCTATGAGCCGGTTGCCGAGACCATGCTCGCCGGCACCAATTACGACGGCTATTTCCTCGAATATGACAGCGACCGCGCCGGCGGCTTCGAGCCGCTGCGCTTCCTGCCCAAGGGCAACAAGGTCGTCGTGGTCGGCGTCATCACCTCGAAGTTCGGAGAGCTCGAGAAGAAGGACGACATCAAGCGCCGTCTGGAAGAAGCCGCCAAGTTCGCCCCGCTGGAGCAACTCGCGCTGTCGCCGCAATGCGGCTTTGCCTCGACGGAAGAGGGTAACGTCCTCTCCGAGGAAGAGCAGTGGGCGAAGCTGAGCCTTGCGGTCGAGATCGCGAAGGAAGTGTGGGGCAACTGACCGGCCGCGCTCGCCTCGCTCCTGTCCCGGACGCGCTGCAACGCGCTTAGCGTTGCGGTGCAGAGCCGGGACCCAGAAAGCAACGAGCTGCCCCCGCGGGAAAATGGGCCCCGGTTCTGCAGCGCACCGCTGAACTGGACGATGCTACGCATCGCCAGGAAAGCGCTGCGCTGCGTCCGGGGCACGAGACCATCTCACTTCTCCGCCAGATAGACCTCGCCCAGCAGCGACGAGTTCGACCACGGCACCTGCTTGTTCTTGGTGCTCGAAACCACCTCCGCCCGCACCCGCGTCAGCATCTGCTGCACCTCCAACCCCGGGGTGCCGAGATGGCGAGACAACGCGGCGGAGAACGGCGAATTCGCGCCTTCGCCGTCGAGCGCGACCTGGCCCGGCGCGGTCGCGAATGCGATCAGCGTGCCGGCCCCTAACGTCGCGCCGCTGCCGAGGCTCGTCGGTGCAGCGAGACCCGAAGCGCCCTCGATGCCGCGACTGCTGCCGGCGGATGCGACCTGCTGCGCCATGGGATTGTTGCGGCAGGCATCGAAGATCAGGATGTTGGTGCGAACCTGGTCGTCGAGGCCGGCCATGATCGTGTCCATGTCGATCATCGCTTCTGTCATGCCCGTGCCCGGCTTGAGTTCGACGTCGACGGGAATGAGGTAGTTGCGGCCGTCGACCTGGACGCCATGGCCGGCATAATAGACCACCGCCACCTGCGCCCGGGCGGCCTCGCGCAGGAAGTCGCGCGTCATCTTCTGCATCGCGGCACGGTCGAGATCGACGCCCTCCGACACGGTGAAGCCGATGTCGCGCAGGCTCTTTGCGACCGCACGGGCATCGCTGGACGGGTTGGGTAGTGCCTTGACGTGTTGATAGGCGCCGTTGCCGATAATCAGCGCCATGCGCTTGCCGCGGCCGCTCGCGAGCGGAGATGGCGAGGGCGCCGGCGTCGCGGTCGCCTGCTGCTGTGACGGCGTGCTGGGCTGCTGCGCGATCGACATCGGCGCGTCGCGCGGGACCGGTGCGGGCGCTTCGGTGACGAGCGAGAGCCGCACCTTTGCGGTGGCCTGATTGGCCTTGCTGCCGGCGTCCGACGCCACGACCGCGAGCGCCGCCTTGTAGTCCTCGCGCGCGCTTGCGTAGTCACCCTTCGCTTCATAGGCCAGCGCGCGATGGGTGTAGCCGGAGATCAGCACGCTGTTCGGCGGCGTCATGATGTTGGCCGGCGGTTTGTCCCTGGCGAGCCGGATCGCCTCGCTGCCGTCGGCGATGGCGCGATCGAGATCGCCCTTGGCGCGCCAGATCGCGGTGCGGTTGATCAGCGGCTGCGGCAGCGAGGGGTCGAGCCGGATCGCCTGGTTGATATCGGCGAGCGCGTCGTCGAGATCGCCGAGCGCCTGTTTCGAGATGCCGCGGTTCTGGAACGAGAACGCCGATTTCGGATCGGCCTTGATCGACATGTCGTAATCGGCAATGGCCTTGGCATAGTCGTGCTTGCCGCGCCAGGCGTTGCCGCGATTGTGGAAGATGATGCCGCTGGGCGGTCCGAGTTTCAGCGCGTCGTCGAAATCGGCGATCGCGATGTCGTAGTCGCCCTTGTCGTAATAGGCCGAGCCCCTGAGATTATAGGCCGCCTGGCTCGGCAGCCGGATCGCTTCGGTGGCGTCGGTGATGACTTTTGCGTAGTCGCCCTTCCTGTTCCAGCCCACCGCGCGCCAGAAATGGATCGTCGCAAGCTGCTCGCCTCGAAACACCTTCAAGGCGATGATCTTGTTGCAGGCGTCGATCATCTTGTCCGCTGGCGTCGTGTCGGTGGTGCAGAGCGGCCCAAGCTGGCTGCGCGCCTGCGCGAAGCTGGCTGCGGACCAGGGCAGGGCGGCAAGCAGAGCGGGGATCAGCAGCAGGCGGCGCACGCAGACCTCGGCGACAGGCGGATTTCGACGGTGGTTTCAGCCGTTTGGTCGCGCCGGCCTATGTCCCGGTTCACGCCCGGGCTTACCCAGGCAGCCGCAAGTCACTTCCTTGGCTGCCGGGTCCGGATCTCCATCGATCCACGCGCCATCTGCACCTCAAACCGCGACAGGAAGCTCATGCCGAGGAGGCCGTCGATGCCTGGCCCATAACTCTTGTCGTCGCTGCTCTGAACTGCGATCGGCACGTTGGTCGCCTCGAGCTTGCCCAGCGCGACCTTGTCGGCTTTGGTGAGCTTAGCCTTGATCTGCCCGTTGGCGGTGTTCAGCGTGATCTCGCTTGCGCCGCCGTCTGCAATCTTGGCCTTGCTCGCGAAGGACGACTTCACCGACACGTAGCTCGCACCGGTGTCGAGCACGAACAGCCCGCGCACGCCGTTGATCTCCGCCTTGGCGGTGACGACACCTCTCTGTCCCTGCAATGGGAAGCTCTCCTTGCGGAGCTCGTTCGATGAGACGCAATTACCCTGCCGCTCATAGTCGGCGATGATCTTCTGGGTCTTGCTGGTGTCGCGCGTGGCGGGATCGAACGCAACCCAACGGTTGATCGGCGCTGTCGCCTCGCAGAACTGCTTCAAGGCGGCGTAGGCGTTGGCCATGCGCAGGAACACGCTGCTGGACACCATCTTCTTGTCGCCGGCGAAAAGCTCAATCGTGTCGGAGTAATCGGTCAGCGCGCGGCGATAGTCGCCGGCACCATCCAGCGCCATGCCGCGCAGGTAGCGCGCGGTTTGGTCGGATGGGGCGCGCCTGACGTACTCGTCCGCCGCTTCGACGGCTTTCGGGTAGTCGGTCAGTCTTATGTAGATGCTGACTGCCTTGTTCAGTGCGGTCAGCGGCGCCCCGCAGTGCTTGACGAAATTGAAGAGTCCGTCAGCGGCCTGTCGCCGATAGCCGAGCTTGTCGAGCCACTGCGCAAGATCATCGATGCTCTTCTGGTCGCAGGGCTCGCGCTTGAGCTCTTCCAGCTTCAGCCAGACGGACGGGTCGCGCGCGGCGGCGACCGGGAGTGGCCCGATGCGCGCATAGACGGACTGGAAGACTTCGTCGGGATTGTCGGCCAGGTAGCCCGCGTGACCAGTACCTGAGAGTGCAGCGAGCAACACCACTGCAAGCCAAAACGACCTCAACATATCCAGCCCCGAACATCCCGTCCGCCATGTATACCGATAAGTGTAGGCACGGCCAGACGCACGACGGGAGTGTCCCCAATCGGCGTAGCACCGCCAATCGACAGCACGTGGAGCAATTCCAGGGTATTCCCTGAGTGGGCAGAATTTGTTAGAGAACAGTGCCCAACAGGTCTGCCCACCAAGTTCCCACCGATGAAAAACGACGAAATCCTGAGCCAGATCACGGAGTTCTGCCGCAAGGCAGACATGGCGGAATCGACGTTCGGCCGGCGGGCGGTGAACGATGGGAAGCTGGTGCATCGCCTGCGCGAGGGCAAGCGCATCACCATCGATACGCTGGACCGGATCCAGGCCTATATGGCGGCATCGATGGCCGGCGGCGTGCCGCCGCCGCGCGGGCTTCAGGTGCCGCCCGAAAAGCGCGATCCACGCGGCAATTTCCGTTTCTTCGAGAATCGCCAGAAGTACCTGCTGTTCGTCCACACCTGCAGCGAGAAGCGGGTGGTCGCCGACAGGGTCGCACTGGAGCTTTCCTCCATCCATCCGCGCCCACCGGCCTTGCGCGTGTTCGACGCCGGCGTCGGCGACGGCACGGTGCTGGCGCGGGTGCTGCGCGCGACGCATCAGCGCTATCCGCACATGCCGTTCTACGTCGCCGGCAAGGAGCTCAGCCTCGAGGACCTGCGCCTGACCCTGGAGAAGGTGCCGGACCGCATTTTCGAGCATCCGGCGTCGGTGTTCGTCTTCACCAACATGTTCTACTCGGAGGCGCCCTGGCTGACGCCGGCATCGCCGGCGGCGGCGGCTGCGACCGTCTGGCACGAGGTCCCGCTGCGGGGCGCCTCTTCAGGTGAGTTCGAGCAGCAGATCGCGGAGCTGAGACCGTTCCTGGAGCAGAACTGGCGCGCCGCGATCAGCCCACGCACGGCCATGCCGCTGTACGAACGGCCGGTCGTCCTGGTGCTCTATCGCGAGGACCACAGATTCCTGCTGGATTCGACCATTCCGCGGCCGGGCCAGACCGAGGCCAATTTCGACCTCGTCATCGCATCCCAGCCCTACCGCGCCCTGTCCTCGGTCAATTTCCGGGCCAAGCGGATCATCGCGCCTCTGGCCCGGGCGCTTCGGCCGGGAGGCCGGCTGATCGGAATCCACTCCCACGGCCAGGATCCGGGCATGGAAATGATCCAGGCGATCTGGCCAGGAGAAAATCCTTTCGCCGTGAGCCGTCATGAGCTATTGCGCGCCGTTAAGTATGAACTTGGCTCGTTGGGCCGCGACTTAAATTTTAATGCATATGCGGATAACCGCTCGATCTTCAGGTATGATATGGAAGCGCTGCCCAACGAGGTAACCGGGACGATCGGAACCTCGACAGCCTTTGCAGCGTGGAATGCGGCGGTGTATGTCGCTCAGATTGAGGACGACCGGTTGACAGAAATGACTCAAAACGGCCGCACTCTGGATGCCGCCAGGGACGTTCTGCGGAAGTACAATGGGCTCTGGTTTCTCGACGAATCCTACGTCATCTCGCGCCGGCGTGATTGACATCATCCACAGGTAAACATCGCAAACGCCCGCCGGTTTAGCGGCGGAACAAGGGGTTACTGATGCGCGCGTCCTATCTCTTCACCAGCGAGTCCGTGTCCGAGGGCCATCCGGACAAGGTGTGCGACCGGATCTCCGACGAGATCGTCGATCTGTTCTACCGCGAAGGGCCGAAGGCCGGCATCGACCCCTGGCAGATCCGCGCCGCCTGCGAGACCCTGGCGACCACCAACAAGGTGGTGATCGCCGGTGAGACCCGCGGTCCGAAGTCGGTGACCAACGAGCAGATCGAGGGCGTCGTCCGGGGTGCGATCAAGGACATCGGCTACGAGCAGGAAGGTTTCCACTGGAAGACCTGCGACATCGAGATTCTGCTGCATCCGCAGTCGGCCGACATCGCCCAGGGCGTTGATGCGCTGCAGCCGGGCGAGGTCAAGGAAGAGGGCGCGGGCGACCAGGGCATCATGTTCGGTTACGCCACCAACGAGACGCCAGATCTGATGCCGGCGCCGATCTTCTACGCCCACAAGATCCTTCGCCTGATCTCCGAAGCCCGTCACTCCGGCAAGGAGAAGGTGCTCGGTCCGGACTCCAAGAGCCAGGTCACCGTGCAGTACGAGAACGGCAAGCCGGTCGGCGTGCGCGAGATCGTGGTTTCGCATCAGCACCTGGTCGAGGACATCTCGTCCAAGCAGATTCGCGACATCGTCGAGCCCTATGTGCGCGAGGCGCTGCCGAAGGACTGGATCACGCCGAAGACGATCTGGCACATCAACCCGACCGGCAAGTTCTTCATCGGCGGTCCCGATGGTGACTCCGGCCTGACTGGCCGTAAAATCATCGTCGACACCTATGGTGGCGCGGCCCCGCATGGCGGCGGCGCGTTCTCCGGCAAGGATCCGACCAAGGTCGACCGCTCGGCGGCTTATGCTGCGCGCTACGTCGCCAAGAACATCGTTGCCGCCGGCCTTGCCGACCGCTGCACGCTCCAGCTCGCCTACGCCATCGGCGTGGCGCGGCCGCTGTCGATCTACATCGACACCCACGGCACCGGTAAGGTGCCGGAGGAGCAGCTCGAGAAGGCGGCGGCGCAGGCGATGGATCTGACGCCCCGCGGCATCCGCAGCCATCTCGACCTCAATCGCCCGATCTACGCGCGCACCTCGGCCTACGGCCATTTCGGCCGCACGCCCGACAACGAGGGCGGCTTCTCCTGGGAGAAGACCGACCTCGTCGAGCAGCTCAAGCGCGCGCTCTGATTCACTTGCGTCATTCCGGGGCGCCGCAACAGCGGCGAACCCGGAATCTCGAACTGCCTGATTCCGGGTTCGCTCGTTTCGCGAGCGGGTCCGGAATGACGAGCCAAACAAACAGGAACCTCCAATGAACGCGAAGCCCGGCTTCACCGATTACATCGTCAAGGACATTTCGCTCGCCGATTTCGGCCGCAAGGAGCTCTCGCTCGCCGAGACCGAGATGCCCGGTCTGATGGCCACCCGCGAAGAGTACGGCCCGAAGCAGCCGCTGAAGGGCGCGCGCATCGCCGGCTCCTTGCACATGACGATCCAGACCGGCGTGCTGATCGAGACGCTGGCCGCCCTCGGCGCCGATATTCGCTGGGTCTCCTGCAACATCTATTCGACGCAGGACCACGCTGCGGCCGCGATCGCTGCCGCCGGCATTCCCGTCTTCGCCGTCAAGGGCGAGACGCTGACCGAGTACTGGGACTACACCGCAAAACTGTTCGACTGGCACGGCGGCGGTCACCCGAACATGATCCTCGATGACGGCGGCGACGCCACCATGTACGTCCATCTCGGTCTGCGCGCCGAAAACGGCGACGCCGCGTTCCTGGACAAGCCGGGTTCGGAAGAAGAGGAAGTCTTCTTCGCGCTGCTGAAGAAGCAGCTCAAGGAAAAGCCCAAGGGCTACTTCGCCGAGATCGCCAAGAGCATCAAGGGCGTGTCCGAAGAGACCACCACGGGCGTGCATCGTCTCTATGACATGCAGAAGGCCGGCACGCTGCTGTGGCCCGCCATCAACGTCAACGACAGCGTCACCAAGTCGAAGTTCGACAATCTCTATGGCTGCCGTGAATCGCTGGTCGACGGCATCCGCCGCGGCACCGACGTGATGATGTCGGGTAAGGTTGCGATGGTCGCCGGCTTCGGCGACGTCGGCAAGGGTTCGGCCGCCTCGCTGCGCCAGGCCGGCTGCCGCGTGATGGTGTCGGAAGTCGATCCGATCTGCGCGCTGCAGGCCGCGATGGAAGGCTACGAAGTCGTGACCATGGAAGACGCAGCTCCCCGCGCCGACATCTTTGTCACCGCGACCGGCAACAAGGACATCATCACCATCGAACACATGCGCGCGATGAAGGATCGCGCCATCGTCTGCAACATCGGTCACTTCGACAACGAGATCCAGATCGCGGGTCTGCGTAACCTGAAGTGGACCAACATCAAGCCGCAGGTCGACGAGATCGAATTTCCGGACAAGCACCGCATCATCATGCTGTCGGAAGGCCGCCTCGTGAACCTCGGCAACGCGATGGGCCATCCGTCCTTCGTGATGTCGGCCTCCTTCACCAACCAGACCCTGGCGCAGATCGAGCTGTTCGCCAATAACAAGGACGGCAAGTACAAGAAGGAAGTCTACGTGCTGCCGAAGTCGCTCGACGAGAAGGTCGCGCGCCTGCACCTCGCCAAGATCGGCGTCAAGCTCACCGAGCTGCGCAAGGACCAGGCCGACTATATCGGCGTGAAGCAGGAAGGCCCGTACAAGTCGGACCACTACCGCTACTGAGGCGCAGCGCGCGTCAAGAACGCACGAAGCCCCGGAGCAATCCGGGGCTTTTTTTCGGCCTCACGCTGTTGTCGGTCACGCGACCGGCGGACCTCCAGGCTTGCGCGCAAGGACCAGCATGGCCGAAGTCCTTGCGCCAAGCGTGCGACGAAGCAACTCAAAGCCTGTGATCGCCATCAACGGGAGGCGTGACTTCATCGGATTGAACCATTCCGCAAGCTTCGGCATCGGCAGGACCGTGTTGTAGCGAAAGCCATGGCGGAACGAGTGAAGCCAGAAGGAATGTCCGGTCTGGTAGAAAATGCCCGCTGGCTCCAGTCCGGCCTTCTCGACCGCCCGCCCGATGCTCTTGCTGTTAAAGAGGGTCCAATGCCGGGGAATATGAAGTCCGCCCCACCAGCCATTGGAGAAGAGCCGGCGATCGATCGAGTCGGTGTTCGGAGTCTCGAGCGCAAGGACTCCGCCAGGAGATAGCCACTCCGTTAACTTGCGCATCACGGCGATCGGATCTTCCACATGTTCGATCACGTGAAACATCGTGATGAGATCGATCGTGCCCGGTTCGATCTCGGTGCAGTCCTCGACGCGTCCCGCCCAAACCCTGAACCCGTCACTCTGAAGTTTGGGCAGCGCCGGCGAGGGCAAGTCCATGCCATAGATGCGGTCCCGCGACATCCCCCGTTCCGCGAACTGGTAGAG
This sequence comes from Bradyrhizobium sp. CCBAU 65884, assembly GCF_028128835.1. NCBI lineage: Bacteria > Pseudomonadati > Pseudomonadota > Alphaproteobacteria > Hyphomicrobiales > Nitrobacteraceae > Bradyrhizobium > Bradyrhizobium sp. CCBAU 65884. The sequence continues at coordinate 157,125 of NZ_LBJU01000133.1, read as the reverse complement.
ATAGCGGCCATCGCCGCAGCCGACGTCCAGATAGCTGGTCGGTTTTTTCTCCATCCGCTTGGTGATCCCGGCAAGCTTGATGCGATCGAGCATCGCCTTGCCTTTGAGAATGACGGCCGGCAGCTTTTCCGACATATCGTAGGCATAGTAGGTTGGCGGATAGATCGTGGACAGCTCACCGTTTGCCGGTCGCGGATCGATCCAGACCGCTTCACACTCGGTGCACTGGAAAAAGGTCCAAAGATTGCGGCACGTCTCGATTTCATAATCGAATCCGTGCGCATATTCGCGCCGATGATCGGACCCGCAAACGGGACAATGACTGACGCGCACCGTCTCGATCAGTGGTGCGTTCGTATCGTAGTTCGGCGGAAGACCAATGCCTCGCTCAAGCATGGGATTGCTCGGGCATGACAATTGCGGCGTTGCTCCGCCGCCAATTGGCATACGAGATCAGGTAGCCGACATACGATTTTCGCCACACAAGCCGCGTGTCGCCTTTCCTTGCGATCTCCGAGGTGCGTATCAGACGATCAGCCTCGGGCAGGTTGTAGTACGGGATGCTCGGCCAAAGATGGTGAGCCATATGATAGTTCATGTTGTGAGGGGCGAAGAACAGCTTCTCGAACCAATTGCTCTCGTAGGTGATCAATCGCATCGAGCTGTCTGCGTCTTCATCGGCGATCATCATCGAATGCTCGCAGAATACGCGCACGAGATCGGCGCGGTAGGCAAGGGCGTAGGTTGGCGCAAGCCAGAGGCACGGATAAGCCCAGGCTCCGATCGAATAGCTCAGGCCACCAATCAGAGCGAGTTGCCAGGCGGCCAGAAGAAGGATGTCTCGGAGCCGATAGCGCTCGGAGGGTTCGACAGGACTAGCAACGGACTGGGGCGATCGTTTGAAAAACACATTCCTGACGGCCGTCACAAGCGGACTGACGCCACTTAGGAATGCCATGAAGGGGATGACCACATCCTTGCCCTCGTGCACATATTTGAAACGATCGGGGTCGTCCGCGAGGCACGTCGAATGATGGTGCGTCATGTGGTTGCGACGATTGATCCGCGTGATCGCGCCGATCGAGGCGGTCATCGTCAGATCATTCCAGAGATCATTGAGGGTAACTGATCGAAAGAGTCTGCGATGGAGCCCATCATGCATAATGATGTAGAGGCCATAGAAATTCACACCGACGACGAAGAAGGCGAGGACGGCTGTGGCAAAGTTCGGCCACAGCGCGACCATCGTCCAGGCCGCTACGATCAATGTCCAGTGGACCACCGTCGCCAAGACGGGAACGCACGGTCTTATCTCGTTGAGCCGTCTGAGGTCTGACGGCGTGATCAGATTAGCGCGAAACGGCGAATAGGCCTGGACCGACATTTCACGGTGCTCCCAGCGCAGGTCGTTCAAGCGGTCGAAGTACTACCCGCAATGGAAGGGAATATAAAGTAGTTCTACTAGCAAAAGGCCGACTCGATCGCCGGATTAGTCTGTCGTTTGCCGTGGATACACGTTCCAGCCGCTCCGCGGTTGGAGCCGGTTCCGAGCGAGCCAATGCCTTGGAGCCGTGCGCGGGGCGACGTCGTTGGCGCGCGCTGGGAATGCGCGTAGACCAACAAGAAGACCAAAAAGGTCGCGAAGACGCCGAAGTTCGATTTCTGGCGCTTCCAGGACGGGAAGGCGGTGAATTCCACGAGGATTTCGACACCACCTGGGTCTACAGTGTGACCATCTCCTGACGGTTGCAATTCGGCGCGGCGCTGCCCATGCTGTGCCCAGGGAGAGCGCCATGGCCGAAGCCGCAGAACATCTCGACGTCATCATCGTCGGTGCCGGCCTGTCAGGCATCGGCGCGGGCTATCATCTTCAGACCAAGTGTCCCACCAAGAGCTACCTCATCCTGGAGGGGCGCGACTGCATCGGCGGCACCTGGGATCTGTTCCGCTATCCCGGCATCCGCTCCGACAGCCACATGTTCACGCTCGGCTATTCGTTCAAGCCGTGGACCGATCCGAAGGCGATCGCGGATGGGCCGCAGATCCTGAACTATGTGCGCGAGACCGCGGCCGAGAACGGCATCGAGAAGCACATCCGCTTCCGCCATCGCGTCAAACGGGCTTCGTGGTCGACGCTGGACGCACGCTGGACCATTGAGGCCGATCGCATCTCGGGCGAGGGCGCGACCGAGTTGGTGTGCTTCACCTGCAATTTCTTATTTCTGTGCTCGGGCTATTACAAATACGAGGCGGGCTACACGCCGGAGTTCAAGGGCGCCGCTGATTTCGCCGGCCGCATCGTCCATCCGCAGAAATGGACCGAGGACATCGACTACGCGGGCAAGCGCGTCGTGGTGATCGGCTCGGGCGCGACCGCGGTGACGCTGGTGCCGGAGCTCGCCAAGAAGGCGGCGCAGGTCACCATGCTGCAGCGCTCGCCGACCTACGTGGTGTCGCGCCCTGCGCAGGATCCCGTCGCCAACAAGATCCGCCGTAATCTGCCGACGCGGCTTGCCTATCATGTCATCCGCTGGCGCAACGTGATGTGGGGGATGTTCTTCTTCCAGCTCAGCCGGCGCCGGCCTGCGAAGGTCAAGGAACTCGTCCTCAAGGGCGTGCAGATGGCGCTTGGCCCGGACTACGACGTCGCCACCCATTTCACGCCGCGCTACAATCCCTGGGACCAGCGGCTCTGCCTGGTGCCTGACGGCGACCTGTTCAAGGCGATCCGCGAGCAGCGCGCCTCCGTCATCACCAGCGAGATCGACACGTTCACGCGGGACGGGATTCGCCTGAAGGATGGCAGCGAGCTTGCCGCCGACATCATCGTGACGGCGACCGGGCTGGTGCTCCAGGTCGTCGGCGGTCTCGACGTCAGTGTCGACGGCCGTGCCGTGGATTTCGCCAATACGCTGACCTACAAGGGCATGATGTATGCCGACGTGCCCAACATGGCCTCGGCCTTCGGCTACACCAATGCGTCCTGGACGCTGAAATGCGATCTCACCTGCGAATATGTCTGCCGTCTCATCAATTACATGGACCGGCACAATTTCCGCCAGTGCATGCCGCATAACGACGATCCCGAAATCACCGCGCAGCCGTCGCTGGACTTCACCTCGGGATATGTGCAGCGCTCGGTCGCCAAGATGCCGAAGCAGGGCTCGAAGCAGCCGTGGCGGCTGTACCAGAACTACGCGCTCGACATCGTCTCCCTGCGCTTCGGCCGGATCGACGACGGCGTGATGCGATATTCCTGAACGCATCGCCGCCTGCAGTTATGCCTTGCGTGTGGCAAGTGCCAGCGCAAGGTCGATCGCGAGCGCCAGCCCCACCGCGCCGCCGCCGAGTGCGAACAGCACCGGATAATCGCCGCCGGTCTGCGCGTAGATCCAGGAGAAGCCGTAAGCGGCCGCGGCCTGGAACAGTGCAAAGCTGGTGGTGGCATGGCTCCATGTCGCGCGCTGCTGCTCGGCAGAGTGCGGAACGAGTTCATGGATACGTCCGAGCACCAGTGGCACGATGCCCGGCGTGAAGCCGCCGACCACGAGGCTCGATACGATCAGGGAAAGAGGTGCGGTGCTGACGGTCGGCAGCAGCACGGCGGCCGCCTCGATCAGAAAGGCCGCGCGCAACGCCGGACCGAACCCGGCGCGGTCACCGAGATGGCCGGTGACGAGCGGGCCGACGATGGCGCCGAGACCGTACAGCACCCAATAGCGCGATCCCGCGGCAATGCCCTGGCCGAGGCCGCGCGCCACGAAATCGACGATGAAGACCATGTGCGGTACCAACGCCACCGCGTTGAGGCCGTACTGGATCAGCAGCGTGCCGGCGATGGCCGAGGTTTGACGGGGCTTGGTTTGAGAAAGCGGAGTGTCGCTCTTCGCTTCGGCGGGCCAGTTCCACCAGCTCGCGAGCGTGAGCAGGGCGGAGAGCACGCCGAGCCCATACCAGCTCTGCTGCAGGCCCTGTTGCAGCAGCAGCGGCACCAGCGTGCCCGATGCGGCGACGCCGAGGCCGACGCCGGCAAAGATCACGCCGCCGACGATGCCACGCCTTGCTGCTGAGGTGTGCGGCAGAATCACGGAGGCCGCCAGCACCATGATGATTCCGCCGGTGAGGCCGGAGAGGAAGCGCCAGGCGAAGAACCACGTGAACGACACCGGCGATGAGCTGGCGAAAAAGGAGAGGGTGGCAAGCAGCATCATCGCCCGCAACGCGCGAACCGCGCCGATGCGGCTGGCGACACTCCGTGCCGCGAGCGCGCCCGCGAGATAACCGGCGAGGTTCGCAGCGCCGAGATAGACGACATCCGATGCGCTGAACCATTTTGCCGCGATCAGGGCCGGGATCAGCGGCGTGTAGGAAAAGCGGGCGAGGCCGAGTCCGACCAGCGAAGCGGACAATCCCGCCGCCGCATATCGCCAGGTCCGCTGCGAAGAGTGCTGCTTTGACGAGGTCTCTCGTGAGGCCGATACTGGCCTCGGATGTGGCCGAGCCCCGGCGTGTGGTTTCAGATCTGCGTTGGTCATGTCACCCTCGTGCGCGCGAGATGGCGCGCGGATCATCCTGTCTGGGCGGCGCGGCGCCGCCGGAACTCCGGCACGGGCAGGCCGCCCCAGCCCCAATTGTCGGTGTCGACTTCCTCGATCACGACGAAGGTGGAATCGAGCGGCTTGCCGAGCACGTCGAGCAGCAGCTGGCTCGACCCCTTGATCAGTGCGGCTTTCTCCTCCGCGGTGAGCGACGCCGCCCCTGGCGTCGTTCCTTCGCGGGTCACTTGAATGGTGACGATGGGCATTGTGGATCTCCTCCCACGCTCAGTGGCCGGCGCTCTGGCCGCCGTCGACATGCAGGATCTCGCCCGTGACGAAGGAGGCGCCCTCGAGGTAAAGGACGGCACCGACGATGTCGGACATCTCGCCCATGTGGCCCACCGGGTGCAGCGCGCTGAGCTGGGCATGGGTCGCGGTCGGATGCATCGGCGACTTGATGATCCCTGGCGAGACCGCGTTCACACGAATGCCGCGCCTGGCGTATTCGATCGCGAGCGACTTGGTCGCGGCGTTGAGGCCGCCCTTGCTCAGCGAGGCCAGCACCGAGGGGACGTTCGAATTGGCCTGATCGGTCAGCGTGGTCGTGATCTGGACGACGTGGCCCGAACCCTGCTTCTCCATCTCGGCGATGGCGAGCTGCGTGATGTGGAAGAAGCCCGCGACGTTGGTGCCCATCACCGCCGCGTAATCCTCGGCCGTGTACTGCGTGAACGGCTTTGCGACGAAGATGCCGGCATTGTTGACCAGCGTGTCGACGCGCCCGAAGCGGGCGACGGCCTGCGAAACCACACGCTCGGCGGTGCTCCGGTCGGCGATGTCGCCGGCCACGGCGAGGACGTCGTCGTCGCCTGACGGCTTGATGGAGCGTGCGGTTGCGACGACGCGGTAGTTGCGGTCCCGAAAACCCTGGACCAGGGCGGCGCCGATGCCCTGCGAAGCACCGGTGATGATGGCGACTTTCTGCTCGATACCCATAACGGGCTCCTGTTGTTGGCCTTGAGAACCTGCGCCAGCGCTCGGCTGGCTTGGGTGGTGAGGTACGCCGGGGCAGCCCGGCTGCGAATACACGCCGTCCGGCAGACACTCTTTCGCGGCGCGAACGAATGCCGGGTCGGCGCCTGCCGACGGTTGTCGCCGCGGAGGGGAACGCCTAGCCTGCGGCCGGAATCTGAGGGGCGGCGGGGAAGGCATGGATCGTCTGGATGCGATGAAAGTGTTCGTCCTTGCGGTGGACGAAGGCAGCCTGGCTGCCGCCGGCCGCAAGCTCGGCCGCTCGCCGGCGGCGGTGAGCCGCGCCATCGCCTTTCTCGAGGAACGGGTCGGCGCCGAGCTGCTGCACCGGACGACGCGCTCGATCAAGCTGAGCGAAGAGGGCGAGCGCTATGTCGCGATCTGCCGCCGCGTGCTCACCGAGCTGGAGGAGGCCGACGACATCGCGGCCGGACCGCGGTCGGCGCCGCGCGGCCTGCTCACGATCACCGCTCCCGTGGTGTCGGGCGAGATGGTGCTGCGGCCGATCCTGGACGCGTTTCTCGATGCCTGTCCGACGGTGTCGGCCAAGCTGCTGCTGTTCGATCGCGCGGTCAATCTGATCGAGGAGGGCATCGACATCGCGCTTCGCATCGGCCCCCTCGCGGATTCGGCGATGGTGGCAATGCGGGTCGGCGAGATCAGCCGCGTGGTCGTGGCAGCCCCGCGCTATCTGAAGCAGCATCCCCGCATCACCGAGCCCGGCGATCTCGCCAAGCATCAGATCGTGGCGATGGCCCATCTGCCCAATTCCTGGACCTTCGCGCCGCAGGCCGGTGGGTCGGTGCCGCGTACGGTCCAGTTCACGCCGCGTCTCATCGTCAACAGCACTTACGCGGCCGTAGCCTCCGCCGTTGCCGGCCGCGGCGTCGCGCGGATGTATTCGTACCAGGTGGCCGAGCAGGTTGCGCGCGGCGAGCTCGAGATCGTGCTGGCCGCCGAGAAGGATCCGGAGATGCCTGCGCACCTGATCTGCCCGCAGGGCCGGCTCTCGGTGCCGAAGGTGCGGGCCTTCACCGACTTTGCCGTGCCGCGGCTGAAAAAGCACTTTGCGCAGCTCAAGAAGAGCGTCGATGCACCCTGAGCATCGCTGCCGCCAATGCGTTGTTTTGCGTATTCGGTCGTCGGCGTGAATCGGCCACTCTGTCCAAACGGTTAACGCCAGATTAACCGCGGACTCCTAGCCTGTCTCGGCCGGGGTTACTCGCAAGGCCGAGGTGAGCCTAATGGAAGCCCAGAAGATCGCGGTCGACGCCGTCGTCGCGCTGACCAGTTGCGACCGCAACGCTGTCGTAGCCTTCATCCGCCAGCTCTATCTCGCCGGGGTGACCGACCCCAAACGCCTGACCTTCAAGGGTCTGCAGGCGCTGACGCGGGCGTAGCCGGCTGGTTTCGGCGTAGCGGCGCTGATCCTCGGCCTCATCGTGTTTTCGGTACTACGTCAAGTGTGGCACGATGCGTTGGCGGATTACGCTACGCTAATCCGCCCTACGATTTCTGCGGTAATCCCGAGCGCGTCTAGTGATGGTGTTTGCGCCCTGCGGAGCTATCAGGATGCTGATAGCCTCGCAGCTCGGCGTATCTTTGCATTTGGCTCTGATTGAGCAAGGCCGCGGTCGACAGGTGATATTTGAGGTGGCTCTCGCGGAGCCGGCCCTGCGTTTCCGAAATGGCGACGATGGTCGCCTTGAGCGACTCCGGCGTCACGGCACGGGCAGAGAACAGGTTGTCCAATTCCCTCTCTTGCTCCACGAGCTTGTTGCCCAGCGGGACCGTCTCTTGCTTCATCGAATCGAAGAGGTGCTGAATTTCGGCGCGCTGATCGCCGGTCAGCTCGAGGCGATCCCCGAGTTCGAGAACGTGACTGGGACCGGGATATCCATTCAGTTCAGCGGCAAGCGCCAGGCCCATGCCGCGTCCGCTCTGGAGATCGTCGACCTGCTGGTGCGACAGCGCCTTGATGGCACGCTGCTCGAGGCCGGCATAGGGCTTGCTGGACTGCGCGCTGGCAGCGTTGCAGGTGACGACAAGCGTGGCCGCAAGCAGGAGAAGGCGTCTCATGAGTCTGGCTCCATGAAATCAGGCCGGCCGGTCGATCTCCGCCGGGGTGCTCTCGAAGTCCATATCTTGCTGGAAGGTCTGTCCCATGGCAACAAAGCTTGCCGTGATCGAGGTAGCCGAAGATGGAGCAGGTGATGGCCCTCTTGCCGACCGCCGACAGCGCGACGAAGCAGTTCTTCCTGGCGTGGCTGGACACCTTCGCGAGCTACGTCCGCGAGGTCGACTACGCTGCGGCGCGGCCGCTCTTCCATCCAGATGTGCTTGCCTTCGGCACGCATAACGACGTCATCCCCGGCCTCGATCAGTGGGTCACGACGCAATGGGACAACGTCTGGCCGAAGACGACCGACTTTCGTTTCGTGCTCGATCAGACCTCGGTCCTGGCATCCCGCGACGGCACGATGGCGACGGTGATCGCGCCGTGGACGAGCACGGGATATCATCCCGACGGCAGCGCGTTTGCGCGCCCCGGCCGGGCGACGATGGTGTTCACGTGGAACGGTGACAGGTGGCTGTGCATGCATTCGCACATGTCGCTCAATCGCGGTGTGCCGCAAGTGAGCCACGCCAATCGGCCGGTGAAGGCCTGGTAGAAAACGCGAAAGGCCCCAGATGAGACCGGGGCCTTGATTTTGGATACGTAGGGCGGATTAGCGAAGCGTAATCCGCCGTTCAGCAATAACAGCAATCAACTGGTGATGGCCGCGCGAAGGTGACGGATTACGCTTTCGCTAATCCGTCCTACGCATCGGGCCTATTCCGGCTGGCCGATGCTCACCTTCAGCGTGCCGACGCCGTCGACGCCGCATTCGAGCTTGTCGCCGGGCTGGAGCTGCGACACGCCGGCGGGGGTGCCCGTCATGATGATGTCGCCGGCGGTGAGCTTCACCTGCTGCGAGAGCTGCCAGATGATCTCGGGCACGTTCCAGATCAGCTCGGTCAGGTCGCCCTTCTGAGCCTCCTTGCCGTTGACCGTCAGCCAGATCTTGCCCTTGGCGGGATGGCCGATCTTGGAGGCCGGCTGAATGGCGGAGCACGGCGCGGAGCCGTCGAACGACTTGCCGATCTCCCAGGGGCGCTCCTTCTTGCGCGAGGCGATCTGGAGGTCGCGGCGGGTGAGATCGATGCCGACGGCGTAACCATAGACGTGATCCAGCGCCTTGTCGGCGGGAATGTTCAGGCCGCCGCTCTTCATCGCGACGATCAGCTCGACCTCGTGATGCAAATCCTTGGTCAGCGGCGGATAAGGAATGGTGGCGCCGTCGGGCACCAGCATGTCGGCGTGCTTGGCGAAGAAGAACGGCGGGGCGCGCTCGTCATTGCCCATCTCGCGGATGTGCTCGAGATAGTTGCGGCCGACGCACCAGATGCGGCGCACCGGATAACGGCCGCTTTCGCCGACGACGGGAAGCGAAGCCTGGGGCGGAAGCGGGATGACGTAGGAGGCGGCGTTCATGCGGGTCTCGCTGCTCTTGAGGTAAAGTGGAACTCTATGCGGTTGCGCTGATCGGCGCCAGAGCGCCGGCATCGTAGTGTTGCAGGCGGAAGAACGAGGCATAGCGGCCGCCGCGGCGGAGCAACTCGTCATGCCGCCCCTGCTCGACGATCTCGCCGCCCTCGATCACCAGGATCGCGTCGGCATGCATGATGGTGTGCAGGCGATGCGCGATCACGATGGTGGTGCGGTTCTGGCAGAGATGCTCGATCGCTTCCTGCACCTGCCGCTCGGACTCGGAATCGAGCGCGGCGGTGGCTTCGTCCAGCAGGATGATCGGTGCGTTCTTGATCAGCGCGCGCGCCACGGCGATGCGCTGACGCTGGCCGCCTGAAAGCTGCGTGCCGTGCTCGCCGACCGGTGTGTCGTAGCCAAGCGGGAAGCCCATGATGAAATCATGCGCGCAAGCCGCTTTCGCTGCCTCGGTGATCTCGTCCTCGCTCGCGCCGGGCCGGCCGAAAGCGATGTTGTTGCGGATGGTGTCGCGGAACAGATAGACGTCCTGCCCGACATAGGCAGTCTGCGCCCGCAGCGATTTGCGAGAGATTGCGCCGATCGACTGGCCGTCGATCACGATGTCGCCTTGTGTCACCTCATAGAAGCGCAGCAGCAGCGCCAGCACGGTCGACTTGCCGCCGCCGGAGGGCCCGACCAGCGCCGTGACCTTGCCGGGCTCGGCCACGAAGCTCATGCGGTTGAGCACGGTCTCATTGGCGCGATAGGAGAAGCTGACATCGCGCAGCTCGATCCGGGCGTCGGAGAGCTTCAGCGCCGGCTTGTCGTCGTCGGAGTGCTCGCTCGCCGGGCTGTCGACCACTTCGAGCAGCATGCGCGCGCCGACGAGCTGGCTGTTCAAGTCGATGTTGAGCCGCGCCAGCCGCTTGGCCGGCTCGGTCGCCATCAGGAACGCGGTCATGAAGGAGAAGAATGCGCCCGGCGTGGCGTTGAGCGCGACCACGCTGTAGCCGCCATAGAGCAGGCAGCCGGCGACCGCGAAGCCGCCGAGCATTTCCATCAGCGGGTTGGAGCGGTTGGCGACGCGCGCCATCTTGTTGGCGTTGCGCTCGACGATGGCGATGTTCTCGTCGATGCGGCTCTGCATCGTGTCTTCGAGCGTGAACGCCTTCACCGTGCGGATGCCTTGCAGCGATTCCTGCATGGTCTCCATGATGTCGGCGGTGCCGGTGAACTGGTTGTAGGCGAGGCCCTTGATACGCTTGACCAGCTTGCGCAGCACCAGCATCGCGGGCGGCACCACGACGAGGCCGATGAACGACATCACGGGGTCCTGCCACACCATCACGCCGATCATGGCGAGCAGCATCAACAGGTCGCGCCCGACGGCGTTGACCAGCATGTTGAGCACGTCGGTGATCGACTTGGCGCCGGCCGTCAGCCGCGCCAGGAATTCTGACGAATGCCGCTCGGAGAAGAAGCCGACGCTTTCGCGCATCAGTTTTGCGAACAGCTGGCGCTGGTTGGTGGCGAGGATGGCGTTACTGATCTTGGTCAAAATCACCATGTGGCCGTAGGTCGCCACGCCCTTGATGAACAGCAGGATCACCGTGATCCCGGAAAACATCGCGATGCCCGGGATGTTCTTGTCGACATAGGCCTGGTTGATGACCTGGCCGAGCACATAGGTCGCGCCTGCCGTCGCGCCCGCGGCGACCGCCATCAGCGCGAAGGCGACGAGGTAGCGCCGCCAATAGACGACCCCCTGTTCCGTGACCAGGCGGCGAATCAGGACCGCTGCCGCATAGGGATCGTCGGTGATTTTCTTTGGAAACTGGGCCATCCGGTGTCCATTGACGGCGCAGGACAAAGCCTGCCCGCACGTCAGGGATCGAAGGGCCTCTGTGCCCGCTCAAGCTGGGTTTTTCAAGCCCAATTAAGGGCTTGCGCTCAGATGGAATCTAGGCCGAGGCGGCGTGGCGAAGCTCGCCATGGCGCTCGTGGAACAGCTTGTCCTCCCACGCCAAAGCGTGGGCCGCGATGGTCTCGAGGTCGTCGTATTGCGGCTTCCAGTCGAGCAGGCCGCGGATCCGGCTGGTGTCGGCGACCATGGTCATGATGTCGCCCGGCCGGCGCGGGGCGTACTGCACGGCGAAGCTGCGGCCCGAGACCCGGCGCACCGCGTCGATCGTCTCCAGCACCGAATAGCCGCGGCCATAGCCGCAATTGAGCGTCGTCGAGGCGCCGCCATTGCGCAGGTACGCGAGCGCCGAGCGATGCGCCTGCGAGAGGTCCGTGACGTGGATGAAGTCGCGAATGCAGCTGCCGTCGGGGGTCGGATAGTCGGTGCCGAACACGTCGATCTTGGCGCGCTGGCCGGTCGCGGCCTCGACCGCGATCTTGAGCAGATGCGTGGCGCCGACGGTGGCAAGCCCGATGCGCGCCTGCGGATCGGCGCCGGCGACGTTGAAATAGCGCAGGGTGACGTACTGCATGCCGTAGGCGGCGGCGACGTCGTGCAGCATGATCTCGGTCATCAGCTTGGACGAGCCATAGGGCGATAGCGGCCGCGTCGGTGCATGCTCGGGCACCGGCACCTGGTCCGGATTGCCGTAGACGGCGGCGGTCGAGGAAAAGATGAAGCGGCCGATGCCGCGCTTGACGGCGACATTGAGCAGGTTGCGCGCGGTCGTGAAATTGTTGCGGTAGTAGCCGAGCGGATCGCGCATCGAATCCGGCACGACGACGGAGCCCGCGAAATGGATGATGCTCTCGATGTTGTGCTGCGCGATCACGCCTTCGAGCAGGTTCTCGTCGCCGGCATCGCCGATGAACAGCGGCACGCCCTCGGGCAGATACGCGGAGAAACCGGTCGAGAGATCGTCGATCACGACGACGTCCTCGCCGGCTTCCGCCAGCGCGAGGACCGTGTGACTTCCGATATAGCCGGCGCCGCCGGTGACTAGCACAGTCATGATCTCACCCGTCTTCGATCAACGCGCAAAGCTAGCGCTTGCGTGGTGAAGAGGGGGTATCGGCGCGGCTGAACTGGTCACTATGCTTAATGTTGCGTATAGGGACTTTGCGAAACGGAGCATGACGTGGCCAATTCCCCCGGCGATCTCGAAGTGATCGTGCCAAATCTGCACAGGCGCTATTCCGGGGTCACTGCGACCAACCGGATGGTGGCGCCGCGGCTGGCGAAACTGTACCGCTCCGCCTGGTTCGGCTCGCACGCGCCGGCTGGGATTGCGCGGCTGAGCGTTGCCGATTTTCTGAAGCTATGGCGCCGCAAGGCGCCGCTGATCTGGCACGCGCGGCGCAACAACGAGATGATCGCGGGCGTCGCGCTACGCGCGTTCGGCTGGCCGTTGAAACTCGTGTTCACCTCGGCGGCGCAGCGGCACCATAGTTGGATCACGCGCTGGCTGATCCGGCGCATGGACGCGATCATCGCGACGTCAGATCTCTCGGCCTCGTTCCTGAAAGTGCAGGCGACCGTGATCCCGCACGGCGTCGACACCGACATCTATGCGCCGCCGCAGGACCGAGCTGCGGCGTTCGCGGAGGCCGCGCTGCCCGGCCGTTACGCCATCGGCTGCTTCGGCCGTGTGCGCGCGCAGAAGGGCACCGACGTGTTCGTCGACGCGATGTGCCGCCTGTTGCCGCGCTATCCCGATTTCACCGCAGTGATTGTCGGACAGGTCACGGCCGAGCAGACGCCCTTTGCGAACGAGCTGAATAAGCAGATCGAAGCGGCCGGCCTGCAATCGCGCATCGTCATCACCGGCGAACTGCCGATCGAAGCGGTGCAGCGCTGGTATCAGCGGCTGACGATCTACGCCTTCACCTCGCGCAACGAGGGTTTTGGGCTGACGCTGATCGAGGCGATGGCGGCCGGCAGCGCGCTCGTCGCCGCACGCGCCGGCGCGGCCGAGCTGGTGGTCGAGGATGGCGTGAGCGGCGTGCTGGTCCCGACCGACGATGCCAATGCGTTGGCTGCGGCGCTGGAGCCGCTGATGCGCGATGTGGATGCCGCGACGGCGATGGGCGAGAGGGGGCGAGCGCGGGTGCTCGCAAAATTCAGCCTCGATGCGGAAGCGGCGCGGATCGGCGAGGTCTATCGGCCACTGCTTTGAGCGACCAGTGTCGCGCCGGCAACCGAAAAACGCGAAAACAACCCCATGCACAGTAGCCGCGGCCAGCAAAATCAATGGCTTGGCGGCTGGAGCGATGCGCTGCGGATTTCACAAAGCGCGTTTGACGCATCGGGCAAAACACCGGCGCTGATCATCAGCGGCGCAGGCGTTGCCGACGCTCACGTCTCCGCCCTTGCCCCAGCTTCACCCAGCACCCTCTCCGCAATCGCCACCACCTCGCTCGCTGCGATATCCCGCATGCAGCGGTGGTCGTTCATCCTGCAGACCGTGCTTTGGCAGGGCTGGCAGGACAGCACTTCCTTGTCCTGCACCACGGTCGCGGCAAGCCCGTTCAGCGGGGCCCAGAGATAGGGGCTGGTCGGGCCGAAGATGCCCATGGTGGGCGTGCCCAGCGCGGCTGCGATGTGCATCAGGCCGGAATCGTTGGAGATGGCGACGCCGGCCGCGGCCATGGCCAGCACGCCGTTGCGCAGATCGTTGCCGGTGAGGTCCCTGACCCCCGGGCCGCCGGCCGCGACGATCTCCTGAGCCAGCCCCTTTTCCCCGGGGCCGCCGACCACCCAGACCTCGAGGCCGGCCTCGACCAGCAGCCGGGCGGCCTCCGGATAGTAGGTCCAGCGCTTTGAGACGCCGACCGAGCCGGGGGCGAGCGCCACTGCGGCGCCCGCGCTGAGGCCGTTGGCCTGCCGCCAGCGGACGATGTCGTCGGCCGGAACCCGCAATTGCGGCACCAGCCATTCCGCCGGCAGTGGCGCGCCGTCGGGCTGGGCCAGAGCGGCGTTCTTGTCGATGAAGCGGGGCAGCTTCTTCTCGCCCCAGCGCCAGCGGTTGAGCAGGCCGAACCGGAATTCGCCGACGAAGCCGACCCGTTCAGGAATACCGGCCAGGGCGGGCGCGATGGCCGCCTTCCAGGTCCGGGGCAGCACCAGGGCCGTGCCGTAGTTCCGCTCGCGCAGGAGCTTCCCCAGGGCGAACTGGCGGGCGACGGCGAGGCGGCTGCGCGGCAGGTCCCAGACGATCCCCTGGCGCACGCCGGGCATGTAATCGACCAGCGGAGCGCACAGGGATGTGGTGAGGAGATCGACCGGCCGGTTGGGCCAGCGCTCCTTCAGAACCCGGACGACGGTGTGATTCCGAACGAAATCGCCGATCCACATGTAGGGAATGATCAGAATCGGGCGGGTGTCGCTCCGATCTGCATCTCCGCTAAGTGTCGAATCTTGGTTCATTCGTTAATGGGGCCGAGGCGATCTGAATGTGGCGGTTCGGTAGCCGCTCCGGGCCGGCAGGTAAAGCCGGCAGACCGCTCAATCCCAAAACCGCTTACACTTTGGCGGCTCATGCGCTACGGCAGGACCGGGCCGCAAAGATCGGGCAGGGATTTCGGAAATGTTGCTGGTGACCGGCGGGGCCGGTTTTATCGGGTCGAATGTCGTGGCCGCGCTCAATGACGCGGGCCGCAGCGACGTCGTGGTCTGCGATTTCCTGGGTAACGAGGGCAAGTGGCGGAACCTCGCCAAGCGCCAGCTTGTGGATATCGTCCCGCCGGCCGAACTGATGGACTGGCTGAAGGGTCGCAAGCTCGATGCCGTGATCCATCTCGGGGCGATTTCCGCGACCACTGCGACCGACGGCGACCTCGTGTTCGAGACCAATTTCCGCCTGTCGACGCGCCTGCTCGACTGGTGCACGGCGGGCGCGGTGCCGTTCATCTACGCCTCCTCGGCGGCGACCTATGGCGACGGTGAGACGGGATTTGACGACGACGCCTCGCTGCCGGCACTGAAGAAACTGCGGCCGATGAATCTCTACGGCTGGAGCAAGCACATGTTCGATCTCGCGGTCGCCGGGCGGGTCGCGAACGGCGATCCGCTCCCGCCGCAATGGGCGGGCCTGAAATTCTTCAACGTGTTCGGCCCTAACGAATATCACAAGGGCTCGATGATGAGCGTGCTGGCGCGCCGTTTCGACGACGTCAAGGCCGGCCGCGTGGTGCAGCTGTTCAAGTCGCATCGCGAGGGCATCGCCGACGGCGATCAGCGCCGCGATTTCATCTATGTCGAAGACGTCGTGCGCGTCGTGATGTGGCTGCTGGCGACGCCGTCGGTGTCCGGCATCTTCAACGTCGGAACCGGCAAGGCGCGCAGCTTCAGGGATCTGATGTTGGCGGCCTATGCGGCGCTCGGCACCAGGCCCAACATCGAATATATCGACATGCCCGAGCAGATCCGCGGGGCTTACCAGTATTTCACCCAGAGCGAGGTCGATCGCCTGCACCGCGCCGGCTATAACGGCGGCTTCACGACGCTCGAGGATGCGGTGAAGGCCTATGTCGGGGATTACCTCGACCGGCCCGACCGCTTCCGCTGAGGCCATTTGAACATGCCGACGCCCATTCTCGATTTCGACGCCCTCGCGAAGGCCATCTCAGGCCGCACGGTGCTGTGCATCGGCGATATCATGCTGGACGAGTTCGTCTATGGCGAGGTGTCGCGGA
Organism: Bradyrhizobium sp. CCBAU 65884; assembly: GCF_028128835.1. NCBI lineage: Bacteria > Pseudomonadati > Pseudomonadota > Alphaproteobacteria > Hyphomicrobiales > Nitrobacteraceae > Bradyrhizobium > Bradyrhizobium sp. CCBAU 65884. The sequence continues at coordinate 141,369 of NZ_LBJU01000133.1, read as the reverse complement.
TCTCGCCGGAAGCGCCGGCGCCCGTCATCGCGGCCCAGCGCAGCGAGATCCATATCGGCGGCGCCGGCAATGTCGCGCGCAATGTCGCCTCGCTGGGCGCGCGCTGCATCTTCGTCGGCCTCGTCGGCGAGGACGATGCCGGTGCACGGCTCAAGGCGGCGCTGGACGAGCACGCCGGCATCGAAAGCGTGCTGGTGTGTGATCCCTCGCGCCCGACCACGCGAAAAGTCCGCTTCGTCTCCGAGCATTTTTCCACGCACATGCTGCGCGCGGACTGGGAGCAGGCGGCGCCTGCTTCCGATGACATCGAGACGAAGCTGATCGAGGCGATCCTGCCGCAGATCGCGCGCGCCGACATCGTGCTGCTCTCGGACTACGCCAAGGGCGTGCTGACGGCGCGCGTCATCCGCCACACCATCGACGCCGCGCGAAAGCTCGGCAAGCCCGTGATCGTCGATCCCAAGAGCCTGAACTGGGCGATCTATCGCGGCGCCACGCTGCTGACGCCCAATCGCAAGGAGTTCTCTGAAGCGACCCGAAGCCGCGCCGAGACGGTGCAGAGCATCGTCGAGGCCAGCGAGGACGTGATGCGGCTCGCCGATTGCGAGGCGATCCTGGTCACCCAGGGCGAGCACGGCATGACGCTGGTGCCGCGCAATGGCGCGGCGGTTCACGTTCCGGCTTTTCCGGTGAAGGTGCGCGACGTCTCCGGCGCCGGTGACACCGTCGCCGCCGCGCTCGCGGTGTCGCTTGCTACAGGCGCGGACTGGGACACGGCGCTGCGCATGGCCAATGCCGCTGCCGCCGTCGCCGTCGGCAAGCAAGGCACCGCCAGTGTGAGCGCGGCCGAGCTGCGCCGAAAGATCCTGCCGCATGCCACTCTGGCGGCCGAGGAGAAGATCGTGCTCGAGCCGGCCGCACTCGATGCGCAGCTCGCCGAATGGAGAACACAAGGCCAGCGCGTCGGCTTCACCAATGGCTGCTTCGACATCCTGCATCCCGGCCACGTCAAGGTGCTGACCGCGGCGCGCGCCGCCTGCGACCGCCTGATCGTGGGGCTCAACAGCGACGCCTCGGTGCGGCGGCTCAAGGGCACCGAGCGGCCGGTCCAGGACGAGCGCGCGCGTGCCGAGGTGCTCGCGGCGCTCGAAGCCGTCGATCTCGTCGTCATCTTCGATGAGGACACGCCGATCGACCTGATCACCCGGATCAAGCCCGGCGTGCTGGTGAAGGGCGGCGACTACACCCGCGAGCAGGTAGTCGGCCACGAGGTCGTCGAGGAAGCGGGCGGCACCGTCGTGCTGGTCGACATCCTCCAGGGCTTCAGCACGACGGCGCTGGTCCATCGCGCCCGGGGAGGGGGCAAGTGACGGCACTGGCACGCGAGACGACCGGCGGGATGTTGCTTCGCCGCCTGCGCAGCCCGGCGGCCTGGCGCGAGACCGTCGATATATTTGCGGTCCTGACCGCGGCCTCGCTGCCCTGGTCGACCTCGCTGGCGGGGATCTTCAACGCGCTGATGCTGCTCTGCATGGTGCCGTTTCTCGACGTCCGCGCGTTCCTGCAATCCTTGAAGCGTCCGATCTGCGCGGCCCCGATCGCGCTGGTCCTGCTCGCGCTGGTGGGGACGCTGTGGTCGGACGCGAGCTGGGGCGCCCGCTTCTATGCGGTCAATCCGACCATCAAGCTGCTGGTGCTGCCGGTCCTGCTCTATCATTTCGAGCGCTCGCCGCGCGGCCGCTGGATCTTCATCGCCTTCCTGGTGTCCTGCGCCCTATTGTCGGTGATGTCCTGGCTGGTCGCCTTCTACCCGAACCTCGCGCTCAAGACCGATCCGGCCGAGCGCGGCATCTTCGTCAAGAATTACATCGACCAGAGCCAGGAATTCGCGCTTTGCGCGGTCGCGCTCGCCTATCCGATCGTGATGCTGCTGCGTGAGAAGCGATACTGGTTCGCCGGGCTGCTGACGGCGCTGGCACTGAGCTTCTTCGTCAACATGACCTTCGTCGTGGTGTCGCGCACCGCGCTCGTCACCGTTCCAATCATGTTCGGCGTGTTCGCGCTGCTTCACCTCAAATGGCGCAGCATCGCGCTCATCTCCGCCACGTTGCTCGTCGCCGCTATTCTCGCCTGGCAGGCCTCGCCATATTTGCGCCATACCGCCGAGAGGTTTTCCGACGACTACACGCGTTACGTGGAAAAGGGCGAGCCGACCTCGGCGGGTCTGCGGCTCGAATTCTGGCGGAAGTCGCTCGGCTTCTTCGCCGAGGCGCCGATCAAGGGGCACGGCACCGGCTCGACGCGCGGATTGTTCGAACGCGTCGCGACGCCCGCCGGTCAGTACCAGGCGTCCGCCGAGGTGATCGGCAACCCGCATAACCAGACGCTGAACGTTGCCGTGCAATGGGGCGTGATCGGCATCGCCGTTCTCTATGCGATCTGGATATTGCATCTGCGCTTGTTTCGCGGCGACGGCCTTGCCAACTGGATCGGGCTCCTGGTGGTGGTGCAGAACGTCTTCACCTCGCTGTTCAACTCCCATCTGTTCGACTTCCACGAGGGCTGGATGTACGTCATCGGCGTCGGCGTTGCCGGCGGCATGGTGATCCGGGGGCAACAGGCCGAGGCGAAGACGGGGGAAGCCGGTTCCTGAAAGCCCGCGCGGCTGGCAAGTCTGGTCCAGATGGGCTATCAGCGCGGTCAGGTTGCATCTAACTGGGTTTTCATCGGTCGGCGGATGACGCGTCTTTCGCATCTCACCTTGCGCAATTTCCTGATCGCGCTCCACGACCTGCTGGCGACCGCGGCGGCGCTTTTTGCCGCCTTCTATCTGCGATTCGAGGGTGGCGACGGCTTCTTCGACCGTCTGCCGCTGCTGTTCCAGATCCTGCCCTACTTCCTCGCCTTCAGCGTGGTCGTGTTCTTCATCTTCAACCTGACTACGACGAAATGGCGCTTCATCTCGCTGCCTGACGCGTTGAACATCATCCGCGTCGCGACCGTGCTGACGGTCGCCCTGCTCGTGCTCGACTACATCTTCGTCGCCCCCAACGTCCGCGGCGCCTTCTTTCTCGGCAAGGTGACGATCGTCCTCTACTGGTTCCTCGAGATCTCCTTCCTCAGCGCGCTGCGCATGACCTACCGCTACTTCCGCTATACGCGGGTACGGCGTCATGCCAGGGGCGAGGAGGCTGCGCCGACGCTGCTGATCGGCCGCGCCGCGGATGCCGAGGTGCTCCTGCGCGGCATCGAGAGCGGGGCGATCAAGCGCATCTGGCCGGTCGGCGTGCTGTCGCCGTCGAGCTCGGATAGGGGCCAGTTCATCCGCAACGTGCCGGTGCTGGGTGGCATCGACGACGTCGAGGACGTCGTCGCCGATTTCGCCAAGCGCAACAAGCCGATCGCGCGCCTCGTCATGACGCCCTCGGCATTCGAGCCGGAAGCGCGTCCGGAATCGATCCTGATGCGGGCGCGCAAGCTGGGTGTGATCGTCAACCGGATGCCTTCGCTCGAGAGCGGCGATACGCCGCGGCTCACGGCCGTCGCGGTCGAGGACCTCCTGCTGCGGCCGAGCGAGACGATCGACTATGCGCGCCTGGAAGCGCTGATCAACGGCAAGGCGGTGATCGTCACCGGCGGCGGCGGCTCGATCGGGTCGGAGATCTGCGAGCGGGTCGTGGCCTTCGGCGCCGCGCGGCTCCTGATCGTGGAAAACTCCGAACCCGCGCTTTATGCCATCACGGAAGCGCTCGCCGCGCGAGGCGCGGCCGCCGAGATCGAAGGGCGGATCGCCGACATCCGCGACCGCGAGCGCATCGTGCGCCTGATGGCGGGGTTCAAGCCGGACATCGTGTTCCACGCCGCCGCGCTCAAGCACGTGCCCATCCTCGAACGCGACTGGAGCGAGGGCGTCAAGACCAACATCTTCGGCTCGATCAACGTTGCGGATGCCGCCGTTGCCGCCGGCGCCGAAGCCATGGTGATGATCTCGACCGACAAGGCGATCGAGCCGGTGTCGATGCTCGGCCTGACCAAGCGCTTTGCGGAGATGTACTGCCAGGCGCTGGATCACGACCTCGCAGCCGGGGCGCACGGCGCCAAGCCGCCGATGCGGCTGATCTCGGTCCGGTTCGGCAACGTCCTGGCTTCGAACGGCTCGGTGGTTCCGAAATTCAAGGCCCAGATCGAGGCCGGCGGCCCGGTGACGGTGACGCATCCCGACATGGTCCGCTACTTCATGACCATCCGCGAGGCCTGCGATCTCGTCATCACCGCGGCCACGCATGCGCTCGGAACGCACCGTCCCGACGTCTCGGTCTACGTGCTCAACATGGGCCAGCCGGTGAAGATCGTCGATCTCGCCGAGCGCATGATCCGCCTTTCCGGGCTGCAGCCGGGCTACGATATCGAGATCGTGTTCACGGGTATGCGGCCGGGCGAGCGTCTGCACGAGATCCTGTTCGCCACCGAGGAGCCGACCCGCGAGATCGGCGTTGCCGGCATCATGGCCGCGCAGCCGAACGAGCCGCCGATGCAGACGTTGCGCAAATGGATTGCGGCGCTGGAGCAGGCGATCGCGCGCGACGATCGCGCCACCATCAGGACTATCCTGAAGGATGCGGTGCCCGAATTCGGGTCGACCGCGGCCTGACCATGCAGCCTCGGGGCAAGATCGTCGTCGCGAGCCAGCATTATCCGCCGGATACGAGCACGACGGCGGCGATCATGGCCGAGATCGCATGCCGTCTCGCCGCCGAGCACGAGGTGGTCGTGCTCTCGGGCTGGCCGGGCGCGTTGTCGGACTTGCAGACCGGTCCGGGCAAGCCGCGCGTCATCGCAATCAAGAACCGCATGGCGGGCAAGGCGGCGCTGGTGCGGCGCGGGGTCTCGGAGCTGCTGTTCGCGGCGCGCACGTTCTTCGCCTTGCTGCACGAGCTCAAGGCAGGCGACGTCGTGCTCACGGTCACCGCCCCGTTCATGCTGCCTTACGCGGTGGCGGCGGCAGCCAGGCTCAAGGGCGCACGCTCGGCGCTGATCATGCACGACCTCTTTCCCGACGTGCTGGTGATGGCGGGCCTGCTGAAGCCGGGCTCGTTCGTGACGCGGACGATGCGCGCCGCCAACGGCCTGATGTTCCGCGCGCTCAATGCCGTCATCACCATCGGCCGCGACGCGGAGCGGCCGCTGCTGAGCTATGCCGGAATGACGCGGAACAAGATCCGCTTCATCCCGAACTGGGCAACGCTCGTGCCCGCGCCGCGGCCGGTCGATTCGGACAACCCGTTCCGCAAGGCGCTTTCCGCGCGCTTCATCGTCGGCCTGTCGGGCAATCTCGGTTTCACCCACGATCCGGAGATCGTGTTCGAGGCGGCGCGGCTTCTGAAGGACGAGGCCGACATTCACTTCCTGCTGTCCGGCTGGGGCATCGGCTTCGAGCGGCTGAAGCAGTTGCAGGCGGCGGCGAACCTGCGCAATGTCTCCCTTGTCGGGCGGGTCGAGGATGCCGAGCTCGAGGCGTTCCTGGCGTCCGCCGATCTCTGGATCATTCCGTACCGGAAGGACGTTGCGGGGGTGTCGGTGCCGAGCCGGTTCTACAATCTGCTGGCGGTCGGCCGTCCCGTGGTGCTGGTGTCTGAGCCGGAGTCCGAGGCTGCCTTGACGGTAGTGGAGAACGGGCTCGGCTGGGTCGTGACGCCGGGCCGCCCGGACCGGCTCGCCGCGGCGATCCGCGCGGCGTCCCGTTCCAACGACGATGCGATGACGGAGCGGGCGGTGAGGACGGCATTGCGATTCGACCGGACGACGGCGATGAACGCCTATGCCCGTGTGATCGACGAATTGTTGCACACCGCGAACCTTTCGGAGCAACGATGAGCGAGAAGAAACCGGTCGTGCTGGTGACGGGAGCGAGCGGCTTCGTCGGCCGTCATGTCGTGCCGGCGCTCCAGCGCGAGGGATGGTCGGTCCGCCGCGCGGTCCGTCGCGCGGAAGGTGCCGACGACGAGGTGGTGATCGAGACGATTGGTCCCGAGACCGATTGGCAAGCCGCGCTGGAAGGCGTCGACGCCGTCGTCCATCTCGCCGCGCGCGTGCATCACAAGCACGAGGAGCATGCGGTCCAGCTCTACCGCAACGTCAACATCGCCGGCACGCTGCATCTGGCGCGCTGCGCGGCGACGGCCGGCGTGCGCCAGTTCGTCTTCATCAGTACCGTGCTGGTGCACGGCCGCAGTAACGAGGGCCGCGCCCCATTCAGCGAGAGCGATATCCTGACGCCGCGCGGCCTCTACGGCATGTCCAAGGCTGCGGCCGAAGCGGGCTTGAGGACGCTGGCGCGCGACAACGACATGAAGATCTCGGTGATCCGGCCGCCGCTGGTCTATGGCGCGGGCGCCAAGGGCAATTTTGCGCTGCTGACGCGCGCGGTCCAGCTCGGGTTGCCGCTGCCCGTTGCCGCGATCCGCAACCAGCGCGCCTTCCTTGCCGTGCAGAACCTGTCGTCGTTCATCCTGCGCCGGCTCGGCCATCCCGATCCCGCCAGCAATTTCGAGATATTCCTCGTCGCCGATAGGGAGCAGGTCTCGACACCCGAATTCATCACCCGTCTGGCCGAAGCGTCCGGCAAGAGCCTGCGGCTGTTCGGCATGCCGCCGGGCCTGCTCAGCACGCTGCTCAGCGTCATGGGCCGGCAGGATACGCATGACAGCCTGATCGGCTCGCTCGAGCTCAACATCTCCAAGGCGCTCGCGACCGGCTGGCAGCCGCAGGTGTCCCTCGACGAGGGGTTGCGGCTGGCGTTGTCGGCTCAGGATGCCTGAGGGCGGGAAAAGCGCCGCAGCACGAAGGCGACCGCGACCGCGCCCGCGAACAGGGTGACGATCGTGACCGTCATCGAGCCGGCGCGAACGCTCACGATGGCAAGCAATGCCAGCACGAGATTGAGCGCGAACACCTCGCCGATCACCTGCTTGACCTTAAAGCCGTTGTCGGTGGCGCGCTGATAGAAGTGCGTGCGGTGTGCCGACCAGAATGGTTCGCGCCTGATGATGCGGCGAAACAGCGTGATGGTGGAATCCGCAAGGTAATAGGCAGGCAGCAGCAGTGCCGCAGCGGGCTGTCCGTGCCAGGCGAGCTCCAGCAGGCACCAGCCGAGCAAGAGGCCGATCGGCAGGCTGCCGACATCGCCCAGGAAGACCTTTGCGGCTGGGCGGTTGAACGGCGCAAAGCCAAGCATGGCCCCGCACAGCGCCGTGGCGAGCAGCGCCGCGGATGGCGAGAGGTCGCCATACCATCCGAGCAATCCGAGCGCGGCCGTGACAGGCACCACCTCCGCCACGGTCATGAGGTCGAGCCCGTCCATGAAATTGACGAGGTTCACGAACCAGATGCCGGCGAGCAGGATGAGGCCGCGCTCGAGCGCGAGCGGCAGCGCCGGCACGATGCGCGCGGTCTCCGGTGTCGTGAATACGACGGCGGCCACGGCTCCAGCCTGAAGCACGAGGCGGAGCAGCACGGGCAGGGGCCTGATGTCATCGACAAGTCCGACCATCGCGATCATGACGGCGGAGCCGATCAGAGGCAAGGGAATCGCGCCGTACGTCCAGGCCGCCCAGGACGCAGCCACCAGCAGCGTGGCCGCGACAACCGCGATGCCCGCACCTTGCGGGGTCGGTATCTTGTGCGACGAGCGTGCGTTCGGACGCGCCAGCGCATAACGCTGCAGCAGCGGCATGCTGCACCAGATGATGAAGGCGGAGATCAGTGCAGCCAGCACGGCCGGCGCAAGCGCAAACAGCACCAGCCCGGCCGCATGGTCCGGACCCGCGACGAGGGTTGTCACTCCGGCACTCCGATCGGCGCCGACCCCTGCGCGGCTTTCTCCGCGCTGAGGATCCAGACCAGGCCGCCGAACGCGCCGACGATGAAGGACACGGCGCCGAACAGCAGCGAGACGTTGACGCCCTCGTTGGCGGCCAGGCCGGCGAAGCCGAACGCCAGGCTCATCGTGGCTTCACGCACGCCCCAGCCGGCGATCGAGATCGGCATCATCGTGATCAGCATCACGGGTGGCACCAGCAGGAACACGTCGCTGAAGCGAACCGGGGCTGCAATCGACTGCACGACGCACCAGGCGATGACGACGGCGAGCACGTGAACGAGCACCGACAGGATTGCGATGATCGGTCCGCGGCTGCGGCTGAAGATCACGCGGTTCGCGATCACGGCACAGGCGTGAATGTGATGCGTGGCCCACCAGGTCTTCAGCCAGCGCCATTTCAGCGCGCCGAAAACCAGGAAGCCGAGGCCGCCGGCGAGCGCCAGGAAATCGATGAGCAGCAGCGCCGAGCGCCCGTGCGGATCGGTGATGAGGGTGTAGCTCCAGGGCAGGCTCGCGACGATCAGAATCGCGAGCGCGATCAAGCCGATCGCGCGGTCGACGAAGATCGAGTAGGTCGCCGCACGCCAGCCGGCACCGGCGCGTGCGACCAGCCAGAGCCGGACCGCGTCGCCGCCGATCGCCGACGGCAGGGTCTGGTTGAAGAAGGAGCCGATCACGTTGTAGCGCATGGCGCGGCCGAGCTCGAGCGGCGCGCCGCAGACGGCGCTGATCTCGCGCCAGCGCAGCACGCCGACGAAGATCTGCAGGAAGGTGACCGTGATCGCGGCGCCGATCCAGAACAGGCTGGTCACGGTGAAGCGCGAAAACAATTCGGACAGATCGACCTTGCGCAGCGCCAGATAGAGCAGCGCCGCGGAAATCAGGATTTTGGCCGTCGACAGCAGGATTCGGCGCATCTCGCCCGCATGAACAGGGTTTGCGAAGATTTGAGGCAACCCGACGCGAGCGCCGAATTCGGCCGCTTTGGTATGGTTTTGGCGCCGATCTTGCAATAGCTCTCGTGGGCTCTCGTGGAGGGGCATTATGGAGCGCATGAGCCGCGGCGGGCCTATTGCGATCACCTTGAGGTGACGGCTAAACAGGATCGGGCTAGGGATCCCCGGGGAACAGGATGACGGATCAGGCGATTTTGGTCACCGGGGCCGCCGGCTTTATCGGCTTTCACGTCGCCCGGCAGCTCCTGGGCGAAGGCCGCACCGTCGTCGGGCTCGACAATCTCAACAGCTATTACGATCCAGCACTGAAGCGGGCGCGCCTGGCGCTGTTGCAGAGCGACCGCCGCTTCTCCTTCGTCGAGGCCGATCTTGCCGACCGCGAGACGATGGCGGCGCTGTTTGCGCAACATCGTTTTACGGAGGTCGTGCATCTCGCGGCGCAGGCCGGCGTGCGCTACTCGATCGAGCAGCCGCACGCCTACGCCGATTCCAATCTGGTGGGCTTTCTCAACATCCTCGAGGGTTGCCGCAACAGCGGTTGTCGTCATCTCGTCTACGCCTCGTCATCCTCCGTTTACGGCGCCAACACAAAATTGCCATTTGCGGTTGCGGACCGCACCGACCATCCCGTGAGCTTCTACGCCGCGACCAAGAAGGCGAACGAGGTGATGGCGCAGTCCTACAGCCATCTCTATCGCCTGCCGGTCACGGGACTGCGCTTCTTTACCATTTACGGGCCATGGGGACGGCCCGACATGGCCATGTTTCTGTTCGTAAACGCCATCATGGCGGGCAAGCCGATCCGGCTGTTTAACCATGGCCGAATGCGTCGCGACTTCACCTATGTTGATGATGTCACACGTGTAGTATCCAAGCTGATCGATCTTGTGCCTGCGGACGATCCGGCTGCCGCAAATGCGCCGTTTAAGCTCTACAATGTCGGCAATCACCATCCGGAGGAACTGATGCACGTCGTCGGTCTTCTGGAGCGGGAGCTGGGCCGGACGGCGATCAAAGAATTGCTGCCGATGCAGCCGGGAGATGTGCTGGAAACGTTCGCGGATGTCGAGGACCTGATGCGCGACACCGGCTTTGCACCGTCAACGCCGATCGAGCATGGGGTCCATAATTTTGTCACCTGGTATCGGGACTACTTCAAGGTTTGAGATGACGATGGACAAACGCATTATCCCCCTGATCATGTGCGGCGGCGCCGGCACGCGGCTGTGGCCGGCTTCGCGCGAGGTGCGGCCAAAACAGTTCCTGCCGCTGTTCGGCACCCGCTCGACCTTCCAGGACACGCTGCTGCGCGTTTCCGATCCCTCCCTGTTCGACCGGCCGATCGTCATCACCAATGCGTCCTATCGCTTCATGGTGCTGGAGCAGCTCGCCGAGATCGGTATCGAGGCCGACGTGATCCTCGAGCCGATGCGTCGCGATTCCGGACCTGCGATCGCGGCCGGCGCGGTGTTCGCGCAGAACCGCGCCAGTGAAGCCATCGTGCTTGCGCTCGCCGCCGACCACGTCGTGCAGGACAATTCCGCTTTCGTTGCCGCCTGCCGCGAGGGCCGTAACGCCGCGAGCACCGGGCGCATCGTCACCTTCGGCGTCAAGCCGGAGCGGCCGGCGACCGAATACGGCTACATCAACCCGGGCGAGGTGATCTCCGGTGAGGTGCATGCGGTCGCGCGCTTCGTCGAGAAGCCGGACGCGGTGAAGGCATCCGACTACGTCAATTCGGGCTATCTCTGGAACAGCGGCAATTTCATGTTCCCGGCGAGCGTGCTGCTCGACGAATATCGCAGGGTCGATGCAGGAAGCGTCGAGGCCGTCACCAACGCGGTCAACAATGCCGGCCGCGATCTCGGCTTCGTCACGCTGGAGCCCGAGGCGTTCGGCGCGGCCAAGGCGATCTCGATCGACTATGCCGTGATGGAGAAGACCTCGCGCGCAGCGGTGGTGCCGGTGTCCTGCGGCTGGTCCGACGTCGGCTCCTGGCACGCGGTGTGGGAGCTCTCCGACAAGGACGCACAAGGCAATGCGTCGCACGGCGCTGCGGTGTTCGAGGATTCCCGCAACTGCAACGTCACCACCGATTCCGCGCTGGTCGCGCTCGAAGGCGTCGACGATCTCGTCGTGGTCGCGACCGCTGATGCGGTTCTGGTCTCGCGCCAGCAGGATGCCAACGGCCTGAAACGTCTCGTCACGAAGCTGAAGGCGGTCGCGCCGAAGGTCACCGAGGAGCATCTCAAGGTGCACCGGCCCTGGGGCAGCTATCAGTCGGTCGACAATGGCGAGCGCCACCAGGTCAAGCGCATCGTGGTGAAGCCGGGCGGGCGGCTGTCGCTGCAGAAGCACCATCATCGCGCCGAGCACTGGATCGTGGTCCGCGGCGCCGCCCGCGTCACCGTCAACGAGGCCGTGAAGACGGTGCACGAGAACGAGTCGATCTACATCCCGATGGGCGCCGTGCACCGGATGGAGAACCCCGGTAAAATCATGCTGGAACTGATCGAGGTCCAGACTGGAAGCTATCTCGGGGAAGACGACATCATCCGGATTGAAGACGACTATCAAAGGTCGTAACCAGCAAACTCCGAATCACGGGACCCGGGCCAAAGAGGCGATATTTTTCGGCTTAAGGCCCGGGGAACGTGTAACTTTTTGAATCAAATCGTGTCCGGGCCGCCAAGGCGGCATTCGCCACAAATGTGGCGTCCGTGCTAGAAGCGCGCCGGGGATTTGCGTTGAATCGGGGTTTGCTCAAATGAGTTCCAAAGGATCTGCACCGGCAAAGGCCGGCTTGCGCGTTGGCGTCATTGGCGCCGGCGTGATGGGCAGCAACCATGCGCGCGTGCTTGCGGGTCTTCCCGGCGTCAGCCTCGTCGGTGTCGTCGATCCTTCGCCGGCACATCGCACACGCGCGACGGAACTTGCCAATTGCGCGAGTTTCGAGACGCTCGACCAGCTCTTCGCCGAAGGCATCGACGCCGTCACCATCGCAGCTCCCACCCACCTGCATCACGAGGTCGCGCTCGCCTGCATCGCCAGGAACATTCATGTTCTGGTCGAGAAGCCGATCGCATCCACGGTGGAGGAGGGCCGCGAGATCGTCGCTGCCGCGCAAAAGGCCGGCGTCACGCTGATGGTCGGCCATGTCGAGCGCTTCAATCCGGCGGTTGCCGCCGTCAAGCAGGCGATCGCTGGCGAAGACATTCTTTCCATCGCGATCACGCGCGTCGGCCCGTTCCCGCCGCGCATGTCCAATGTCGGCGTCGTCATCGACCTCGCCGTGCACGACATTGACCTGATCCGCTGGTTTACCGAATCCGACATCGTCGAGGTGCAGCCGCAATTGTCGAGCGCCGTCGCCGAGCGCGAGGACATCGCGCTGCTGCAGTTCCGCACCGAGAGCGGCGTGCTCGCGCACATCAACACCAACTGGCTGACGCCGTTCAAGGCGCGCAGCGTCACGGTCGCGACCCGCGGCAAATACGTGATGGGCGATCTGCTCACGCGCCAGGTCACCGAGTGCTTCGGCTTCAAGCCCGACGGCAGCTATTCGATGCGGCATCTGCCGGTCGGACATGACGAGCCGCTCCGCGCCGAGCTGATCGCGTTCCTCAAGGCGGTGCGCAACGGCGAGACGCCGGCGGTCACCGGCGACGAAGGTGTCGCCAGCCTCGAGATCGCGACGCAGTGCCTGGAGACGCCGTCGCGGCCCGCGGCCAAATCGCCCGCCCTCAAGGGCCCGCGCCGCGTCGCCGGCTAAACCCGTCATCCATGTCGACCATTCAAGAAGGCGCCAAGAGCCAGGTCATGAACCAGCATCTGCGTTCCGAACCCATTCCCTTCATCGACGTCGGCTCGCAGCGCCGCCGGCTCGGCGCTTCGCTGGATGCCGCGGTCAAGCGCGTTCTCGACCATTGCCAGTTCGTCAATGGCCCTGAAGTCGCCGAGCTCGAGAAGCAGCTCGCGGCCTACAGTGGTGCCAAGCATGTCATCGGCTGCGCCAGCGGCACCGACGCGCTTCTGATGGTGCTGATGGCAAAGAACGTCGGGCCCGGCGATGCCGTGCTGTGTCCGTCCTTCACCTTCATCGCGACCGCGTCGCCGGCCGCACGGATGGGCGCGACCCCTGTCTACGTCGATGTCGACGAGACGACCTTCAACATGAGCCCTGAGTCCCTGAAGCGCGGCATCGCGACCGCTCGCAAGGCGGGCCTGAGGCCGGTTGCGGTCATTCCGGTCGATCTGTTCGGTCAGCCCGCCGATCACGATGCGATCGCCGAGATCGCCAGGGCAGAAGGCCTGTTCGTGATCGACGACGCCGCGCAAGGGTTCGGTGCAAGCTACAAGGGCCGCAAGCTCGGCACCTTCGGGCTCGCCACCACGACCAGCTTCTTCCCGGCAAAGCCGCTCGGCTGCTTCGGCGACGGCGGCGCGATCTTCACCGATGACGACGAACTCGCGGCCACCTTGCGCAGCATCCGCGTGCACGGGCAGGGCGTCGACAAATACGACAACGTCCGCCTCGGCCTGACCGGCCGGCTCGACACCATGCAGGCCGCGATTCTGATCGAGAAGCTGAAGATTTTCGACGACGAGATCGCAGCCCGCAACAAGGTCGCGGAGCGCTACGCGCGTGGGCTGTCCAACGTGGTCACCGTGCCGCGTCTCAGCCCGGGCAATACCTCGGTCTGGGCGCAATACACCATCCGCCTGCCTGAGGGCACCGACCGCGACGGCTTCGCTGCCGCGCTAAAAGCCCAGGGCGTGCCGACCGCGATCTATTACGGCAAGTCGATGCATCAGCAGACCGCCTACAAGCAATATCCGGTGGCCGGGGGCGGCCTGCCCGGTTGCGAAAGCCTGTCGCAGGATGTCATCAGCCTGCCCATGCACGCCTATTTGACCGAAGCCGACCAGGAGCGGATCATCGCCGCCGTCCGCGGCGCGCTGGGGGGGTGATCTTGCGCTTTTCTTCCCTCTCCCCTTGTGGGAGAGGGTGGCTCGTCGCGAAGCGGCGAGACGGGTGAGGGGTCTCTCTCCGCACTGAATGCAAGGAGAGAAACCCCTCACCCGATTGAGTTTATATCTACTTGCGGCGCTGCCCTCTCCCACAAGGGGAGAGGGCACAGCAATGCGCATCGCAGGCCGAGCGGCCGTCTTTTTTCATCACGTCAAACTTCAAAGCCTTATCGTTAGACTGATTAGTCTCTAAAACAGACACATGCTCGGACGCATCTTCACGGTCGGTGGTTACACGCTGCTCTCGCGGCTGACGGGGTTTGCCCGCGACATCATGCTCGCGGCGATCCTCGGCGCCGGCCCCGTGGCCGATGCCTTTTTCGTCGCGCTGCGGCTGCCCAATCATTTTCGCGCGATCTTCGCCGAGGGCGCCTTCAACGCCGCCTGGGTGCCGGCCTATGCGCATGTCCATGGCGAGAAGGGCGCGGCGGCGGCGCGCCTGTTCGCCGACCGCATTTTCACGCTGCTGTTGGCCTCGCAGGTGGTGCTGCTGATCGTCGCCTGGCTGTTCATGCCGCAGGCCATGAGCATTTTGGCGCCGGGCTTCAGTGACGACGCCGAGCAGCGCAAGCTCGCGATCGAGCTGACCCGGATCACCTTTCCCTATCTGCTGCTGATCACACTGGTGACGCTCTATGGCGGCATGCTCAACGTGATGCAGCGCTTTGCCAGCGCCGCGGCCGCCTCGATCTTCCTGAACGTCTCGATGATGATGACGCTGGCGGTCGCCGTCTGGTTTCCGAGCGCGGGCCACGCCGCAGCCTGGGGCGTCCTGATCTCCGGTTTCCTGCAATATTTCCTGCTCGCCGGCGATCTCGCCCGCCATGGCGGCCTGCCGCGGTTTGCGCCGCTCAAGCTCGACGAAGACGTCCGCGGCTTCTTCAAGGCACTCGGCCCCGCGACGCTGGGCTCGATGGGCACGCAGGTGGCGCTGTTCGCCGATACCATCATCGCGACCTTCCTGCCTGCCGGCGCGCTGTCGGCGCTTTATTATGCCGACCGGCTCAACCAGCTCCCGATCGGCGTGATCGGCATCGCCATCGGCACCGTGCTGCTGCCGGAGATGTCGCGCCGGATCACGGCCAACGACCATGACGGCGCGATGAAGGCGCAGCGCCGCGCCTTCGACTTCACGCTGCTGTTCTCAATCCCGTTCGTCGCGGCCTTCCTCACCGTGCCGGACGAGATCATGCGCGCGCTGTTCGCGCGCGGCGCGTTCTCCAAGGCCGACGCTGTCGCCGCGGGCGGCACGCTCGCGGCCTACGCCATCGGCCTGATCCCCTTCGTGCTGATCCGCAGCGCGGTTGCGACCTTCTATGCGCGCAAGGACACCGCAACG
The DNA here is from genome assembly GCF_028128835.1 of Bradyrhizobium sp. CCBAU 65884. Taxonomy (NCBI): domain Bacteria; kingdom Pseudomonadati; phylum Pseudomonadota; class Alphaproteobacteria; order Hyphomicrobiales; family Nitrobacteraceae; genus Bradyrhizobium; species Bradyrhizobium sp. CCBAU 65884. The sequence goes on along the minus strand of NZ_LBJU01000133.1, from coordinate 126,164 downwards.
CCGGTTCGCGCGTCGCTGACCGGCATTGCGGTCAATGTCGCGCTGAAGGTCGCCTTGATGGGATCGCTGGCCCAGGTCGGCCTTGCGCTCGCAACCGCCGTCGGTGTCTGGACCAATCTGTTGCTGGTGCTGTTCTTCGCCGTGCGGCGCGGCTTTCTCGTGCTGGACCGCGCCTGGCTGATGTCGCTGGCCAAATTCCTGCTGACCGGCTTGATCCTCGCCGCAGCGTTCTGGCTGATCGCGCACTTCAGCGCTTCAGCTCTCGCCTCGATGCGCTTCCACGACGAGTTGACGCTGGTTCTGCTCGCGATCGGGGGTACAATCGTCTACGCGCTTGCGATCCTCATCCTGTTCGGCCGCAGCTGGCTGGTTTCGCTGGTGCGCGGCTAGGCGTGTGCCGAAAGCCAGCACTCCTAGCCCGCCGTCACCGCGCCGAAGAATCGCTTTGAACGCGGACAACGCCGTGAGCGGATGGACCGTTTGTTGGGCCTCGGAGGCACCAGGGGTCTACAGCGCGTCATGCCCGCCGGGCGGCCTTCATGCGGTTCGCCAATCGTGATACGATCTCGACATTCAGGTGCCGTCCTCAGGCAGCAACGCGATGAGGCAGTGACCATGTCATTTCGCTCTTCCTGGTCCACATCTCGGATCGACCAGTTCGCCACCGGCAATGCCGACCTGCTGATCCTGATCGGCCGCATCCTGCTTGCATGGGTGTTTGTTGGAAGCGCGTATGGAGCACTTGGCAACTTCAGTGGCTCAGTGGGCTATTTTCGCTCGCTCAACCTTCCAGTGCCGCAGCTGTTCACGACGACCACCGTCATCCTGGAAATACTGATATCGGTTGGTTTGATACTCGGCGTTGGTACGCGCTACTGCGCAATTTTGATTTTTCTATTTGTATTGTCGGCTACTGCAATCGCTCATCGTTACTGGGAATATCCCGTCGGTCCGCAACAGATCGGGCAGTACAACAATTTCCTGAAGAACATCTCGATATCAGGAGGCGCTCTGTTGATCCTGGTCACCGGAGGGGGCCGGTTCTCCCTCGATCGGAGGCTGGCAGGCTAGCAGCGTTGTTCGTTTCAGCCGCTTCTTCGGCCTGATAGCCGATAACTTGATTCGAGTGAGCATCGTCGGCCCGGCAGAGTTGCGACAGGTTGCAGCCGCACGATGTGCCGTTTGGTCTGTTCGTCTGACGCCATCAACGCGACGCGCAGCTCTGCCAACTCGGCAGCTGCCAAGCCGTGGCTTGCGCCGTTACTGCGTCACTTCGCCTTGTGCCTGAAAGCAACCTCGAGCAGATGGCTGACGAGATTCGAAAGCGGCTTCAGGCGCTCGCTTATTATCCTGAAGGAAAGCATCAGCCACGTCGCGAGCGCGGCACACCACAACAGGATTTCCAATGTTTCGGGCATGAGGACACCCATTAAAGCATTACTTGAAATCCGAGCAGTGTTGCCGATCTGAACCCACCCGACAAGTCCTCCTAAAAGTGGCAACATGCTGAAACACTCGGAAGAACCGTTGGCTCGCCATGACAATCGCCTAAGCACGGCGTCGGAGTGTACGCCGGGAAGCCGGACCATTCTGCTGCTGGTGCTCTTCTTTGCCGCGCGGCGCGGCTTTCTCGTGCTTGACCGCGCCCGGCTGATGTCGCTCGCCAAATTCCTGCTGACCGGCATCATCCTCGCCGCCGCCTTCTGGCTGATTGCGCGCTTTGGGGGCTCTGCGCTCGGGGCGATGCACTTCCGGGATGAATTGCTGCTGGTCCTGCTCGCCGTCGGAGACACGATCGTCTACGCGCTCGCGATCCTCGTGCTGTTCGGCCGCAAGTGGCTGGTCTCGCTGGTGCGCGGCTAGCTGCGCTTCAAAGAGTTCGTCATGTCTGCTTGACCTGCGAAAAGCGGACCTGCGCCAGGTGATCATAGAGAAGGACGACGATACCTGAGAGTCCGAGCCCGATTGGTCGCACAACCCAAAAAAAGCGGTCGATGAAGAAGAGCCCGACTCGGTGGCTCGGTTCCCAGGATTGGTAAGCCCAGACGCAGCCAACCAAGGCGATGCCCAACGCCGTCAGGCGGAGTGCGGTCTCGCGATCGGGATGACCTCTGCACCAGCGGACGAGGGTGTCGTAAGCCTTCCACTGGGGCCAAAGGAACAAAAGCCAAAGCGCATACTGAATAGCAAACTGCCATTCGTGCTCTGCCAGCACCCGCACTTGCCGATGGAGATGGAAGCTATCGATGGCGAGCCAGGCGGCGTAGTCAGCGACGAATCCGGACGGCCCGTTCAGCGCCAGCGCCAACCAGAAAAAATAATCATAGAGCCATGGGGCGTGTCCTACGGCTCGCCAGTACGGCTCATCTATCAGCACGCCAAATACGCCAACGCTCGAAACGAGCATGGCGTTCAACAAAATGATCTTTCGGATCGACATCAGGACTTGGGAGATAGGCTCGTAGCCGAGCGGGCACTTGGAAGGTTACCAGCACAAATTTGCCCGAGGCAATTGGCTCGTGTATCGCTCGCAATGGGCTCGCCTCCAGGGTGCAACCAACATCCGCACATCCCTTGATTTTGCACGATTGCCGTGGTATTGGCACCTCATGATTAAGTCAGTGCGCAAAGTCACCTTCAACCACATGACCCGCTTCGGCTGGGCCGTGGGAGGAGTCGCGCGCTAGGAATTCGACGACGACATCTTTTCCACCAGGCCCCGCCGGCATCGGACGGGGCCTTTTCATTGGCCACGCTCCCTGCCGGCACAACAGCAGGAGCGTGCGATGCCACCACAACTGACGAACATCTCACCCGAAATTGAGGACGATGCCGCAAGGCGCGGCCTCGACCTCTCCATCGTCTTGAGTCTGCTCAAGCGATACTGGCGTGTGCTTCTGCAGCAGCGCCAGGGCCAGCGAGTCACCTTGCACGACCTGAGCGACAGGGAGCTGATGGATATCGGCTTGACGCGTGGCGAGATCGACTACTTCACGTCTGCAAGGGCTCTCGACAGGCTGAGAGATCGCGCGATCGATCCGTGGGGGCGCGGTGGGATGTAACTTGTCAAGAGGCTTGATGGGCTGCGTCTTCGCGGCCGATCCTTCGAGACGCCCGCTTTTGGCGGGCTCCTCAGGATGAGGTCCTGTTTCGCAGCGCAATCTAGACGCCATGGTGACGGTGCGCGGCGCTTTCACGGCCCGCGGACCATGTGCCTGCCCAAACCCATTTGCCTTGCCAGTTTTTCCACGGCAATATGCCGGCAAAACAACCATGAGAACGGGAAGATAAAATGGCGGCTCCCATCAAGTTCGGCGTTGGCCAAAGCGTGCTGCGCAAGGAGGATGACGCGCTCATCCGCGGCAAGGGCCGCTATACCGACGATTACGCGCCGCAGGCTGCGCTGCGCTGCCTGATGCTGCGCTCGCCGCACGCGCATGCCAAATACACCATCGATGTGAGCCGCGCCCGCGACCTGCCCGGCGTCGCGCTGATCCTGACGGCCGACGACGTCAAGGATCTCGGCAATCTGCCCTGCCTGTTCAACCTCGAGACCGATCCGTTCACCGGCCCGCCATACCCGATCCTGGCCAAGGACGAGGTGCGCCATGTCGGCGATGCCGTCGCCTTCGTCGTCGCCGAGACCATCGACCAGGCCCGCGACGCGATCGAGGCGATCGACGTCAAATGGTCGCCCCTGCCGGCGGTGACCGGCGTCGTCAATGCCGTGAAGAAGGGCGCGCCGCAGGTCTGGCCCGACAAGGCCGGCAACGTGCTGTTCGACGTCTCGATCGGCGACAAGGCCGCGACGGAAGCTGCCTTTGCCAAGGCGCATGCAGTCGCGGAAATCTCGATCGTCAACCCGCGTGTGGTCGCGAGCTTCCTGGAGACGCGTGCGGCCGTTTGCGAGTACGATTCCAAGCGCGACCATCTGACGTTGACGGTCGGCAGCCAGGGCAGCCACCGCCTGCGCGACATCCTGTGCCAGAACGTGCTCAACATCCCGACTGACAAGATGCGGGTGATCTGCCCCGACGTCGGCGGCGGCTTCGGCACGAAGCTGTTTCCGTACCGGGAATACGCCCTGATGGCGGTTGCCGCGCGCAAGCTGAAGAAGGCGGTGAAGTGGGCGGCCGACCGCTCCGAGCATTTCCTGGGCGATGCGCAGGGCCGCGACAACGTCACCACCGCGAAGATGGCGCTGGCCGAGGACGGCAAATTCCTCGCGATGGATTGCGACCTGATGGGCGACATGGGCGCCTATCTGTCGACCTTCGGCCCCTACATTCCCCATGGCGGCGCCGGCATGCTGCCGGGTCTCTACGACATCCAGGCCTTCCACTGCCGGGTGCGCACCATCTTCACGCACAGCGTGCCGGTCGATGCCTATCGCGGCGCCGGGCGGCCTGAAGCTGCCTATGTCATCGAGCGCCTCGTGGACGCCTGCGCACGAAAACTCGACACGACGCCGGACGCCATCCGCCGCAAGAACTTCATCCCGCCGAAGGCGCTGCCGTACAAGACGGCCACGGGCAAGGTCTATGATTCCGGCGATTTCGCCGCGCATCTCAAGCGCGCGATGGAGATCGGGGAATGGAAGGAGTTTGCAAAGCGCGCCAAGGCGGCCAAGAAGGAGGGCCTGATCCGCGGCATCGGCCTTGCGAGCTATGTCGAGATCTGCGGCGTGATGGGTGAGGAGACGGCCAATGTCCGCCTCGATCCGAGTGGCGACGTCACCGTGCTGATCGGCACGCAATCGAGCGGGCAGGGCCATCAGACCGCCTATGCGCAGATCGTCGCCGAGCAATTCGGCCTGCCACCGGAGCGCGTGCATATCCGCCAGGGCGACACCGAGGAGATCGCGACCGGCCTCGGCACCGGCGGCTCGGCCTCGATTCCCACCGGCGGCGTCTGCGTGCAGCGTGCTGCGGGCGATCTCGGCAAGAAGCTGAAGGAGTTCGCCGCGCAAGCGCTGGAAGCGAGCGCGGGCGACCTCGAGATCACCGACGGCATGATCCGAATCGCCGGCACCGACCGCTCGATCTCCTTTGCCGACCTCGCAAAGCGACCCGGCGCCGATCCATCGAAGCTGAACGGCAGCGCGACCTTCGCCAGTGCCGACGGCACCTATCCCAACGGCACGCATCTGGCGGAGGTCGAGATCGATCCGGCCACCGGCATCATCAAGATCGTCAACTACGTGATCGTCGATGATTTCGGCAAGACGCTCAATCCGCTGCTTTTGGCCGGCCAGGTGCATGGCGGCGCCATGCAGGGCATCGGCCAGGCGCTGATGGAGCAGGTGGTCTATGGCGCGGGCGACGGCCAGCTCATTACCGCGACCTTCATGGACTACGCGCTGCCGCGCGCAGCGGATGGGCCAGCCTTCGTGTTCGAGACTGCCAACGTTCCCTGCAAGACCAATCCGCTGGGGGTGAAGGGCGCGGGCGAGGCCGGCGCGATCGGCTCCTGTCCGGCCGTCGTCAATGCCATCGTCGATGCGCTCTGGCGCGAATACAAGATCGACCACATCGACATGCCGGCAACGCCTGAGCGGGTCTGGATCGCCATCAACGAGCACCATCGCCGTCACAGCCTCTAGGCGGCGATTCTTCCGCGGCGGGAATAAACGCTCGCTGCGGGGTTTCTATCCTTGAATGGGCCCATCCTCACCTCTGCGAGCCGGAGACATTTGCAATGAAACGAACGATGATTGTCGCGGGGACCATCCTGCTGGGTGCGGGCGCCGTGATGGCGCAGCAGGAGATCGCCGTTCAGCAGGACAATCTGATGCGCGCGATCGCCAAGAACCAGTATGGCGTGATCCAGAAGATGACCAAGGGCGACATCCCCTTCGACAAGAAAGCTGCCGATCAGGCCATCGCCAGCATCGAGGCCGATGTTGCCAAGATCGCCAAGACCTTCGAGGTCAATCCCAAGCAGGATGTCGTCGACGCGACCTATGGCGCCTCGCAAAAGGTCTGGCAGAACAAGGCCGATTTCGACTCCAAGATCCCGCCTGTGCAGAAGGCGATCGCCGATGTCAAGGGCAAGATCAAGGATGTCGCCAGCCTGAAGGCGGCCTATACCGCAATCAATGACCGCTGCAGCGATTGCCACGAGACGTATCGGGTCAAGCTGAAATAGCGAGGCGCAATTCTCGCTCCATCCGGGCTACGGCGCCGATAAGGAATCGAAAAGGCGGTTGCGAAAGCAGCCGCTTTTTTGCGCCGGCGCGAAGCGCGGCAGGAATTTATGTCCGCAAGGCCTGACGGATCGCTGTGAGAGCAGCTATCTTGGCTGCAGTCGCCGCGGAATTGACGTGAGCTGTTGGAATTGGCGCATCTCGCTCCCGACGGCCTCATCAGGAGTTCCATGGCGCGGCTTCAAGCAGAACAGCGAGACAGGCCATGGCAAAACCGTTTCCGTCGAAGACCCACATCGGCAACCATATGCTGCATCCCGAAACCTTGATGCTGACCTATGGCTATGATCCGCAATTGTCGGAAGGCGCCATCAAGCCGCCGGTCTTCCTGACCTCCACCTTCGTGTTCAGGACCGCCGATGACGGGCAGGACTTTTTCGATTTCGTCGCCGGCCGGCGCGAGCCGCCGGAAGGCATGGGCGCGGGCCTGGTCTATTCGCGCTTCAATCATCCCAACAGCGAGATCGTCGAGGACAGGCTCTCGATCTACGAGCGCACCGAGAGCTGCGCGCTGTTCTCGTCCGGCATGGCGGCGATCGCCACCACGATCCTGGCTTTCGTTCGCCCGGGCGACGTCATCCTGCATTCCCAGCCGCTCTATGGCGGGACGGAAACGCTGCTGACGAACACGCTGGCCCGCCTGTCGATCGGCGCCGTCGGCTTCGCCGATGGGATCGACGAAGCCGCGGTCAAGCAGGCCTCGGAGGAGGCCATGGGCAAGGGTCGCGTTTCGATGATCCTGATCGAAACCCCGGCCAATCCGACCAACGGCCTGGTCGATGTCGCCATGATCCGCCGCATTGCCGATTCCATCGGAAAGGCCCAGGGACACACGCCGATCATCGCCTGCGACAACACGCTGCTCGGCCCGGTGTTTCAGCGGCCGATCGAGCACGGCGCCGACATTTCCCTATACTCGCTCACGAAATATGTCGGCGGTCATTCGGACCTGATCGCGGGCGCCGCGCTCGGCTCGAAGGCGCTGATGAAAGGCATCAAGGCGCTCCGGGGCGCCATCGGGACCCAGCTCGATCCGCATTCCTGCTGGATGATCAATCGCTCGCTCGAGACGCTGAGCCTGCGCATGGAAAAAGCCGATGCCAATGCGCGCCTCGTGGCGGATTATTTGCGCGACCACCCCAAGGTGGCCAAGGTCCACTACCTCGGTCATCACGAGGAGGCCTCGCCGGCCGGGCGTGTGTTCGCGCGGCAATGCCTGGGGGCGGGATCCACCTTCTCGTTCGACATCGTCGGCGGCAAGGATGCTGCCGTCAAATTCCTCAACGCGCTGCAGATCCTCAAGCTGGCGGTGAGTCTCGGCGGCACGGAGTCGCTCGCGAGCCTGCCCGCGACCATGACCCATTCCGGCGTTCCCGCCGACATCCGCCGGAAAATCGGGGTGCTCGATTCCACGATCCGGCTGTCCATCGGCATCGAGAATCCCTCCGACCTGATTGCCGACCTCACGCAGGCGCTGAACGCGGCTTAAAGCATGATCCGGAAAAGTGCGCAGCGGTTTTCCGAAAAGATCATGCTTAAACAACAACCTAAAGCGCGATGACGATTCATCCTGATCGCATCGCGCTTTAAGCGCGGCCGGAATCGAAAAGGCCGGACGCCCCTCCTGCGCCCGGCCTTCACGCAACGAAGCAGCGTCGCGGCTTACTTCGTCACCTGACCGCGGATCTCGCCGCCCGGGTTGGCCGCGGTGTGGATGTTGACGTAGAGCTTGCCGCCGAGCAGATCGGCAGCCTGCGCGTCGGTCAGCGTCGCCTCGCCCTTTACGGGGCTGGCGGTCGCATTCGGGATCGCGAGCGCGACGCCGGCGTTCTTGCCGGCCTCCGCGGGGCCGTGGAAATGGGCGGCGGTAGCAGGGCCGGACAGCCCGGAATAGGTGACCGTCCACGAAAGCTTCTTGCTGGCGGCATCATAGTCCAGATCGGCGGTTCCGGTGGCGCTGCTGGTCGTTGCCGGCACCTCGGACTTGCCGTCGAGCGTTGCTTTCAGCTTTTCGGCGCTGGCCGGAGCTGCAAAAGCAACGGCACCGAGTGCTAAGGCGGCAATGACGGTCTTGTTCATGACATTCTCCCTGCTGAACCCGTTCGGGCTGCCAAACTTTCAACAGCCGGCATTTCAGTTTATTCCCGTTTCCGGCCAAGGCGGGCTAAATTCTTCGTGGCTGGAGCCGCGGCGACATTGGTCTTAGGTTCGCCGTGTCGAGTGAATGGATACCCATGTTGCAACGAACAATTCTCGGGGGGCTGCTCGCCGCGGTCGCCGCCGGCGTCGCCTATTGGTGGCTCAGCGCGCCGGTGGTGGCGGCTGTGGGCAACGCGCCGGCGCATGTGGCAAACCTTGCCAATGGCGAGGCGATGTTCAACGCGGGAGGCTGCGCGTCTTGCCACGCCACTCCGGACCAGCCCGACCGTGTCAAGCTCGGTGGCGGCGTCGCGATCAAGTCGCCGTTCGGAACGTTCTACGCGCCGAACATCTCCCCCGATCCGAACGACGGCATCGGCAAATGGACCGACGCCGACTTCGTCAACGCGGTGATGCACGGGGTTTCGCCAGGCGGGCAGCATTATTTTCCCGCCTTCCCCTATACGTCCTATCAGCACGCAAGGCGCGAGGACGTGCTCGATCTCTTTGCCTATCTGAAGACGCTGCCGCCTGTTGCCGGCAAGGTGCGCGACCACGACGTCGGCTTTCCGTTCAACATCCGCCGCAACATCGGCGTCTGGAAATTCCTGTTTCTGCACGACAAACCGCTCGTTGCCGACGGCACCAAGTCGCCGCAATTCAATCGCGGCGCCTATCTCGTCAATAGTTTTGGCCATTGCGCCGAATGCCACAGCCCGCGCAACGCGCTTGGCGGCATCATCCAGGGCCAGCGCTTTGCCGGCGGGCCCAATCCGGAAGGCGAGGGCTGGGTGCCGAATATCACGCAGAAGCGCCTCGGCGAGTGGAGCGCGAAGGATCTTGCCTACTTCCTCAAGACCGGGGAATTGCCCGACGGCGACAGCGCCGGCGGCGCGATGAAGCGTGTGATCAAGAACACCTCGCAATTGTCCGAGGCGGATATTGCGGCGATGGCGGACTATCTCAAATCGCTGCCGCCGGTCGACGGTCCGCCGCGGCCCAAGCGCAAGGAAGCTGGTTAGCTCAGCTGGCGCCGAACGCCTTGAAGGTGATGATGGTGAGGGTGTCCTGGATGCCCGGCAGCACCTGCACCTTCTCGTTGACGAAATGGCCGATGTCGGTGTCCTTGTCGACGTAGAACTTCACCAGGAGGTCGTATTGGCCGGCCGTGGAGTAGATCTCGGAAGCGATCTCGGCTTCGGCAAGCGCATTGGCGACCGTATAGGACTGGCCGAGCTTGCATTTGATCTGGACGAAAAAAGGAACCATCGCGGGCACTCCGAAAGCGTATCTGGCGGCTAATAGGCCAAACCCGGCACCATTTAGCAAGCGGACTTGCCGGCCACCAGATGTCGGTCCGGCGCCTAGGAGGTCACCACGGCCGCGGCGAATGCGTCTCTGAGCCGCTGGGCAAGCTCGACCTTGCGATAGGGCTTGGTCAGCACGATCGCCTGCGCATGCGCGTGGCCCTGCTCGACCAGGGTCTCCAGCGCGTAGCCCGAGGTGAACAGGACCGGCAGACCGGGGCGAATCCGCCGCGCCTGGTCGGCGAGCTCCCAGCCGCTCATGCCGCCGGGCATCACGATGTCGGTGAACAGCATGTCGATACCGGGCTCGGTGCGCAGCTGCTGCAAGGCCTCCTTGCCGTTGACCGCGGCAACGACGCGATATCCGAGAGCTTCCACCCTGCGAATGGCGGAGGAGCGAACGAACGGATCGTCCTCGGCGATCAGGATCGTCTCGTATCCTCGGGGCGCCGCGTCCTCGCCATCGGAAAGCTCGGCGTGCGATGATCCGATGTCCGCGCGCGGCAAATAGATCCGGACCGTCGTCCCAAGGCCCGGCTCGCTGTAGATCGAGACATGGCCATTGGATTGCTTGGCGAAGCCATAGACCATGCTGAGGCCGAGGCCCGAGCCCTTGCCCACCTCCTTGGTGGTGAAGAACGGCTCGAAGGCGCGCCGGGTGACCTCGGGCATCATGCCTTCGCCGTCGTCGGTGATCGAGATCAACACGTAGCTGCCGGATGCGACTTCGGGGTGAAGGGTGCGATAGTCGTCGTCGAGTGTCGTCAACTCCGTGCTCAGGGTCAGGTGGCCACCGGCCGGCATGGCATCCTGCGCATTGAGCGCAAGGTTGAGCACGGCGGATTCGAGCTGGGCCCGATCCGCGAAGGCCACGATCGTGCCGGGCCTGGAGGCCGTCCTGATCTCGATGTCCTCGCGCAAGGTGCGCTTGAGCAGCTTGAACATGGACTCGAGCAGGCCGCGGCAATCGATCGTCTGGGGCTGCAGCAACTGGCGGCGACTGAATGCGAGCAGGCGCTGCGTCAGCTCGGCACCCCGTTCGCCCGACTGGCAGATGTCCTCGGAAAAGCGGCGCAGGTCGGGCCTCGCCTTGAGCTGCTCGCTCAGGTGCTCGGCGTTGCCGATGATGACGGTGAGCAGGTTGTTGAAGTCGTGGGCGATGCCGCCGGAGAGCTGACCGACCGTCTCCATCTTCTGCGCCTGCTGGAGCTGCTGCTCAGTCAGCTTGCGCGCGGTCAGGTCGTGGACGATGCCGACGAAGATCAATTCGCCGTCCTGCCGGGTCCGGCCGACCGACACGTCCATCGGAAAGGTCGATCCGTCCTTGCGCAGGCCGATGGCCTCGCCGGCGGTCGCGAAATGCCTTGCGTGGCTGTCGGGCGCGGTGCCCGCCTCGGGCATCAGCATCCTGACGTTCCGGCCCATGACCTCGTCGGCAGAGTAGCCGAACAAGCGTTCGCAGGCCGGATTGAACAGCAGAATATGGTCCTGCGCGTCGAGCAGGATGACCCCGTCGACCGCGGTCTCGACGATCGCGGTGAGGCGCGCCACGCTCTCGCGCATGGCGCGCTGGGCGTCGCTGACCTGCTGGAGCAGGAGCGTCGCGTCCCGGCTCTTGATTTCCTCCTCCTCGAGCGCGGCCTGGACCTGCCGCAGCTCGAACGGCGAGGGGATCGTCAGGATCTTCGGCAGCAGCGGCCAGAGCGCGCCCGCCGTGACCACGGATGCCACCGCGGTCGCCGCCTTGACCATGCCCTCGATGCCATAGACCGGGACCCAGAGCGTGTAGATCGACAATACGTGGGTCAGGCCGCACGCCATGATGAAGATCGCGAAGGCCCAATAGACCCAGCCGAACTTGAGGTCGCGCCGCTTGGTGACCAGAATCGCAAGGGCAAACGGAATCGAAAAATAGGCGGCGGCGATGCAGGCGTCGGAAACGACGTGAAGCCAGATCAGCTCAGGCTCCCACAACAGGCAGATGCCGTGCGGCGACAGCATGGACGAGTCGAGGAGACGTTCAAAAAAGGCCCACATCATTCCACCCCAAGATTCCGTTCCAGGCGGCTTGCGGGCCGGGAGCCCGCATCATGGGTGTCGCTGGACAGTTCCACTCTCACCTCGCGCTCCGGCGAAGCAGGTAAGGTTCGAGACTATACCAAGGGTCCGGCGCGGTTGCATTTTCAAGTCCGCACGATTGCGGGGCGTGCCGGCCCGCTGCTTGCCTGATTCGCAGGGAATACACGGCGTCGCGAATCACTGTCGAACACGGCTCGGCGCGCTTGCCGGTGTTCCACGGCCGCGCTAGGACAGGCCATGGCGGTGTCCTTATCCAGCAAAGGTGCCCGGCGATGACGACCCCGGTCGCACTCACCATCGCCGGCTCCGATTCGAGCGGCGGCGCCGGCATCCAGGCCGACCTGAAGACCTTTGCCGCGCTCGGCGTCTATGGTGCCTCCGCCATCACGGCGCTGACGGCGCAGAACACGCGCGGTGTCACCGGCATTCACCCAGTCCCGGCGGAATTCGTCACCGCGCAGATCGATGCGGTGTTCTCCGATCTCGACATTGGTGCGGTGAAGATCGGCATGGTGGCTGAGGTCGCCGGCATCGATGCGGTCGCGGCCGCGCTGTCACGCTGGTCGCCGCGGCATGTCGTGCTCGATCCCGTGATGGTGGCAACCTCCGGCGACCGCCTGCTGGCATCCGAGGCCGTCGACGCGCTCCGCACAAAACTGATATCGCTGGCGTCGGTGATCACGCCCAATCTGCCGGAAGCCGCGGCTCTGCTCGACGAGCCGGTCGCGGCAAGCGAGGCCGAGATCGAAAGCCAGGGGCGTCGTCTGCTGGCGCTCGGCTGCCGTGCGGTCCTGATCAAGGGCGGACACGGCGAGGGCGCCGAGAGCACCGACTATCTCGTCACGTCCGAAAGCACGATCGCGCTTGCGGCGCCGCGTGTTGCCACACGCAACACCCATGGCACCGGCTGCTCGCTGTCCTCGGCTGTCGCGGCTGGACTGGCCAAGGGCGAAGATCTGGAGCTCGCCGTGCGCAACGCCAAGTCCTGGATCAGCGCGGCCATCGCAGCCGCCGACCGCTTCAGCGTCGGGCACGGCCACGGCCCGGTCCATCATTTCCACAGGTTCTACTGAGGCGGGCCGTCCGCGGAAGCGCGGCCATCGATCCGTTGAGCGCTGGCTTCATCGTCCCCAATGCCTTGTGGCGACATCGAGCAAGCGCCTCTCCTTCGAGACGACCGCTTCGCGGCCTCCTCAGGATGAGGCTGAACTGCGTCGGTCCGCTTTGAATTTGCAGCCGCGCACTCCGCCCTCATCCTGAGGGCCCGCCAACGGCGGGCGTCTCGAAGGATGTGTTGCGGGGGAGATGGCCTCAGGGAAGAGTAGGGTCCCGGCGCCTCCTGCGGCGCCATGTCGCCTGATTGTCGCATGCGGCTGATATTCGCAGGCAGGCGAGGCAAGGCGTGATTCGTATCTGAGGGTGCCTCAAAAGTTCAATTGGTCATCCCCCTGTCACGGGACATTGTTACAGGCTGGCGCATGGGAAGTTACGATGTGAGTGACGAGAGCCCGGAGCGGCGCTTTCGCACGTTGTTCATCTCCGACGTTCATCTCGGAGCCCGCGGTTCTCAAGCCGATCTTCTGCTCGACTTCCTGCGCTACCATGATGCCGACACGATCTATCTCGTCGGCGACATCGTCGACGGCTGGGCGCTGAAATCGAGCTGGAACTGGCCGCAATCCCACAACGACCTCGTGCAGAAGCTGCTGCGCAAGGCACGCAAGGGCGCCAAGGTCGTCTACATCCCCGGCAATCACGACGAGTTCCTGCGCAACTATTACGGCACGCATTTCGGCGGCATCGACGTCGTCGAGAACACGGTCCACACCGGCGTGGACGGCAAGCGTTATCTCGTCATCCATGGCGACATCTTCGACCTCGTGGTGCAAAACGCGCGCTGGCTCGCCCATCTCGGCGACAAGGCCTACGACTTCGCGATCCAGATGAATCGCTTCGTCAACTTCTTCCGCCGCTTGTTCAAGGTGCCCTATTGGTCGCTGTCGCAATGGGCCAAGCAGAAGGTCAAGAACGCCGTCAATTACATCGGCGCGTTCGAGCAGGCGCTCGCCGCCGAGGCGCGGCGCCACGACGCCGACGGCGTGATCTGCGGCCACATCCATTACGCCGTGATCCGCGACGAGGGCGGCATTCGCTACATGAATTGCGGCGACTGGGTCGAGAGCTGCACGGCGCTGGTCGAGCACGACGACGGTCATTTCGAGATCATCACCTGGGCGGATCATTTGCAGAAGCCGGCAGCCGTCCCGCAGGTTGCAGCCAGAGCTGCATAACAGAGGCCGCCTGATGCGCATCCTGGTCGCGACCGACGCCTGGCACCCGCAAGTCAACGGTGTGGTTCGGACGCTGACCAAGCTCGCCGACGCCGGCAAAAGCCTCGGCGTCGAATTCACGTTCCTGCCGCCGCAATCCTTCCGCACCTTTGCAATGCCGAGCTATCGCGATGTGCGGCTGGCGATGCCCCGTCCCGCACGAATCGCCAAGCTGATCGAGGAGGCGCGCCCCGACAGCATCCACATTGCGACCGAAGGGCCGATCGGCCTGATGGTCCGCCGCTATTGCCGCCAGCGCAAGCTGCCGTTCACGACCAGCTTCCACACCCGCTTTCCCGAATATGTCCGTGCCCGCGTGCCGGTGCCGGGCTCGCTGATCTGGCGGGCACTGCGCCGCTTCCACGCGCCCAGCCGCGCCGTGATGGCGGCAACGCCTGCGCTCGCCCGCGAGCTGACCGAGCGTGGTTTCGACAATGTCGTGCTGTGGCCGCGCGGCGTCGACACCCATCTGTTCCACCCCCGCGCCATCGACCTTTGCCTGCCGGGACCGGTGTTCCTATCGGTCGGCCGCGTCGCGGTGGAGAAAAATCTCGAGGCCTTCCTCGATCTCGAGCTGCCCGGGACCAAGGTCATCGTTGGTGACGGCCCCGCGCGCGCCTCGCTCGAAGAGGCCTATCCCGACGCGATCTTCCTCGGCGAGAAGCACGGCGAGGAACTGGCGGATATCTATGCGGCCGCCGACGTCTTCGTGTTTCCGAGCAAGACCGACACGTTCGGCCTGGTGCTGCTGGAAGCGCTCGCGAGCGGCCTGCCGGTGGCCGCTTTCCCGGTGAAGGGTCCTCGCGACGTCATCGGCGATGCCCCGGTCGGCGCACTCGATCACGACCTGCGCAGCGCCTGCTTCGCGGCGCTGGACATCTCCCGGCAGGACTGCGTCGCGTTCGCCGCCAATTACACCTGGGAAGCCTCGGCGAGGGCCTTTGTGGCCAGCATTGAGGCGGTCGGCGCGGTGCTGCCTGGCCGGAACGCCGCGGAACAGCCGCGCTTCGTCGCCTGAAGAGAAAAATCCTCGCGCGGAGGTGTCTTGCCCGCGCTGCGGTGGCCGCGATAAGATCTGACATGACCGAACAGCTCCTCCCGATCGGCCCTGCCGATATCGACGCCGCAGCGCGCGTGATCGCGCCCTACGCCATCCGCACCCCGCTGTTGTCCTTTCCCGTGCTCAACGAGCGCGTCGGCGCCAAGGTCTTCCTGAAGCCGGAGATGCTCCAGCGCACCGGCTCGTTCAAGTTCCGCGGCGCCTTCAACAAGGTGTTCTCGATCCCGCAGGACAAGCGCGCCGGCGGTGTCGTCGCGTTCTCCTCCGGCAACCACGCCCAGGGCGTGGCGGCGGCGGCAAAGATTCTCGACATGCAGGCGACCATCGTGATGCCGGCGGATGCGCCGCTGTCGAAGCGCGAGCGCACCAAATCCTACGGCGCCGAGGTCGTGCTCTATGATCGCGACAAGGACGACCGTGAGGCGATCTCGCGCGGCATCGCCGAGAAGCGCGGCGCGACGCTGGTCAGGCCTTACGACGATCCGTTCGTGATCGCAGGGCAGGGCACTGCCGGCCGCGAGATCGCGGAGGACATGGCAACGCTCGGTCTCAGCCCCGACATCGTGGTGGCGCCGGCGTCCGGCGGCGGCCTGATCGCGGGCGTCGCAACCGCCGTGAAGGCGCGCTATCCGCTAGCCGAAATCGTGGTGGCCGAGCCCGAGGCGTTCGACGATCACGGCATTTCGCTGAGCGCAGGCCATCGCGAGCCGCATCCGCCGGCGGGCCGCACCATCTGCGATGCGCTGATGGCCCTGATCCCCGGCGAGATGACCTTCGCGATCAATAGCAAGCTGCTGGCGCGCGGCGTCACCGCCTCGGACAAGGAAGTCGGCGCCGCCGTTGCCTTCGCCTATCGCGAGCTGAAGCTCGTGGTCGAGCCGGGCGGCGCGGTGGGGCTCGCAGCGCTGCTTGCGGGCCGGCTCGACGTTGCCGGCAAGAACGTCGTGATCGTGCTCTCCGGCGGCAATGTCGATGCGGATTTGTTTGCGGAGTTGGTCGCCTAGCCGCCATTCCGGGGCTCGCGAAGCAAGAACCCGGAATCCACTTCTCCGCCGTCTCTGCCGCACAATGGATTCCGGGCCTGCGCCTCACGGCGCATCCCGGAATGACGATCGTCGAGGGTCGACATGAAGAAGGGGCAGAGCGTTTCCGCTCTGCCCCTTCTTCGTTGTGTGGCTCGCTGCGATCAGCGCATGAAGCCGCGGTGGTTATTGCCGCCGCCCGTGCTCGGGGCCTGGTTCATCGACTGGCGGAAGTTGTTGCCGCCGCTGTTGACCATGCGGTTGGTCGTGTTGAACTGCGGGCGATTGTTGTTCTGCACCTGCACCTTGTTCACCGGGTTGTTGTTGATCTTCACGCCGTTGTTGACGCGGATCGGGTTGTTCTGCGTCTGGACGTTGACCGGCTTCGTCTCGACCTTCGGGCCGCCCTTGCCGACATTCACCGGCACGCTGACGATCTTGCCGGGGGTGCCGTTGCCGGCGTCCGGCTTGTTGTTGGTCGCGGGCAGGGTCACGATCTTGCCGATGCCGCCATTGCTGGTGGTCGTGTTGGTCGGCGCAGGCAGGGTGACGATCTTGCCCGGGGTCTGCGACGGCGTGCCGTTCGGCTGGTTGTTGCCCGAGGGCAGATTGCCGATCTGGCCGCCATTGCCGAGCTTGCCGATGACATTGCCGTCGACCGGCTTCTGCACGATCGGCAAATTGCCGTTGATCTGACCACCGCCATTACCCTGCTGCAGCGGCATGTATTTGGGCTGGCCGAGATTGCCGATCTTGAAGGTCGGAGCAATGTTCTGCGGCGCCAGGAACTTGGTTGCTTGCATCAAGGGGATCTGCTTCGGCTGCGTCTGCAGCTTCAGCGCCATTTGCGCATAAGGGCTGTTGCCGTAGCTGTCGTAGAAGCTCTTGTAGGCAACCGGCGAATTCACCAGCACCGCCTTGTGCCAGGCCTGCGAGAGCAGGATGTTGTTGAGCAGCCAACGGACGTGGTCGCACAGCGGGTCGTGCGGGTACATCTGGATGAACTCC
This sequence comes from Bradyrhizobium sp. CCBAU 65884, assembly GCF_028128835.1. Classification (NCBI taxonomy): domain Bacteria; kingdom Pseudomonadati; phylum Pseudomonadota; class Alphaproteobacteria; order Hyphomicrobiales; family Nitrobacteraceae; genus Bradyrhizobium; species Bradyrhizobium sp. CCBAU 65884. The sequence continues at coordinate 109,014 of NZ_LBJU01000133.1, read as the reverse complement.
TGATAATATTCCGGCCGGCCCTCGGACACGACGTAGTCATAGGCCTGACGCGTCGAGCGGCTCGGCAGGTTGGAGGCCATCTGCACCACCGGCGCCCTGACGGGCGCGCGGTTGGCGGCAACCGCGGTGTCGCCGAAGAAGGTGAAGTCCGAGGTGAGCGAGGAGCTCTCCCACGGGATCTGCGCGCCGCTGGTGGATTGGTTCACCTGCAGGCGGACGCGCTTGAACAACTGCTCGATCGGCACGTTGGGTTCGCGCGCGACGTTCAGGAACGCCTGCGTGTAGGGGCTGTGACCGCCGGTGCCGTCGAGCGCTTCGGCGCCCGGCGCGGTCGAGTAACCGACGATCGAGCCGTTCGGCGCATCGACGATGGCGAGGCCGCGGCCGGCGTCATTGACATCAGGGAACGGATTGTTGCGGCAGGCATCGAGGATCACGATGCGCATGCGGCTCGGGATCGTCTCCAGCGTCGACATCACGTCGACGAGGCGCACCGAATTGTTGACGAGTTCGGTGGGGTTGGAGACCTTCGCATCGACAGGAACGAGATAGTTCTCGCCGGCGAGCTGCACGCCGTGGCCGGCGTAGTAGACCATCGCCACCGTGTTCGGGCCGCGCGAAGCGACCTTGGCGGAAAAGTCCTGCACCACGCGCAGCATGTCGTTCTGGGTCAGGTCGGTTGCGGCAACCACCTCGAAGCCGGCGGAGTTCAGGAACTGCGCCATCGACTGCGCGTCATCGTCGGGGTTCGCAAGCTGCGGCGCGTTCTGGTAGTTCGCATTGCCGATCACGAGCGCCACCCGCTGCTCCGGGCCTTGCAGGGCGCTAGGGGCAGGCTGGACCGGGGCAACTTGCGCGGATGCGCCGCACGTGAAGCCGAACAGGCTTCCCACGAGGCTAGCCGTCATCAAAAAGGGCTTTAGGCGGAACATGGCGTGCTCCTTTGGCACTGATCTCGATGCGAGATTGGTTGCGGCGAAGCCTGACCGCGTTCGAGTTTGAGGTCCGTGATCCCGGTCACCATGGTGGCCTCCGTGATCTGAATCACGCTCGGAACCTGCTATGGTGAGCGATCGATAAGGGGAACTGCCGTCACATGCTGAAATCGATCGATCCGATCCTGACGCCCGACCTGCTCTGGCTGCTGGCCTCCATGGGCCACGGCGACGATCTCGTGGTCGTCGACGCCAACCACCCGGCCACGCACATCGCCCGCAGCACCTCGTCGCAGCGCCTGATCCAGCTGCCGGGCATGACGATGGAGACGGCCGTCCGCGCCATCATGACGCTCTATCCGCTCGACGATTTCGATCCCGACCCGGTGCGCGTGATGGCGCCGGTCGACGATCCCGACCGCGTGCCCGACGTGCAGCGCGCCGTGCTGGCCGAGATCGAGCGTGCGGTCGGACGCGCCGTTGCTCCCGGCAAGCTCTCGCGTCCGGATTTTTACCGCGCGGCGGCGGCGGGGTTTGGTGTCGTGCAGGTGGGGGACAGCAGAGGTTACGGCTGCTTCCTGATCAGGAAGGGCGTGATAGGCTAGCCGGATTGGCGCATCAGCTCCGACGGCCAGCCAACCCGGACGAGAAGGCCGTCGGGGCCGTTGATGCCGACTTCATACATGCCCCAATCGCGGTGGCGCAGCACGCCGCCGGGCCGGATGATGAGATCGTTCACGCGCGCGGCAATGGCCTCGACCTCGGGCGTGCGAATGAAAATGCCAAAGGGATTGTGCTCCGGCACGCGCCACTGGCCATCGCCGGCTTGCGTGAGATGCACCTCGCATCCCCAGCCGCTCATGATGACATAGCCGGCATCGCCGCCGATGCGCGCAAAGCCGAGCCGTTCCCAGAACGGAATTGCGGCGGGAAGATCGTTGCTGGGAACGATCGCAAAGGCGCCGACGCGCGGGCTCTCAGGCATTCGGTCACTCCGGCACATGCAAGCGGTCCGCGCCGCGTTCACGCTGCGCGTTGCGAGTTTATCGAGAGCGGCCGCTCGGCAGAAGCGGCGAAACGTCCCGCACTCGAATTTGAATGGCGCGGCGGGAACTGACTGTCTATGGTTTCTCCATGTCCCGCTTTGTGTGTCTATTCGTTGCCATCATCCTATCGCTGCTGCCGACTGTGGCGTCCGCTGAGCCCGTTCAAAAGCGTCCCAAGCCCGTCTGGAAGGGCTACGGCTTCCTGCCGGGCTATCGTCAGCCGCTGAGCAACAGCATTCCGCTCTACAAGCAAAAGGAAGCGATGCGCCGAATGTCGCGCGCCGACCGGCGCCATTGGTACATCGACCCGGTGCCGCAATATTACCGCTGGGACGGCGAGTGGCACTATTTCGGCCGCCCCGGCTTCAACGGCGGCCGCTACAATGGCGGCAGTTTTGGTCCGTGCTGGACGCGCACGCCGATTGGGGCGGTGTGGAATTGCGGGTGACCAGCTGATCGCGCCGTCGCTGCGCTCGCAATGACGATGCGGAGAAAGTGTGCGCGCCTTCTCGCTTACTCGTGCCCCGGACGCAGCGCAGCGCTTCTTCAGCGGTGCGCTGCTGAGCCGGGGCCCATGTGGCAGCGGAGAGCATAGCCTCTGGGTCCCGGCTCTGCGCTGCAACGCTGGCGCGTTGTAGCTTGTCCGGGACACGATGCTCCCCCTTACGAGAAGAACGCGATCTTCTCGGCCTGGGTCATGCGGCGGATCGGGGCGAGGGGATCGTTGGCCGGCGCGCGGGGCTTTTGCAGGATGCCGCTGGCGAGGATGGTGGCGCCGAGCGAGGTCTCGGGCAAGGAAGCAGACAAGGGCGTGGGCGTGGGCAGCGACGTTGTCGGCGCTGCGGCGAAATTCGCCGTCGCGGCCATGGCCGGGGCCTGCTGCTCCATCACCTCGGCGGCGGCCTCCGCAATGGCGTCGGTGAGGCGCGCGAGCGAGTCCATGGCGATCGGCGCGTCGGCGGCGGGCTCTTCCGCCATTGGAGCGACGACCGGCTGAGGCGCGATCGGCTCGGCAAGCTCAGCGGTAATGGGCGCTGCGGCCTCCGCCACCATCGGCTCCGGAATGACCGCTTCCATCTCGACCGGCGCGATGATCTCGTCGAAATCAGGATCGGGCGCGGCCATCTCGAGCGCGATGGCCTCCAGCACCGCGTCGTCCTCGGCCTGCGCGGCTGCATCGAGCGCGAACGCGTCAGCGACTTCTGCGAAGCCGACGGGTTCAGGGGCCGGCTCTTCGGGCGAGACGGATTCGGGCGCGACGTCTTCTGGCGCGACTTGGTCGAGCGCGGTGCTCTCGACAGCCATCTGGCTCTCGGCCGCAATCTCCGGCGTAACAGCCGCGTCCATTGCCTGTTCCGCCTCGGCGAACGCTTCGGTGGCGACGGTCGCGTCAGCGGCTGCTTCGGGCTCGGCAGCCGCGGCGAGATCCTGCGGTGGCTCCGTAAAAGCCACGGATGCTTCGCTCGCCATCGCAGCGGGCGCGGTCTCGGCAGGCGGAGCTTCGGCGGCGAATGACGGCGCCTCCTGCACCGGAGCGGACGCGGGAGCCGCCGCCTGCGGCGTTGCGTCGCCGTCGGTCTGCTCCACCCGATCCCTCAAGAGATCGAATGCGGCCTTGAGCTCGACGCGGGGATCGATGGTCGAGATCTGTCCGCAGGCGGCCTCGATCGAGGCGAGCTGCGAATCAATGAGGTCGCAGATTCGCCCGTCGGCACCGATCTCGCGCCAGCGCCAGGAGATCTCCTTGATGATGCGCACGCCGCGCGGGATCGCGGCGAGGCTCGTCTCGATCGCGGCGGGATCGAAGGCGGCGATGGCGATCGTCTCGGCCTCGCGGATCGCGCGGCGGATCTCGATCAGGGCTTCGGGCAGGCGGTCCTCGACGACGGGTTGCCGCTGTGCCGCAAGGGTTTCTTCGATTTTCGCGACCGCGTCGAGCACCATGCTCGTGTCGGCGTTGCGGTTGCGCTTGGCGTATTCGCCGAGGAACCAGCGGCCGCGCGCCGTCTCCATGAAGGCTTCGCGGATCGCGTCGTAATCCTGCTCGTTCGGCTCGGCCGCGCGGGCAGACATGGGCGAAAGGGCGAATGCTTCGTTGGCCATTGCGATCTCGTCGCGCAAATCACCGCGCGTTACAGTAACGATCACCACGATATCGACCGAATCGCAATTGGTTTGATGGCACCCGAATCACAAATCCCCACACCAGCATCGGCGAAACGGCGATTCGCCGTCAGCCTCGCCCTGTTCTATTCGGCCGTCTTCGCGGTCTCGGGCACGCATCTGCCGTTCTTTCCGGTGTGGCTGAAGGCGATCGGCATCGACGCGGCCTGGATCGGCCTTATCAACGCGCTGCCGGCGATCACGCGCTTCACCACGCTGCCGCAAGTGACCGCCTTCGCCGAAAAGCGACATGCCATTCGCGCCGGCATGATGGTGTCGGTGCTGGCGACCGCGATCGGCTTTACGGCGGTCGGCCTGCAGCAGCAGCCGCTGGCGCTGTTCCTGATCTACGCGGCTACCTGCATGATGTGGACGCCGACGATGCCGCTGACCGATGCCTATGCGTTGCGCGGCGTCGCTCGTTACGGGCTCGATTACGGACCCTTGCGGCTGTGGGGCTCGGCGGCCTTCGCCGCCGGCTCGCTCGCCTGCGGCTATCTCGTAGACCACATCGCCGCGCGCGACCTGATCTGGGTCATCGTCGCATGGGCCGTCGTTGCGGTCGCAGCCGGCCTGCTGCTTCAGCCGCTGGACGATGTCAGGCGCAAGACGACGGAGAGGCATGCCGGCAAGGCGCTGCTGCGCGATGCCGGCTTCTGGGCCGTCATCGTCTCGGCCGCGCTGATTCAGGGCAGCCACGTCGCCTACTACACCTTCTCCGCCATCAACTGGCAGCTCCATGGGATCAGCGGGCTGACGATCGCGGGCCTGTGGACGCTGGGCGTGATCGCGGAGATCGTGGTGTTCGCGCTGTCGCCGCGCTTCTCGCTGCATCCGTCCACCATGATCGCGATCGGGGGTCTCAGCGCCGTGCTGCGCTGGATCGTCACTGCCAATGAGCCGCCGCTCGCGCTGTTGGCGATCGTCCAGCTCGGCCACGGCCTCAGCTTCGGCATGACCATCGTCGGCACGATGAATCTCCTGGTGCAGCGCGTGCCCTCGCATCAGATCGCGCGGGGGCAGGGCTATTACGCCGCGTGCAACGGACTGCTCGGCGCCGCGACCTCGATCGCGTCAGGTGCGATCTACGCCCGCATCGGCGATGGATTGTATTACGTGATGGCTGCGATGGCGGCGGCCGGCGCGCTTCTGATCTGGTCGGCGCGGCACCGGCTCAAGCCTCAGCCCCAGAGCGAAACGTCCGGCGGATAGACGAGGCTGTCATCGTAACGCAGGCCGTGATCGCGGTCGCGCGCCAGCAGCAAGGGGCCGTCGAGATCGACGAAGCGCGCCTGTGGCGTCACCAGCATCGCGGGGGCCATCGACAGCGAGGTTGCGACCATGCAGCCGATCATGATCTCGAAGCCGAGCGCCTGCGCGGCGTCCGCCATCGCGAGGGCCTCGGTGAGGCCGCCGGTCTTGTCGAGCTTGATGTTCACGGCGTCGTAGCGGTCGCGCAAGGGGACCAGCGAGGAGCGGTCATGCACGCTCTCGTCGGCGCAGACCGCGAGCGGGCGCTTGATCCGTGCCAGCGCTTCGTCCCGGCCGGCCGGCAGCGGCTGCTCCACCAGGGTGACGCCGGCGGCATCGCAGGCGGCGAGATTGTGCGCCAGATTGGCCTCGGTCCAGGCCTCGTTGGCATCGACGATCAGCTCGGATTCGGGAGCGGCCTTGCGCACCGCGGCGATCCGCTCGGGATCGCCGTCGCCGCCGAGCTTGATCTTGAGCAGCGGCCGGTGCGCCGCCTTGGCGGTGGCGGCCGCCATGGCCTCGGGGGTCCCTAACGAGATCGTGTACGCCGTGGTGCGCTCGCCCGGCACCGGGCGGTCGAGCAGGTTCCAGGCCCGCAGGCCCCCCGCCTTGGCCTCCAGGTCGATCAGGGCGCAGTCCAGGGCATTGCGGGCCGCACCGGGCGCCATGGCGGCCTGCAGGGCTTGCCGCGTCAGCCCGTCCGCGACGGCCTGCTGCATGGCCTGGATGGCCGCTAGCGTCGCCTCGGGCGTCTCGCCATAGCGGGGATAGGGCACGCACTCGCCGCGGCCGGTCAGCCCGTCCCGGCTGACCTCCGCTACGATAGTCACGGCCTCGGTCTTGGCGCCCCGGCTGATGGTAAAGCTGCCCGCGATCGGGAAGCGCTCGATTCGCGCCGCCAAGGCAGCAAATTTCATGGAAGTCATTTTGAACTCTGGCGAAATCTGAACCTGCTAGTTACCTCTAGCAACTAACATTAACCACTTGGGGATACCTTCTCTGGGTAAGGGCGCGTGCGCAACTATCTGATTTTCTCCGCCCCGGCACGGGAGCGGACATCTTGAATAGCGATCCGAAGCTGGAACGGATTGCCAAGGGCAACGCGCTGGCACTCTGCGCCACCGGGACGTGGACGGCCAACTTCGCGCCGGTCCTGGAGCGGATGGTGGCCGACGCCGAGAAGCTCGCTGGCGGACAGCAAAGCATCTTCATCGACGTCTCCGAAGTCGCCAAGCTCGACACGTTCGGCGCCTGGCTGATCGAGCGGCTGCGCCGCAGCCTGACCCAGGGCGCCGTCGAGGCGCAGATCGCGGGTCTGTCCGCCAATTATTCCAGCCTCGTGGACGAGGTGCGGCGGGTCAGGGCGACGGCCGTGGTCGATAGCGGCACGGTGACCATCACCGGCATGCTGGAGCAGATCGGCCGGACCGTGGCCGGCATCGGCGGCACGGTCGCGGGCCTCGTCGACATGCTCGGCGCCGTGCTCGCGGCGGGATTTCGCGTCCTGATCCATCCGCGCTCGTTTCGCCTGACCTCGACCGTGCATCACATGGAGCAGGTCTGCTGGCGCGCGGTGCCGATCATCGTGCTGATCACCTTCCTGATCGGCTGCATCATCGCCCAACAGGGCATCTTCCATTTCCGCCGCTTCGGCGCCGACATCTTCGTGGTCGACATGCTGGGCGTGCTGGTGCTGCGCGAGATCGGCGTGCTGCTGGTCGCGATCATGGTCGCGGGCCGCTCGGGCAGCGCCTACACCGCCGAACTCGGCTCGATGAAGATGCGCGAGGAGATCGACGCGCTGCGCACCATGGGCTTCGATCCGATCGAGGTGCTGGTGCTGCCGCGCATGATGGCGCTCGTGCTGGCGTTGCCGATCCTGGCCTTCCTCGGCGCGATGGCCGCGCTCTATGGCGGCGGTCTCGTCGCCTGGCTCTATGGCGGGGTCGAGCCCGAGGCCTTCCTGCTCCGCTTGCGCGACGCCATCTCGATCGACCATTTCATCGTCGGCATCGTCAAGGCGCCGGTCATGGCGGCCGTGATCGGCATCGTCGCCTGTGTCGAGGGCCTCGCCGTGCAGGGCAGCGCGGAATCGCTGGGCCAGCACACCACGGCCTCGGTGGTGAAGGGCATCTTCTTCGTCATCGTCATGGATGGCGTGTTCGCCATCTTCTTCGCCTCGATCGGGATGTGACGATGGCTCCCGAGATCCAAAATCCGATCATCCGCGTGCGCGACATCACCGTGCAGTTCGGCTCAACGCGCGTGCTCGACGGCCTCAACCTCGACGTCAAGCGCGGCGAGATCTTGGGCTTCGTCGGCCCTTCCGGTGCGGGCAAGTCGGTGCTGACGCGCACCATCATCGGTCTCGTGCCGAAGGTCGCGGGCTCCATCGAGGTGTTCGGCGTCGACCTGGATTCCTCCAACACGTCGCAGCGCCGCAACGTGGAGCGGCGCTGGGGCGTCTTGTTTCAGCAGGGGGCGCTGTTCTCCTCGCTGACCGTGCGGCAGAACATCCAGTTTCCGATGCGCGAATATCTTCGGGTCTCGCAGCGGCTGATGGACGAGATCACCATGGCCAAGCTCACCATGGTCGGCCTCAAGCCCGAGGTTGCCGAGCGCTTCCCGTCAGAGCTCTCCGGCGGCATGATCAAGCGCGTCGCGCTGGCGCGCGCGTTGTCGCTCGATCCGGACCTCGTCTTCCTGGACGAGCCGACCTCGGGCCTCGATCCGATCGGCGCTGGCGACTTCGACGAGCTGGTCAGGACGCTCCAGCGCACTTTGGGGCTCACCGTTTTCATGGTAACCCACGACCTCGACAGCCTTTACACAGCGTGTGACCGCATCGCCGTTTTAGGGAACGGTAAGATCATAGCGGCAGGGTCGATCGCCGACATGCAGGCCTCGCAGCATCCCTGGCTGAGGCAATACTTCCATGGCAAGCGCGCCCGCGCGGTCATGGGTTGAGTGGCGGGGTTGAGTAGCTGTGATGAGTAGCCGGAGCACCTGATGGAAACGCGGGCAAACTACGTCTTGATCGGGTCGTTTACGCTGGCGGTGATCGCCGCGGCGATCGGCTTCGTGCTCTGGTTCCAGTCGCTGCACACCACCAAGCAGCGCAGCCCCCTGCGCGTCGTGTTCGAGGGCCCGGCGGCGGGCCTGCGCAACGGGGGTAGCGTCAACTTCAACGGTATCCGGGTGGGCGAGGTGGTCTCGGTGAAGCTCGACAACCCGCGGCGGGTTGTCGCACTCGCCATGATCGAGAACAACGCCCCGATCCGCAAGGACACCCTGGTCGGCCTCGAATTCCAGGGCCTCACCGGCGTCGCCGCCATCTCGCTGAAGGGCGGAGACGAGGCCGCGGCGCCGCCGCCGCTCGACCAGGACGGCATCCCGACGCTGACGGCCGACCCCAACAAGCTCCAGGACGTCACCGAGGCGATCCGCGGCACGCTGCAGAACATCAACAAGATCGTCGCCGACAATCAGGAATCGGTGAAGAACTCGCTGAAGAATCTGGAGACCTTCACCAACTCGCTCGCGCGCAATTCCGAGAAGATCGACGGCGTCATGGCCAAGGTCGACGGCGTCATGCTCAAGGCCGACAACCTCATGCTCGGCCTCAACACGCTCGCCGGCGGCAAGGACGGCGGCGAGCTGTTCCAGGCGGTGAAGTCGATCCGCGAGCTGGCCGACGATTTCGACAAGCGCTCCGGCGCGTTGATGAGCGACGGCCGCCGCACCCTCGGCGACATCAGCCGCGCCGTGAACAATTTCGACCGCAACCCCACCCGCGTGCTGTTCGGCGCCAGCAACAGCAGCGCCCCACCGCCTCCGCCGCCCGAGCCGCCGAGGCCGGCCGCGCCGGAGCGCAGGCGGTAGCAGCGCGTCGTCCACGGACCTCTCCACTCGTCATTGCGAGCCAACGGGTCCGCGTAGCGCGGACCGATGACAGGCTCCGCGAAGCAATCCGGACTGTCTCTGCGGGGACGATCTGGATTGCTTCGTCGCTTCGCTCCTCGCAACGACGATTGGCGTGTCCGCCCCGTTATCGATTCCGTCATCCCTCAATCAGGGTGACGGGTTAGACCTCTCTTCGCAATGACAGGGCCGATACGAAAGTATGGGGGTCTGGCCGAGCCAAGGTAGGGGGAGGGGCTGGCCGTCATTGTCCGCTATATCGCGCTCAAGTCGCGCTCACGAAAAAGCGCGTCGACTTCACACACAGGGGAGGAGAGCGCGTGGTACGCCTGTTGCTGTTGTTGCCGTTCATCGGCCTGATGATCGTGCCGTTCTACAATATCGGGGAGCCGCATCTATTCGGCTTTCCCTTCTTCTACTGGTATCAGCTCGCCTGGGTGCCGCTGACCTCGCTCCTCACCTACATCGTTTACAGGAGCGCGCGCCGTGCTGACTAATGTCGATAGCGCGGCATTCGCCGTATTCCTCGCACTGTTCGTCCTCGTCACCGGCATGGGCTTCGTCGCCTCGCGCTGGCGCAAGCCGGAGACGCTCGCCCATCTCGACGAGTGGGGCCTCGGCGGCCGCAAGTTCGGGACCTGGATCACCTGGTTCCTGGTCGGCGGCGACTTCTACACCGCCTACACCGTGATCGCCGTTCCCGCGCTGGTCTACGCGGTCGGCGCCTACGGCTTCTTCGCGCTTCCCTACACCATCATCGTCTATCCCTTCGTGTTCGCGGTGATGCCGGTGCTGTGGAAGGTCGCCAAGGAGCGCGGCTACGTCACAGCCGGCGACGTGGTGCGCGGCGCCTACGGATCGCGCGGGCTCGAGCTTGCCGTTGCAGCCACCGGCGTGCTGGCGACGATGCCCTACATCGCGCTCCAGCTCATCGGCATGGAGGTGGCGATCAAGGCGCTGGGCCTGCACGGCGAGGTGCCGCTCGTTCTCGCCTTCCTGGTGCTGGCGCTCTACACCTATTCGTCGGGCCTGCGCGCGCCGGCGCTGATCGCCTTCGTCAAGGATATCATGATCTACATCGTGGTGATCGCCGCGATCGCGATCGTGCCGTCCAAGCTCGGCGGCTACGGTGCGATCTTCACCGCGGCGGATGCGGCCTTCGCCAAGAAGGGTTCGGGCGGCATCCTGCTGTCGCCGGCGCAGATCGTGCCCTATGCCTCGCTGGCGCTGGGCTCGGCGCTCGCCGCCTTCATGTACCCGCACACGCTGACCGGCATCTTCGCGTCGTCCGGCGGCAACACGATCCGCAAGAATGCGATGCTGTTGCCGGCCTACACGCTGCTGCTCGGCCTGCTCGCGCTGCTGGGCTACATGGGCCATGCTGCGGGCCTCAAGCTCGCCAGCAACAACGACGTCGTGCCCGAGCTGTTCAAGATGCTGTTCCCGAGCTGGTTCGCGGGCTTTGCCTTCGCCGCGATTGCGATCGGCGCACTGGTGCCGGCCGCGGTCATGAGCATCGGCGCGGCCAATCTGTTCACCCGCAACTTCTGGAAGGTGTGGGTCGATCCGAAGGTGACGCCGGCAGGTGAGGCGAAGGTCGCCAAGATCACCTCCATGCTGGTGAAGGTCGGCGCGCTGCTCGCCATCCTCCTGATGCCGACGCAGTTCGCGCTCGACCTGCAGCTGCTCGGAGGCCTCTGGATCCTGCAGACGCTGCCGGCGCTGGTGTTCGGTCTCTATCTGAACTGGTTCTCGAGCACGGCGCTGCTGGCCGGCTGGGCGGTCGGCCTTGCAGGCGGATCCTGGCTGGCATGGTCGGACGGCTTGAAGCCGCTGCACAGCATTGACCTCGGTGCTGGCCCGGTTGCGATCTACACCGGCCTGCTGGCGCTCGCGCTCAACATCGTGGTGGCGGTCGCGGTCAATTTGGTGCTCAAGCGCACGCCGCAGGAGCGGCTCTCCCGCGAGGCGGCCTGAGGTGACCTGCGAGCGGCGGCCGGCGATCCTCCGGCCGCCGCTCTCGTTCGGAATGAATAGTCTTTCATGCGATTGAAAACGTTTTAGTATCTGCCCTTGCTCCGACCCCGCTCGTCGCGGGCGGATCTGACGGTCTCGGGTGAGGATGTCTTGCAGGCGTGGTTCGTTCTTGCGGTCGCTGCCGGCTATGTGACCACGCTGTTCCTGGTGGCCTGGTGGGGCGACCGGCGGAGCGCCGGTGGGCCGCTGGTCTTGCCAAACTCCTGGACGGCCGCGATCAGCTATTGTCTGACGCTTGCGGTCTATAACACCTCGTGGAGCTTTTACGGATCGGTCGGGCGTGCCGCCACAAGCGGGCTGGACTTCGCCACGATCTATATCGGCCCGACGCTGGTGCTGCTGTTCGGCCAGAGGCTCCTGTCCAAGGTGATCGCGATCGCCAAGGCGCAGAACGTCACCTCGATCTCGGACTTCATCGCCGCGCGCTACGGCAAGAGCCAGGTGCTGGCGGCCTTCGTGACGCTCGCATCGGTGCTTGGCGTGCTTCCCTATATCGCGCTCCAGCTCAAGGCCGTCGGCAAGAGCTTCGACTATCTGATCCTCCAGCCTGAGCGCGCAGGCGGCGAGGCCCTGCGGTTCTGGCAGGATTCGGCGTTCGGCGTGGCGGCGTCGATGGCGTTGTTTGCGATCGTGTTCGGCGTCCGGCACGTCCATGCCAGCGAGCATCATCGCGGCCTGATGCTCGCGATCGCCTTCGAGAGCGTCGTCAAGCTGCTCGCCTTCCTGATCGTCGCGCTGTTCGTGCTGTTCGGACTATCGGGCGGGCCGGCCGCACTGCTGTCGCAATTTCAATCCGAGCCGCAACTGGCGGGGATTCTGAGCTTCGATCCGACGCAGCCGGTGTGGCCAGCGACGATCATCATCTCAGGCATCGCCTTTCTGTGCCTGCCGCAGGCGTTCCATGTCGCCGTCGTCGAGAACGAGAGCCCGAGCCACACGCGCACCGCAGCGTGGCTTTATCCGGCCTATCTCGCGCTGTTCAGCCTGCTGATCCTGCCGATCGCTGCGACCGGGCTGACCCGGTTCGGCGCAATGATGGACCCCGACACCTACGTCATCTCGCTGCCGATCGCGGCGGATGCGAGCACCGTCAGCCTGATTGCCTTCCTCGGCGGTCTCTCGGCCGCAACCGGCATGGTGATCATGACGTCGGTCGCGCTCAGCACCATGCTTTGCAACGACGTCATCATGCCGCTGCTGCTGCGCTCGCGCGTCTTCGGCCTGCGCGCGCGGAGCCGGCCGATGACCTCGGTCCTGGTGGCGGTGCGGCGGCTCTCGATCCTCGGCATCCTGCTGCTCGCCTATCTGATGCATCGTCTGGTGAACCAGTCTTATCCGCTCACCGTGATCGGCCTGCTGTCGTTCGTCGCGGTCGCGCAATTCGGTCCAGCATTCGTCGGAGGGCTGTTCTGGCCGCGGGCCAACAAGGCCGGCGCCTCGCTCGGGATCGCGGCGGGTTTCTGCATCTGGGCCTATACGCTGCTGCTGCCCTCGGCCGCGCCGCTCTGGCCTGGGATCGCGGAGATCGTTCGCAACGGCCCCTGGCAACTCGGCTGGCTCAAGCCGAACGCGCTGTTCGGTCTCGAAGGTATCGATCCGATCTCGCACGCCACGCTCTGGAGTCTCGGTGCCAATCTCGTCTGCTTCCTGGTGTTTTCGGCGTTCGGACGGCAATCGACCGTCGAGCGCAACCAGGCTGCTGCGTTCGCCGACGGTGTCGTTCGCGAAACGATCCCGAAGCTATCCTCGCGCGTGCTGGTCCGTCTCGACGATCTCCGGGCGCTGGCGCTGCGTTTTGTCGGCGCCGAGCGCGGTGCGGCGTCCTTTGACGGCTATCTTGCCGCTCGTGTCTCCGGCACCGGGCCGCGCCTCGATCCGTCGGGGCTCGTCGATCTCGACTCGATCCGGTTCACCGAAAACCTGCTCGCCGGCGCGATCGGTGCGGCATCCGCGCGGGTGGTGATCGCGGCGTCGCTCGAAGGGCATTCGCTGTCGCGGCGGGAGGCGATGGCGATGCTCGACGAAGCCTCGGAGGCGCTGCGTTTCAACCGCAGCCTCTTGCAGAGCACGCTCGAGAGCGTGCCGCAGGGCATTTGCGCGTTCGACGCCGATTTCAACATCACGGCCTGGAACGGCCGTTTCATTGCGCTCTTGGACCTGCCGCCGGATTTCGTGCGCGTGGGGCTTCCGCTGGCGGAGCTGATCGCCTTCAACGTCGAGCGGGGGGAGTATGCCGCCTCCGAATTCGCAGCGCTCCTGGTCAACCGTGACGTCGCCACGCAGATCTGGCCCTATCTCTACGAGCGCAAGCGGCCGGACGGCACGGTGCTCGAAATCGTCTATGACCGCACCGCCGAGGGCGGCTATGTCTCGACCTATACCGACGTGACCGAGCGCCACCGGGCCGCCGAAGCCCTGCGACGCGCCAATGAGGGGCTCGAGCTGCGCGTCCGCGAGCGGACCGAGGCGCTCGAACAGGCCAAGGCAGAGGCCGAGCAGGCCAATCTCGGCAAGACCCGTTTCCTGGCCGCGGCCAGCCACGATCTGCTGCAGCCGCTGAACGCGGCCCGTCTGTTCCTGTCAGCGCTCGACGAGAGCCTGAGTGTTTCGTCGCGCGCGGCTGACGCCGACAAGGAGCGCGCCCTGGCGAGCAGCGCGGTCACGGCGCTGCGCTCCACCGAGCATGTGCTCGACAGGCTGCTCGACATCTCCTCCTACGATGCCGGTGCCGTTCGCGCCGAGGTCCTCGACTTCCCGATTGCCGACCTCTTCGTGCAGTTGAACGTCGAGTTCTCGGCGATGGCACGGGAACGCGGGCTCGTCCTTCGCGTCGTCGATTGCGGCCTCGCGGTGCGCAGCGATCCGCATCTGTTGCGCCGGATCTTGCAGAACCTGCTGTCCAATGCGCTTCGCTACACGCCGAGGGGGCGCATCCTGCTCGGCTGCCGGAGGCGGGGCAGCGCGCTGCGCATCGAGATCTGGGACACCGGTGTCGGGATCGCGGCGGAGGACCAGAAGCGCATCTTCGAGGAGTTCCAGCGCCTCGCGCCCGGATCGGAGAAGGGATTGGGCCTCGGGCTCGCCATCGTCGATCGCGTGTCGCGGCTGCTGGGCCATGCGGTCGATGTCCGTTCGCGTCCGGGACATGGCTCGTGCTTTGCCGTCACGGTGCCGCTTGCGCGCGGACCGGGCCAGCCGCTTCAGCGCGGTCCGGCAATTGCCGCGCCGGTGGCGGCGGAGCGGCCTCTGACGATCCTGTGCCTGGACAATGACGCGACCATCCTCGACGGCCTCACGGCGCTGCTCGGTGATTGGGGACATCGCGTGCTGGTCGCACCAGACGCCGCCGGGGCGATGGAAGCGGCGGCGGCCGACGTGCCGGACGTCGTGCTGCTCGATTACCATCTCGATGGCGGCCGCAGCGGCTTGGACTTTCTCGACGAACTCAGGCAGAAGGCGGGCCGCGAGGTTCGCGCCCTGGTCGTCACCGGTGATCGCAGCGAAGCGGTCCGCAAGGAAGCGAGGGCGCGCGGCTGCGAGATCCTGTCAAAGCCGGTCAAGCCGGCGGCGCTGCGGCGCTTCCTCGGCAGCGAAGCCTTGAGTCGGCAGCTCGGGACGAAACAGAGGACTTCCTGACGATGCGCATCCTGATCGGCGATGATCATCCGCTGGTGCAGGCCGCCTTGCGCAGCGCGCTGTCGGCCGTGCTGCCCGATCTCGACGTCATTGCCTGCCAGTCACTGGACGAGGCGATCGGCGTGCTGACGGTCCAGTCGGGCGAGATCGACCTGATCCTCTGGGACCTGACCATGCCGGGCATCCAGGGATTTGCCGCGCTGTTCATCCTGTCGGCGCAATTTCCGACTGTGCCGGTGGCGATCATCTCGGCTCGGCAGGACGCCACCACGATCCGCCGCGCCATCGCCTATGGCGCCTCAGGCTACATCCCGAAATCGCTCGGCCTGCCCGAGATGGCCGAGGCGATCACCAGGATTCTCGCCGGCGAGATCTGGATGCCGCCCAATGTCGGCGGCCGCGGCTCGATCCAGAGCGCCGATGTCGAACTCGCCGCGCGCATGGCCTCGCTGTCGGCGCAGCAGCTGCGCATTCTCGCGATGATCGTGGAGGGCAAGCTCAACAAGCAGATCGCGGGCGAGCTCGACATCGCCGAGCAGACCGTGAAGGGCCACGTCTCGACGATCCTGCGCAAGCTCGGCGTCGGCTCGCGCACCCAGGCCGCCGTCCTCGCCGAGCGGCTGTCGTTCGGCCAGCCCAACGCGACCTGAACTCTTCCCGCAAAACAAAACAGAGGCCGCGAGGCCTCCGTTTTTCGTCGTGCGATTGGCGAGCCTTGTCGCTTACCCCAGCCGTCCCGCCGCATGCGCCAGCAGCGTGTACACCAGCCCCGTCTCCGAGGTCAGGTGGCTGCGCAGTTCCTGCGGGCCGCGGCCGTCGCGGGCGACTTCGTCGAGCAGGCGCTCGAACTCGGCGACGTAGCGGTCGACCGTGCCCTTGAAGTTGCGGTCGGCGCGGTACTTGCGGGCGACCTCGTCGAAGGCCTTCTGGCCGGCGGGCGTGTAGAGGCGCTTGGTGAAGGCCTTGTTCTCGCCGCGCTGGTAGCGGTCCCACATTTCGGCGGCGAGGTTGCGGTCCATCAGCCGGCCGATGTCGAGCGACAGCGATTCCAGCGGATTGCCGCTTGCCTGCGGCGCCTGCGGCTGCGGCGCGGGTGCGGCGCGGCCACGCGGAGCCTCACGGCCGGTCGGGGCGCCCTGATTTGCGTCCGTGCGGTTGAGGAGGTCCGACAGCCAGCCGTCACGGCCCTGGTCGTTACCGGCGGGCGCGACCGGCGGTGCATCGGTGCGGCGCGCGGCCGGCATGCCGAGGTCCGGCGGCGGCAGCGTGGAAGCGCTGCCGGTGTCGCGCATGCGGGTCTCGGCGCTACGTCCGCCCGCAGCTGCCATGATCGGCTCCTCCTGGCGCTGGACGGCGACGGACGCGCGGCCCGTCGTGGTGACGTCGAGGCCACGGCCATGCTGGGCCACGATGCGGTTGAGCTCGGCGAGGGCCTCGATCTGGTCGACGATCACCTTGCGCATCTGCGCAGTGCTCTCGGCGGCCTCCTGCGGCATCTCGAGCACGCCGCGGCGCAGCTCGTTGCGGGTGGCTTCGAGCTCGTTGTGCATCTCGAAGGCCATCTGCTTCATGCTGGAGACGAGGTTGGTGAACTTCTCGGTCGACTGCTTGAACATCGTGTCCGCCTCGTCCGTGGTCTGGCGGTAGATGTCGTGCATGGCCTCGATGGTCTGCCGGTGCTCTTCCTCGGATGCGACGCGCACCGCCTCGAACTGGCGGGTGATCGCCGCGGAGCCTGCGCCGGCGGTCTCGGCGACGACGCGGGCGATGTCGCGGGCACGCTCTTCGGCGGCCGCCAGCGATTCATCGAGCAGGCCGGTGAAGCGCGACAGGCGCTGGTCGAGATCGGCCGTGCGCAGGTCGATCGTGGTGACGAGCGATTCCAGCGCCTGCTTGCGCTCGGCGAGCGAGGCGGTGGTGTTCTTGTTGCTCTGCTCGACGACCTGCGCGGCGTCGACCAGGGCTTTGCCGTGCGCGTCGAACTGGGTCGACAGCTCGCCGAGATCCTGCAGCGCCTTCGTGGTCTTGCTGTTGAAGACGTTGAGCTGCTCTTCCAGGTTCTGCGTCGCCGCGCCGTTGCGCGAGGTGACGTCGTTCATCGCCGAGACGAAGTCGGCGACGCGCGTCACCAGCGCCCGCTCGAGCGAGTTGAGGTTGTCGTGCGCACCGGTCAGCACCTCCTGAAGCAGGATGTTGCCTTCGCGCAGACGCTCGAACAGCGCCACGGTGTCGGTACGCAGGATCTTGCTGGTCTCCTGCATCTCCGTGACGGCCGCGATCGAGACCTGGCGCGACTGGTCGATCGCCGCGCGCGAGGCCTGCTCGAGGTCCTTGAGCGACTTGCCGACCGCGCCGGTGGCGATCTCGCTCGCCGCGTTGATGGTGCGCGCGACTTCCGAGCCGTTGCCCATCATGGTCTGCGAGAACGCCTGGCCGCGCGTCTCGATCGATTTGAGCGCGTCCGAGGTGACGCGGTCGATGTCGAGCGTGAGCTGGCTGGTCTTGGAGCCGATCGCGTCGACCAGGGCGCCGCGCTTGGCGTCGATCATGTTCGACAGGCGGTCGGCCTGCTGCTGCACGTAGGTGACGATCTCGTCGGTCTTGCCGGTCATGGCCTGGCCGAAGCTGGAGCTGGCGGCGAGCACCGAACGCTCGACGTCGGACGAGCTCGACTTGACCCGCGAGCTCGCCTCGTTGGAGGCCGAGATCAGCGCGTTCTGGGCGTTGAGCGCGCTGGTCTGGATGTCGTTGGTCGCGTTCGCGGTGGCCGCGCTCAGCGTCCGTTCGATCTCGGTCGAGATCGTGCGGATCTGGCTCGCGGCGTCTGCCGAGGTCGAGGTCAGCGAGGTCTGGGCCTCACGCGCGCTGTTGAGGATGGTTGAGGCGGTGTCGGCACCGACCGCGGTCAGCGTGCGCTCGATGTCCGTGGTCAGCGACTTGATCTGGCTGGCCGCATCGGTCGAGGCGGAGATCAGCGAGCCCTGGGCCTCGCGCACGCCGCTGGTGAGCGCCTCGATGGTGGCGCCGCCGGCGGTTGCCAGTGCGCGCTGCATCTCGGCCGCGAGCGAACGGACCTGGCTGGTCTGCTCGGCCGAGACGGAGAGCAGGGTGGTCTGAGCGTCGCGGGCGCTGGTGGTGATCGTCTCGGCGGTGGACTGGCCGACCTGCGATAGCGAACGATGCACTTCGGCCGCGAGCGATTTGACCTGGCTGGCCGCCTCGGAAGACGCCGTGACCAGCATGTTCTGCGCCTCTCGCGCGCCGGCGGTGATGGTCTCGGCGGTCGAGGTGCCGGCCATCGAGAGCGAGCGTTGCACATCGGCGGTGAGCGACTTGACCTGGGCCGCCGCATCCGAGGACCCGGCAACCAGCGTGTTCTGCGCCTCGCGCGCGCCGCTGGTGAGGATCTCGGCGGTCGAGGTGCCGGCCATCGTGAGCGAACGCTGCACGTCGGAGGAGAGCGCCTTGATCTGATTGGCGGTCTCGCTCGAGGCCGCGATCAACGCGCTCTGCGCATCGCGAGCGCCGGCGGTGATCGATTCCGCCGTGGTGGTGCCGGCCATCGACAGCGAGCGCTGCACGTCGGCGGTGAGCGTCTTGACGTGGTTGGCCGCGTCCGAGGACGCCGTGACGAGGGTGGTCTGCACCTCGCGGGCGCCGGCCAGGATCGAGGCTGCGGTGGCAGAACCTGCCGCCGACAGCGTACGCTCGACGTCGGCCGCAAGCCCCTTGATCTGGTTGGAGGCCTCGCCCGAGGCTGCGACCAGCGTCGACTGCGCCTCGCGGGCGCTGCTCAGGATCGAGTTCGCCGAACCGGTGCCGACCGCGGTCAGCGCGCGCTCGACCTCGGCAGAGGTCATCTTGAGCTGGGCGTTGACGTCGGAGGAGACCGTCATCAGCGACTGCTGGGCGGTGCGCGCACCGGTCTGGATCGTCTCGCTGGTGTTGACGACGAGGTTGGTGAGCGAGCGCTCGGCGTCCTCGACATGCGAGCGGATCGCGGTCGAGATCATCTCGGCGCGGGACATCATGTCCTCGCTGGCCTGGCGGCCGCTGCTTTCGATGCGGCCGGCGACGGCCTCGACGCGCGAGCCGAGCAGATCCTCGAACTGCGCCACGCGCACGTCGATGTCGCTGGCGACCGAACCGACCCGGGTCTCGATGACCTGATGGATCTCCTGGAAGCGCGCCGTGACCGTGTCGGTCAGGTGCGTGCTGCGGCCGTCGATGATCTCGGTGACGCCGGTGATGCGACGGTCGACCGCCTCGATCGCCTGCGCGGTGCCGTCCGTGAGGGTGGAGGTCAGGAGGGTCAGGCGCGTGTCGATCGACTGCACGGCCTGCGAGGCGCCGTTCGTGACCGCGGTGGTCAGGTAGGTGAGGCGGGAGTCGATGGACTCGAGCGCCTGCGTCGCGCCGCCGGTGAGCGTCGAGGTGAGATGGGTCAGCCGCGTATCGATCGACTGGATGGTCTGCGAGGCGCCATCGGTCAGCGAGCTCGTGAGGTGGTTGAGGCGCGCATCGATGGTTTCGATGGCCTGCGTAGCGCCGCCGGTCAGCGACGTCGTGAGGTGGGTGAGGCGGGAGTCGATCGACTGGATCGCCTGCGCGGCGCCATCCGTCAGCGAGGTCGCGAGCGTGTTGATGCGCCCGTCGATGGTCTCGGTCATGGATTGCGCGCGGGTGTCGAACGACTGTTCGAGCGCGGCGACGCGGCCGACGAGCTGCTCGTCGAAGGTCTTGATGTGACCATCGATCGTGCCGTCGAGGCTGGCGATCTTGCCGTTCAGCGAGGCGTCGAGGTGGTTGACGCGTTCGCCGACCGTGGTCTCGAACTGCACCAGGCGCTGGTCGAGCAAGGCCGTGATCTCGCCGCCGTTCGCGGTGAAGCGGGTGTCGAAATTCTCGACATAGGTCTTCAGCGACTCGTGGATGTCCTGCGTGCGCTGGCCCATGCGCTCGACGATCTCGCCGCCGAAGGTCTTCACGGTGCGGTCGAACTCGGAGATGTGGCGCGTGATCAGCGCGCCCAGCGTGCCGGAGTCGCGGGCGAACTTCTCGACCAGCTCGGTGCCCTGGTTCCTGACCAGCTCGTCGAACGCGCTCATCTGCAGCGACAGCGAATCGTGCGCGGTCTCGGTCTGGCTGACGACCTTGGCGACGAGGGTGTTGACGGTGGCGTCGAGCGCCTCGCTCGCCTTGTCGCCGCTCGTCAGGATCTGGCCGGCGAGGCGGTTGCCGGCGTCGTCGATCTTGGCGGAGAGGTCGTTGGAGCGCAGCTCGAGCTCGAGCAGCAGCGAGTCCGAGGAATTCTTCAGGCTGTCGTGCACCTGCTCGGTGCGCTCGGAGATGCCGTCGACGATCGCGGCGGAGCGCTGCTCGAACTCGCCGGTGATGCGGTCGATGCGCTCGTTCAGCATCTCGTGGACGCGGTCGGCGAGGTCGACGAATTCGTCGTGGACGTGGCCGGTCTTGAAGTTGAGGCTGGTGGTCAGCCGCTCGCTGGCATCGAGCACGGCGCGCGTGGTCTCGTTGCTGGCTTCCTCGAGACGGTCGAGCAGGTCGCCGCCGCGCTCGCCGAGCGCCAGGATCATGTTGTCGCCGGCATTGCTCAGCGCGCTGGTGATGTGCGCGCCGCGCTCTTCCAGCGCGCCGGTGATGGACTTGGCGACCTCGTCGACACGCGAGGCGATCGCATCAGAGATCAGCGCGATGTCGTGGCGCAAATCGATCTGCACGCCGGAGATGGCGCTGCGGACCTGCTCGGCCTGGCCGACCAGATTGTCGCGCTGATGGGCGATGTCCTGGAGCAGGGCGCGGATGCGCACTTCGTTGTCGGAATAGGCGCGTTCGAGCGCGGCGACCTCGTTGGCGACCAGCGTCTCGAGCTCGCCGGCGCGCGCGATGGCGCGCTCGATGCCGTCGCCCATCGCCGCGACCTCGCGGCGGATGGCCTGGCCGACGGTGACCATGGAATCGGAGGCCGAGCCCTCGGGCTCGGAGAAGCGGATCGCGACCTGCGCCATCGCCTGCGCGATCATGCGCATTTCCTGGCCGCGCCAGACGAGGCTCGCAAGGAAGTAGAACAGCATGATCGGCGCGAAGAACATCGCGATCAGGCCGGCGATGACGAGCACGCCGCCGCTCTGGCCCATGGCGGCCTGGATCGAGGGCAGGAAGCCGAACGTCAGCGCGGCGCAGGCGGCGAGCCAGACGCCGGCGAAGATGGTGGCGAAGGTGTAGACGCTGCGGGCAGGGCGGCCCTTCTGAAGCGCCTGGAGCAACTGGCCGATGGTCTCGCGGTCGTCATTGGCGGCGCGGCGCGAAGAGCGCGGCTCCTCGACCGGGTCGAACACGGTCGAGCGTTCGTTGGCGGCAGGGCGCGGCTCGAAGCTCGGCTCGTCGAAGATCGGGGGCGGCGGCGCCACCGAAGGCGCGGTTTCGTTGCGCATCGCGGCGTTGCGGCTGGTGTCGGCAGCCGTGTCGCTGATGTTCAGGGCTTCCTGGATCGCAGAAAGCGCAACTTCTGTGGGGTCTTTGACCTTTTTCGGAGTGTTCGCCATGTTCAGTCCGAGCCCTCGTTACTTGTACGCGTCCCCCCGCGAGCCCTGCGCGCTACGCAAGCCCACAGACCGGATCATGCCGCTTGCGCGGATCTCCGAGCCGTCCCCACCCGGACGGCTTGTCCGCCAATTTCCGCAACATCCTATTGGCAGAGCGTCGCGAATGAAATGCCCGCGATTAAGACAATCTTAATCATCGTTAACAGGATCGCGCCGTAACGCCTTAGCAATAAATGCAATTCTCCACTGGACTCGGCCGATTGCGGCAACTTTTCGTCAATAATCCGGCGGAACTGCGTTCAAGACCCCCAACATTTCGTTAACCATTTCCATGCTTGGGTGAGGCGAACTCACCGCCGAACCGGCGGAACCGTCGCGCGATGCCGGGGCCTGCGCCATGACGCCTGAACTGCAACGGATGGACTGGATGCCCTCGCCCCCGCTTGCACCCATCGACAGCCCGCTCGACCTCGACCATCTCTCCCGGATGACGCTCGGCGATGCGGATCTGGAACAGGAAGTGCTCGCCATGTTCGCCGAGCAGGCTGTCCGCCTGATCGCGGCGATGGCGGCGCTGCCGGCCGAGGCCGGCGCATTGGCCCACAAGCTCAAGGGCTCGGCCCGCGGGGTCGGCGCCTTTGCGGTGGCTGATGCCGCAGCAAGCCTGGAGATCGCGGTCCAGACCGGCCATGACCAGCGCCACGCCCTCGCCGCGCTGAAGGAGGCAGTGACCGAGGCCCGTGCCGCCATCGAGGCGATGCTGAAGCCTTGAGGCCACGCGGCCGAGCCGGACTCTAGTCTCTTGTTTTGACGCGTTTTCTTCCCGCAAAGCGGGATTCACTTCGGCTGAAAACCCTATGGCGCCGGGCTGATCGACCCGTTATAGGACAGCCCGGACCCTCCTTCATTCCCAGCACCGCGGCAGCACGAGCACACATGGCCAAGATTCACTTTGTCGACCACAAGGGCGAAACCCGCACGGTGGAAATCGAGAACGGCGCAACCGTGATGGAAGCCGCGATCCGCAACAGCATTCCCGGCGTCGAGGCCGAATGCGGCGGCGCCTGCGCCTGCGCGACCTGCCATGTCTATGTCGACGAAGCCTGGCGTGAGAAGGTCGGCAGCCCGACGCCGATGGAAGAGGACATGCTCGATTTCGGCTTCGATGTGCGCCCGAATTCGCGCCTGTCCTGCCAGATCAAGGTCTCCGACGATCTCGACGGTCTCGTCGTGACGACACCGGAACGCCAGGCCTGATCTTTCAAGCCTGCTCCTTCTTGCGATTTACGAAGCGCTCGGCGGCGCGACTTCGATGCCGCGCTTGTGCCAGGGTCTGAATTTCTCGATCACCTCCGCGGTCAGCGGGGCCGGCCGGCGCGTCGCCTCGTCGAGCAAGACGCCGACCGAATTCGCCGAGGCGATGCATTTTCCCTCCGAGAACACGACCTGCTCGAAGGTCACTGACGTCCGTCCGAGCTTCACTACGCCGAGGCCGAGCTCGATCGTGTTTGGCCAGTGCAGTTCGGCGCGGAAATGCATGTCGAGCCGCACCATGATCCAGGCGAGGCCCGGCGGGGTCAGACCGTACTGGGGAAGCTTCATCAGCGTGACGCGGCCGGTCTCGAAATAGGTGGCGTAGACAGCGTTGTTGACGTGCTGGTTGGGGTCGAGATCGCCAAAGCGGACATTGTCGCTGAGGCGGAAGGGGAAGTCCTCCAGACGCGGCGTCGTGTCGAGGCGGCTTGGTGCGTTCACCGATTGATCTCCGTCATATCCATCCTCGTTACAACCCAGTTATCCTGACCCGGCAAGTGGGCGCGGCTGCGGGGCGCTCCCGCTTTTATGCCTTCCCTGATCCATCCCCGTTGGCTAGACAGGCAGGGTCACCTCTGCCCGCCGGGCGCCGTCCAACCGATAACGACCGATAAAGAGACGACATGAGCGACGTGATCAAAACCGATGTGCTGATTATTGGCGCCGGCCCGTGCGGTCTGTTCGCCGCCTTCGAGCTTGGCCTTCTCGACATGAAGACGCATTTCGTCGACATCCTCGACAAGGTCGGCGGCCAGTGCGCCGAGCTCTATCCGGAAAAGCCGATCTACGACATTCCCGGCATTCCGCAGGTTTCGGGGCAGGGCCTCACCGACGCGTTGATGGAGCAGATCAAGCCGTTCCATCCGACCTTCCATCTCGGCGAGATGGTCGAGACCGTGGAGAAGATCGGCGATCCCGCCTTTCGTTGCATCACCGACGCGGGCAAGGTGTTCGAATGCAAGGTGCTGGTGATCGCGGCCGGCGGCGGCTCGTTCCAGCCCAAGCGTCCGCCGGTGCCGGGCATCGAGGCCTATGAAGGCACTTCAGTCCATTACGCCGTGCGCAAGATGGAGACGTTCCGTGACAAGAACGTGCTGGTCGTCGGCGGCGGCGATTCCGCGCTCGACTGGACGCTCAATCTGCATCCGATCGCGAAGCGCATCACGCTGTTGCACCGGCGTGACGAATTTCGCGCCGCGCCCCACAGCGTCGAGCAGATGCGCGCGCTGGTCGCCGGCGGCAAGATGGATCTCCGGCTCGGCCAGGTCACCGCTCTCTCAGGCACCGAGGGCAAGCTCACGGGCGCCACCATCAAGGGCAACGACAACAGCGTCACGGAAGTCGTCTGCGATACCATGCTGCCGTTCTTCGGGCTGACCATGAAGCTCGGCCCGGTCGCGAACTGGGGCATTGCGCTGGAGAACAATCTGGTGCCGGTCGAGACGTCCGCATTCGAGACCAATGTTCCCGGCATCTTCGCGATCGGCGACATCAACACTTATCCCGGCAAGATCAAGCTGATCCTGTGCGGCTTCCACGAGGGCGCGCTGATGTCGCAAAAAGCCCATCGCTACGTCTATCCGGAGAAGCGGCTCGTGTTCCAGTACACGACCTCGTCCTCCAGCCTGCAAAAGAAGCTCGGTGTCAACTGACGGCGGCGGGGTGGGGAGGGGATGCCCCATGTTTCTGGCGCTGGAACCGTTCGCGAAATCGCCGTAGTCTGCGGCCATTCCGGTCGTGGAATAACAAGGTGACCTAATGCGGATTTTTTCCAGCTCTCGGCTGCTCCCCTTCCTCGCGCTCGCATTGTCGCTCGCGACGGTGACGCCGTCTGCGGCACAAATCGCCGAGCCCACGGCGGCGGGCCTCTGGCAGAAGGTCGAGGACGGCAAGACGGTCGGATGGTTCCTCTTTATCGACCATAACGGCATCTTCGAAGGCGTGATCGCAAAGACCTTCCCGCGGCCCGGCGATGATCCGAACGAGATCTGCGCCAAGTGCACCGACGATCGCAAGAACGCACCGGTGCTCGGCATCTCCTTCGTCCGCAACATGAAGCGCGAAGGATTGAAGTACGAAGGCGGCAACGTTCTCAATCCGCGCGACGGCCAGATCTGGAAGGCCAACATGAAGGTCAGTCCTGATGGCCAGACCCTGACCCTGCGCGGCTATCTCGGCATCGCGCTGCTCGGCAAGGACGAGGCCTGGACGCGCCTGCCTGACACCAACATCGCCCAGGTCGATCCCGCCATCGTCGCAAAATATCTGCCCGCGCAGGCTGCGGCCACCAAGCCGCCGGCGCCGACGAAGAAGAGTGGCGGAACGATGATGGCGCCGGCGCCCAAGCAGTAAGGGTGTCCGTCGTGCGCTGGGCCGCCTGATCGGCAGTAGCTCCACACATCGTCGTTATTCCTCGCGCAGGCGGGACGACGGAGAGTCGGCGGCGGCCATATCCGCCGAAAGACCAATGCGCCGCGGGCCCGCTCCAGTAGTTGCCCGGAATGCATGCTGGCGCCGGATTTGCATAGCTATCCGCAGAGCTGCTGGGGGAATGAGTCGCTGCCCTCCGCGCCTTTCGCGCAAGCTGCGGAAGGCGGGCGGCGTGCGTTGTCCCACGCGGCGATCACGTCGACCCGCGGAGACGATATGCGACCTCCAAGATTGCGACTTGCAAGATTGCGACCTGCAAGATTGTATGCGGCGCCCTTGCTGGGCCTCGCCGCGCTCGTGACGACATCGGCGCAGGCGCGCGATGACGGACGCTATGCCAACTCGCCGTTGAAGCCCTGGTTCGAGAGCCTGTACAGCGAATACGGGCAATGCTGCACGGATGCGGACGGCTACGTCATTGCCGACGTCGATTGGGAGTCCGATCACGGCCGCTTCCGCGTCCGCATCGACAACGAGTGGGTCGTGGTGCCCGACGGTGCCGTCATCACCGTGCCGAACAAGATCGGTCGCACCATGGTGTGGAAGCACTATATCGACGGCCATCCGCGGGTACGCTGTTTCATGCCGGGCAGCATGACCTGAAAACGCTGACGGCGCCCGCATCAGATGCAGGCGCCGAAGGCGAAGGGGAGGCTTAGCGCGCTTCGCTTCCCGAGCCGGCGCTCGCAAGCTGCTTCACGCGCGGCGACAACACCGAGACCTGTGCGGGCGAGGCGGGCATGCCGGCGACGGTCATCGCCGGCGCGGTCGACTGCTCCTCGACGCCGGCGCCGCCGAGCACCTGCACCTGCGTCGCCGAGATCGGCAGCGACTTCACTTCGTAAGAGGGAAGCTCACTGGCGAAAGCACCGGTCGAGCTCGCAATCGCGGCACTGGCGACGGCAATCATTGTGAGAACACGCATTGGAAAATCTCCGTTGAAGGTGTCAATCGGAGGTTTGGTCGTGGCGATGCCGGGCCAGGTTCGCTTGTGAGAGAACATTCCCGTGGCCGTCGACGAACATATTGATTGCTTGATGCGCAACGACGAAACGAGGAAGAAGTTTTTGGCGCCAATGTTTCCGGACGGTTTCGCCGCATCGATCGAAGCAGCTCGCAGCTAGCTTGTCTGCAACTCCAGATGCGCAGATATGGTCGGCGCGGCGGTCACCGGAAAACGCAGGCTCATGCTCGTGCCGCGGCCGGGTGACGACGAGATGATCAGTTCGCCGCCGTGGGCCGCCATGATCTCGCGGACGATCGACAAGCCGAGGCCCGTGCCGTCGCCGGCGGTGTTGCCGGTCTGAAACGGCTCGAGCAGTTTGTGTTCCGCGCCATCGGGCAGGCCCGCGCCGTCGTCGTCGATCGAGACGCCGTCGCGGCCGAGCGTGGCGACGATGCGTCGCGCGCCATGGGCGTGGATGAGCGCGTTGCCGACGAGATTGGCAAGCGCGCTGCGAATCGCGGCATCCACGCCCTGCACAAGGAGCGGACCTTTCTCGGCCTGTTCCAGCGCGAGCTCGATGCCGGCGTCCAGTGCCGAGGGGCCGAAATCGGCCAGCACGTCCAGAGTGATCTGGGCGAGATCGATCGGCCGTTTTTCGATCGCATGATTTTGCAGCCGCGCCAGGTCCAGCATGGCGGAGACCAGCGACGTCAGGCGCCTGATGTCGCGCACCAGCTCGACCTTCAGGGCCGGCTCGGACACGTCCTCGACCTTCGCGCGCAGCAGCGTCAGCGGCGTGCGAAGTTGGTGGGCGGCATTGCCGAGGAAGCGGCGCTGCATCCTGATATAGGCATCGATCTCGCCGAAGGCGCGGTTCAGCGCCTCGACCAACGGCTTCAATTCGCGAGGGACCTCGGACAGGGAGATCAGACCTTGCGGTGCCGACGGGTCGATCGCGAGCGCGCGAAGCGCCACCCGTTCGATCCCGCGCGAGACGAAACGTGCAGCAAGCGCTGAACCGACGGCGACGGTCGCCGCAAAGGCCAGCGCCACCAGGATGATCGAAAAAATCCTGTTGACGAGGAAGTTCCCGGCCATTCGTCCGAAGCGGACCTGAGGCTCGCCGACCATCATCGCGAGCTGCAATGAGCCCCTTTGCGCGACGGCGAGGCAGAAGGTGCTCTTCTGGTCGAGTGTGTTGAAGACCGATGAGCCGACAGGCCCGTGATAGGGAAAGGCGAAGGGGAGGGCCGGCCGGCGTTCGCTGCCGTACTCGCTGACCATGTCGCCTGCGGACACGACGTACCAGAGTTTCGGGCTGTCGGCCTTCAACTCCGCGAGTGCGGAAGTCGGGCGTATCGTCAGGTTTCGCCCATCGATCTCGGTAGCGCGATCGAGAACAGCGGCGACGACCCGGCAGGCCCTGAACTCGCGTTCCTCCAGCGGGTACCTCGAGACGAAGATCGCGACCATGATCAGGAAGATCATTGTCGCGGCGATGCCGAGCGACAGCGCAAACGTTCGGGCGATCGACGTCATCGCGGCGTTGCCAGCCGCAGGATGTAGCCGATGCCTCGCATGCTGCGGATCTCGACATCGCCGCCGAGCTCGAGCAATTTCTTCCTCAGCCGCGAGACCTGAGCTTCCAGCGTGTTGGATTCGATCTCGTCGTCGAAGCCATAGATCTCTTCGATCAGGGCGGCGCGGGTGATGACGCGGTCGCGTCGCATCAGGAGCGCGCCCAAGATCAGCGCCTCGCGCCGCCGCAGCAGGATCTTGGTGTCGGCAACCACCGCCTCGTTGCTGCCGAGATGCAGCTCCACATTGCCGAGCGACAGCACCGAAGGGGCGAGCAGCCGGGGTCGCCGCAGCACCGCGCGCACCCGCGCGATCAGCTCCTGCGGCTCGAACGGCTTGCCGAGATAATCGTCGGCGCCGCTATTGAGGCCATCGACGACATCCTCCTTGGCGTCCTTGGAGGTCAACATGATGATGGCGGGGCGTTCCGGCGATCGGCTCAGCGCCGTGACCACCTGGAGCGCATCGCCGTCGGGCAGCATGCGGTCGACGATCGCGAGATCATATTTGAAGTTGTCCAGCGCCTGGCGGGCATCGGCAATCGAGCCGACGAGATCGACGATCCCGTGCAATTGCCCGAGCAGGCGGCTGACATAGGCGCCGATCTGCGGTTCGTCTTCGATTACGAGGGAACGCACGCGGGTCGTCCTTGACTCTGCTGGGCAACAAAACCCCGAGCGTGACGCTCCCTGGCCGAAGTCTGGCGTTTCGGCTCCTGCGCAGGGTTCCCATAAAGGCAGCGAGCTTGGCGAATAAAAGGCAGCGGTGACGGCGCTGGCCGGCACCGGCGGTCAAAGTTTGGCGGCGTGAGCGCCGCGCGGCAATGTTCGGGCAATGTTGGTTCGGCGGCCGCCGCCACGTGCGCGCCGGGAGCATGGTGGGGCGGCGGTTCTCGCCTTGCAATCTTGGGGCAATTTTGCCGGACCACATACTGGAGCTCCAACCACACGAGTCGACCAGGCCAGGATGGCCGGTCCGGGGCCCTGTAATGAAGCATTTTGACGACGCCGCTCTTCGCCTCACGGTGAATGTGAGGCTCACGGCCACCTTGCTCGCCGCAATCGGCGCGATCATGGCGATCCCTCAATCCGCATCGGCGCAGACCGCGTTCACGCTGCCGGCGCCGCCATTCGAGCTGCCGATGCTGCCTTCGCCTTCTGGAAACTGGACGGTCATGGTCGGCATCGGCGGCGAGTACATGCCTGACTTCGTCGGATCGAAGAACGGCAGGTTCATGCCGATCCCGATCTTCTCCATTCGCCGCGCCGGATCGATCGACCAGTTTCGCGGGCCGCGCGACAGCGCCAGCATCGCGCTGCTCGACGTCGGCAATTTTCGCGCAGGGCCTGCGTTCAAATACGTCGCCTCGCGCAAGGCCGACAAATATGCCGAGCTGACCGGCCTTGGCGACGTCAAGGCCGCCTACGAGCTCGGCGGCTTCGTCGAATATTATCCGGTCGACTGGCTCCGCCTGCGCAGCGAATTGCGCCAGGGCGTGGGCGGCCATACCGGCACCGTCGCCGACATCTCTGCCGACGTCATCGTGCCGCTGATTCAGAGGTTGACGATCTCGGCCGGCCCGCGCTTCACCTGGAAAAGCACCAAGGCGACCGCTCCCTATTTCGGCGTCGACGCCGCGCAGGCGCTGGCGTCGGGATTGCCGACATACAATGCCAAAGGCGGCGCGCACTCGGTCGGCTTCGGCAGCCAGGTCTCCTATCGCATCAATCCGCAGTGGGAGGTCCATGCCTATGTCGAATACGAGAAGCTGCTCGGCGATGCCGCGGACAGTCCGCTGGTGAAGCTGCGGGGATCGTCGAACCAGACCACCGTCGGTCTCGGCGCGTCGTATTCGTTCGATTTCAGGATCCGATAGGTCACCATGCGTCGCACTGCTTTTCTATGGATTGGCCTCGCAGCCGCTTGCGTCGCCCTCGGCGCCGCGGCGGCGTTCGAGACGCGGGCGAGCCGGCTCCAGGCGATCAAGACGGTGGGCATCGTCTCCGCCATCGGCGAAGAGATGAGCCTTTCACAGGCAGGCCTTACCAAGCTCGGCTCCACCGGGCAAAGCGCCTCGATCAGTGCATGGGGGCTGGATGAGCTGATCGTCCAGCAGGTCACCCGGCTGCTAGGCGGACGCTATCGCGTTCAGGCCGTCAACTACACCCGCGCCGCCTTCGCTGCTGTCAGAGATTCGGCGGTCACGCCCGTCAATCTGCTGCGGAGCGATCCGTTCAAGGAGCTGGTTCGCACCGACGTCACGCCCCAGGGACTGGATGCGTACATCGTCATTACCCGCGCGAAATCGAAACTCGGAAACGGTCGTAACGTCGAGGGGGTCGGGATCGCCGAATACCGGACGCTGCTTGCGGACTACGGCCTGATCCACGCGCTGTACGAGGTCCGCGTCATCGACGGCAAGACGTTCGACGTGATCGAGAAGAGGGCGGCCGCGCCGCTCGACAACACCGGGACCATAGGGATCGCCGGCCCGAGCTGGCCGGTGGAAGGGAACTTTGACGGTCCGGCTTCGAGCGAACGGCTGCGCGCGGCGATTGCGGACCTCATCACGCGCAGCCTGCCCGTCACGCTGGACGACATGCATCTGATCGGTGGTCAGTGAAGCCGGCTGGCGGCCTCAGGTCACCGGCGCGGGATTGAACAGCGTCAGATCGTTGTGGATGCCCCAGCGGTCCGACCATGGCTTGGTGCGGCCGGAGGCGACATCGAGGATCAGGCGGAACAGGTCCCAACCGGTCTCCTCGATGGTCTTCTCGCCGGTGGCGATGCGGCCTGCGTCGAAGTCGATCAGGTCTTTCCAGCGCCGCGCCAGCTCGCTGCGGGTCGCGACCTTGATGACGGGCGCGGCCGCAAGGCCGTAGGGAGTGCCGCGGCCGGTGGTGAACACCTGCAACGTCATGCCGGAGGCGAGCTGAAGCGTGCCGCAGATGAAGTCGGAGGCGGGGGTTGCCGCGAACAGCATGCCCTTCTGCGTCGCCTTCTCGCCGGGGGAGAGCACGCCGGTGATTGCGCTCGAGCCGGACTTGACGATCGAGCCCAGTGACTTCTCGACGATGTTGGCGAGGCCGCCCTTCTTGTTGCCGGGCGTGGTGTTGGCGCTGCGATCGGCACCGCCTCGCGCGAGATAGGAATCGTACCAGGCCATCTCGCGCACCAGTGCGCGGCCGACGTCCTCGTTGATGGCGCGTCGCGTGAGCAGCTGGATGGCGTCGCGCACCTCGGTCACTTCCGAGAACATCACGGTGGCGCCGGCACGCACCAGCAGGTCGGCGGCGAAGCCGACGGCGGGATTGGCGGTGACGCCGGAGAAGGCGTCGCTGCCGCCGCATTGCAGGCCGATGACGAGATCGGAGGCCGGGCAGGTCTCTCGGGTGCGCTTGTTGAGAATTTTCAGCCGCGCCTCCGCCTGCGTCATGATCGCATCGACGATGGCGCCGAAGCCGTCGAAGGCTTCGTCCTGCATGCGCACGATGGCATCGCTGACGCCTTCCGGCACCAGCCGCTCCGGTGCGAGCTTCTCGCAGCCGAGGCCGACGACGAGGATCTCGCCGCCGAAATTCGGGTTGAGCGCGATGTTCTGCAGCGTGCGGATCGGAATCACTGCGTCTGGTGCGGTGATGGCGACGCCGCAGCCATAGGCATGGGTCAGCGGAACGACGTCGTCGACATTCGGGTACTTCGGCAGCAGCTCGGCGCGGATGCGCTTCACTGCATATTCCATCGTGCCCTTGACGCATTGCACGGAGGAGGAGATGCCGAGGATGTTCTTGGTGCCGACCGAGCCGTCCGGATTGCGATAGCCTTCGAAGGTGAACCCTTCGAGCGGCGGCAGCGGGGCGGGGACGGCGGTCGAGATCTCGAGCTTGTCGAGGTCGGGGGCATCCGGCATGCGAATGCGTGCCTCGTCGACCCATTCGCCGGCCAGGATCGGCGACAGCGCGTAGCCGATGATCTCGCCGTAGCGGACGATCGGCTGATCTTGCGCGATGTCGACCAGCGCCGTCTTGTGCCCCTGCGGCACGAAGGCGCGCAGTGTCAGGCCGCTGGCAAAGCGGGAGCCGGCGGGAAGCCCGAAATCATTGACCACGATCGCGACATTGTCGCGCTCGTTGAGCTTGATGTAGCGGGGCTGCTCTTTCGCTGCGACGTCCTGGTCCATCTGCGCTTGCCTCCGAAGCCGTAGGGTGGGCAAAGGCGCAACGCGCCGTGCCCACCATGCTTCATACCGAACGTAAGCGGTGGGCACGCTTCGCTTTGCCCACCCTACGATATCTTCCCGGTGGTCAGCCCGGGAACGTATAAGCCGTCTTCACCGTCGTGTAGAACTCGCGCGCGTAGGAGCCCTGCTCGCGGGCGCCGTAGCTCGAGCCCTTCCGGCCGCCGAACGGCACGTGATAGTCGACGCCGGCGGTCGGCAGGTTGACCATCACC
Organism: Bradyrhizobium sp. CCBAU 65884; assembly: GCF_028128835.1. Taxonomy (NCBI): domain Bacteria; kingdom Pseudomonadati; phylum Pseudomonadota; class Alphaproteobacteria; order Hyphomicrobiales; family Nitrobacteraceae; genus Bradyrhizobium; species Bradyrhizobium sp. CCBAU 65884. The sequence goes on along the minus strand of NZ_LBJU01000133.1, from coordinate 76,742 downwards.
ATGCCGGACTCGCTGTTGCGCTTATAGTGCGAGGCGTATTTCAGGCTGGTGGTGCAGATGCCGGAGGCGAGGCCGAACTCGGTGTCGTTGGAGATCGCCAGCGCCTCTTCGTAGTTCTTGGCGCGGATGACGGCGGCGACCGGGCCAAAGATCTCCTCACGCGCGATGCGCATGTTGTTGTTGGCTTCGGTGAACAGCGCCGGCTGCAGGTAGTGGCCGGGGTTCTCGCGCTTGAGCAACTCGCCGCCGAACGACAGCTTCGCACCCTCGTCCTGGCCGATCTTGATGTAGCGCAGGTCCTGGTCGAGCTGGCTCTGGTCCACGACGGGGCCGATATGCACGCCGGCCTTGAGCGCGTCGTCGACCGACAGGCCGTTCAGGCGCTCGGCCACCGCCGCGACGAATTGGTCGTGAATGCCTTCGGTGACGATCAGGCGGGAGGAGGCGGTGCAGCGCTGGCCGGTGGAGAAATAGGCACCGTTGACGGCGACCTCGACGGCGGTCTTGAGGTCGGCGTCGTCGAGCACGACCAGCGGATTCTTGCCGCCCATCTCCAGCTGGAACTTCTTCATCGGGTTCGAGAGCACGCAGGCCTGCGCGATCTTGCGTCCGGTCTGCACCGAGCCCGTGAAGGAGATCGCCGCGACGTCGGGGTGGTCGAGCAGGGTCTGGCCGACCACCGAGCCGGAGCCGACCACGAGGTTGAACACGCCGGCGGGAATGCCGGAGCGGGTGATGATTTCGGCCAGCGCGTGACCCGAGCCCGGCACCAGCTCGGCCGGCTTGAATACCACGGTGTTGCCGTAGCAGAGCGCGGGCGCGATCTTCCAGGCCGGGATCGCGATCGGGAAATTCCAGGGCGTGATCATGCCGACGACGCCGACCGGCTCACGGGTGAGCTCGACGTCGAGGCCGGGACGCACGGAGGCGCCCTTCTCGCCGATCAGGCGCAACGCCTCGCCGGCGAAGAACGCAAAGATCTGGCCGGCACGCGCGACCTCGCCGATGCCCTCGGGGAGCGTCTTGCCCTCCTCGCGCGCGAGCAGGCGGCCGAGCTCTTCCTTGCGGGCGAGGATCTCGAGGGAAATCTTGTTCAATGCGTCATAGCGAACCTGCGGCGTCGACTGCGCCCAGGCGGGGAAGGCGGCCTTGGCGGCTGCAATGGCCTTCTCGGTCTGCGCCTTGTCGGCCTTGGCGTATTCGCCGACAACGTCGTTGGTGTTGGAGGGGTTGATGTTCCTGGTGACGCCGGAGCCATCGACCCATTCGCCGCCGATGAAGTTCTTCAGGATCGCAGTCATCTCATTCCTCCAAGTCGTTTAAGGGGCATGATCCCTATCGGAAAACCGGTGCCCACTTTTCCGGGATCATGCCTGAAGTTTGTCTAACGCACGAGGCACGGACGCTTGTCGTCAAAGGTCCAGCCGGGGATCAGGTCCTGCATGGCAATAGCGTCATCGCGGGCACCGAGTCCATGCTGCTTGTAGAGGTCATGCGCCGCGTCGATGGCGGCCCTGTCGATTTCGATGCCCAGGCCCGGGCTATCAGGGACGGCAATCTTGCCGCCCTTGATCTGGAGCGGCTCTTTGGTGAGCGCCTGGCCGTCCTGCCAGATCCAATGGGTGTCGATCGCAGTGACCTTGCCGGGGGCGGCGGCGCCGACATGGGTGAACATGGCCAGCGAAATGTCGAAATGGTTGTTGGAGTGCGAGCCCCAGGTCAGGCCGTTGTCACGGCAGGTCTGCGCCACCCGCACCGAGCCCTGCATGGTCCAGAAATGGGGATCGGCGAGCGGAATGTCCACCGCGCCGAGACGCAGCGCATGGGAGAGCTGCCGCCAGTCGGTGGCGATCATGTTGGTCGCGGTCGGCAGGCCGGTGGCGCGGCGGAACTCGGCCATGATCTCGCGGCCGGAAAAGCCGGCCTCGGCGCCGCAGGGGTCCTCGGCATAGGCGAGGATGCCGTGCATGTCCTTGCATAGGCGGATCGCCTCGTCGAGCGACCAGGCGCCATTGGGATCGAGCGTCACGCGCGCGTTCGGGAAGCGCTTTGCGATCGCGGTGACGGCCTCGATCTCCTGCTCGCCGCGCAGCACGCCGCCTTTCAGCTTGAAGTCGGCGAAGCCGTAATGGTCGTGGGTGGCTTCCGCGAGCCGCACCACGGTCTCCGGGGTCATCGCCTCCTGATGGCGGAGATTGAACCATTCCGCCTTGCCGGTCTCGCCCTGGACGTAGTTCAGCTTCGACTTGCGCCGGTCGCCGACGAAGAAGAGATAGCCGAGCGTCTCGACGCTATTGCGTTGCTGGCCTTCGCCGAGCAGCGCGGCGACGGGCAAGTTGAGATGCTGGCCAAGCAGATCAAGCAGTGCGGATTCGATCGCGGTGACCGCGTGGATCATGACGCGAAGATCGAAAGTCTGCTTGCCGCGGCCGCCGGCGTCGCGGTCGGCGAAGGCGGTGCGGACGTCGGCGAGGATGTTGTTGAGCGCGCCGACGGTCTTGCCGATCACGAGATCGCGCGCGTCCTGCAGCGTCTGCCAGATCTTCTGCCCGCCCGGCACCTCGCCGACGCCGGTGTGGCCGGCATTGTCGGTGAGGATGACGATGTTGCGGGTGAAGAATGGCGCATGCGCGCCGCTCAGATTGAGGAGCATGCTGTCGCGGCCCGCGACCGGAATCACCCGCATCGCCGTGACGACAGGGGCGCCAGAGATATCGGTCACGGCCATCGCTCGCTCCTCGCTGTTGCCGCCCTATTCTGCCGCCTGTTGTGTCGATCGGATGGCGGGCAGATTCTTCACCAGCGCGGTCACCTCGGCGATCTCCTGCTCGGTGAGGTCGGTAAGCGGCGGGCGGACCGGGCCGGAGTCGCGGCCGATCACCTTCATGCCGGCTTTGATGATCGAGACGGCATAGCCCTTCTTGCGGTTGCGGATCGCGATCAGCGGCAGGATGAAGTCCTTCAGCCCGGCCTGGATCGTGGCATGGTCGCGCTTGCGCACCGCGGCGTAGAAGTTGGTGGCGAATTCCGGCACGAAATTGAACACGGCCGAGGAATAGGTCGTCACGCCCATGTCGAGATAGGGCAGCGCGAAGGTCTCGGCGGTCGGCAGGCCGCCGACATAGGTGAGACGATCGCCGAGCTTGGTGTAGACGCGGGTCATCAGCTCGATGTCGCCGATGCCGTCCTTGTAACCGACGAGGTTCGGGCAGCGCTCGGCAAGCCGCGCGAGCGTGTCGGGCTGCAGGATCGCGTTGTCGCGGTTGTAGACGATGACGCCGATTTTCACGGCGGCGCAGACCGCCTCGACATGGGCGGCAAGGCCCTCCTGCTCGGAGTGGGTGAGGTAGGGCGGCAGCAGCAGCAGGCCGTCCGCGCCGGCCTTCTCCGCGCCGATTGCGATCTCGCGGGCGATCGCGGTGCCATAGCCGGTGCCGGCGAGCACGGGCACGCGGCCCTTGGTCTCGTCGACCGCGACCTTGACGACTTCAGGGACCTCGGTCGGCGTCAGCGAGAAGAATTCGCCGGTGCCGCCGGCGGCGAACAGGCCTGCGACATCATAGCCGCACAGCCAGTCCATGTTGGCGCGATAGGTCGCCTCGTCGAAGGAGTAGTCAGCCTTGAAGGGCGTGACGGGGAAAGACAGGAGGCCAGATCCGATCTTCTGGGCCATTTCCTGCGGGGTCATCTTGCTCATGGGCGCGCGGCTCCCTCATTGCGTGTTGTGGAGGACGCAAGCAGAAGGCTGCGCGTCCATGCGCCGTGGTTTAGGAGACCGTTCGATGCGGGTCCAAGCCAAAGCCTATATCGACCGATGCGAAATGAGCATCAATCTTCCGCGGGCTCCGCAGAGGCCAGTTCGCCGGCGATTTTGACGAGCGCCGACAGTAGCGGATTCTCGTCGTCGCGGCGCCAGACCATGAACAACTCGACGGGGACGCGCGTGCGCAGCTTCAGCGGGCGCAGGCGCACGTCGGAAATCTTCAGGCTCGCAGCCGCCGCCGGCACGATGGCAAGGCCGAGGCCGGCGCGCACCATGGCGAGGATCGAGTGGATCTGGCTCAGATGCTGGACGTAGCGCGGCAGCACGTCGGCACGGGTGAACAGCGCCACCAGGAGATCGTGGAAGTAGCGGCTCTCATAGGGCGAATACATCACGAAGGGCTGGTCGTCGAAATCCTTGATGGTGATGCTGTCGGCATTGGCGAGCGGATGCTTCTTCGGGATCGCGGCGAGCAGGGGCTCGGCGACGACGCGGCGGCTGGTGAGCTCGGGGCGCGCGATCGGCGGCCTGAGCAGGCCGGCGTCGATCTGGCCCGAGGTCAGCGCCTCGAACTGGTCGCCCGACACCATCTCCTTCAGCGAGAAGTCGACCTCGGGCAGTTTTGCGCGGCAGGCCGCGACCAGTTCGGGCAGGAAGCCATAGGCCGCGGCTGCGGTGAAGCCGATCTTCAGCGAGCCGGTCTTGCCGAGCGCGATGCGGCGGGCGACCTGCGAGGCGCTCTCGGCAAGCTTGAGGATGCGCCGCGCCTCCGGCAGAAAGCTGCGCCCCGCCGGGGTGAGGCGCACCGAGCGGCTGGTGCGCTCCAGCAGCGGCGCATCGATGATGTGCTCGAGCACCTGGATCTGCCGGGACAGCGGCGGCTGGGTCATGTTCAGCCGCGTCGCGGCGCGGCCGAAATGCAATTCCTCCGCCACCGTGACGAAACAGCGGAGCTGGTTGAGGTCGAACATCGATACATGCCTTAGATGGATAAGGCGTTTCCCCGGTACTTCTAGCATCGATCATCCCCAAAACAAAGACGGCGGCTTTTGGGCCGCCGTTGAGTTGCCTGGTCAAGCTCCCGTCGGGAGCCCTCAGGAGGAACGTTTGAGCGTCACCCGCTCTATCTTGCCGACGATGACGAGATAGGCGAACGCCGCCACCAGCGCGTTGAGGCCCACGAACACCAGCGCGCCGTTGAACGAGCCGGTCGCGGCCAGGATGTAGCCGATCACGATCGGCGTGGTGATCGAGGAGAGATTGCCGAAGGTGTTGAACAGGCCGCCGGAGACGCCGCCGGCTTCCTTTGGCGAGGTGTCGGAGACGACCGCCCAGCCGAGCGCACCGATGCCCTTGCCGAAGAAGGCGAGCGCCATGAAGCCGACCACCAGCGCCTGTCCATCGACATAGTTGCAGGCGATGATCGACATCGACAGCAGCATGCCGCCGACGATCGGGATCTTGCGCGCCATGGTCAGCGAGCCGGTCCGGCGCAGGATCGCATCGGAGATGATGCCGCCGAGCACGCCGCCGATGAAGCCGCACAGCGCCGGCAGCGTCGCGACGAAGCCGGCCTGCAGGATCGACAGGCCGCGCTCCTTGACCAGATAGACGGGGAACCAGGTCAGGAAGAAATAGGTCAGCGTGTTGATGCAATACTGGCCGAGATAGACGCCGAGCATCATGCGGTTGGAGAGCAGCTGGCGGATGTGGTCCCAGCCGGAGCCGGCCTCTTGCGCACGCGCGCGCGGCAGATCATCCTTGGGCGCGTCGAGATCGACCAGCGCGCCGCCTTCCTTGATGTAGTCGAACTCGGCATCGTTGATCGAAGGATGCTCCTTCGGGCCGTAGATGGTCTTGAGCCAGACCAAGCCCATGACGATGCCGAGCGCGCCCATCACGAAGAACACGAAGCGCCAGCCATAGGCGTGCGCGATCCAGCCCATCAGCGGCGCGAAGATCACGGTCGCGAAGTACTGTCCCGAGTTGAAGAAGGCCGACGCGGTGCCGCGCTCGTTGCCCGGAAACCACGCCGCGACGATGCGGGCGTTGGCGGGGAAGGAGGGCGCTTCCGCGACGCCGACCAGGAGGCGGAGCGCGAACAGCACGACAACAGCCGTGCCGGCGCTGAGGAAGCCGACCCAGCCCTGCATCAGCGTGAACAGCGACCAGATGATGATGCTGAAGGCATAGACGAGACGCGAGCCATAACGGTCGAGCAGCCAGCCGCCCGGTACCTGCGCCGCGACATAGGACCAGCCGAACGCCGAGAAGATCCAGCCCATGGCGACGGGATCGAGATGCAGCTCCTTGGACAGCGCGGGGCCTGCGATCGACAGCGTGGCGCGGTCGGCATAATTGACGGTGGTGACCAGGAACAACATGGTCACGATGAACAGCCTGACGCGAGACCTCCTCACGTCCGCTGCGGACACCACTGCGCTCATCAGGCGCCTCCTCAAGTCGAAATGTTTCCTCGATCCGACTCCTAGAGGCGCGCGCGGCAAAGTGTCCAAGTTCAAGGGGGTATCGATCGATACCGTTTTTGGATTGATGAAACGGCAGGTGAACGAGTGAGAGGCGAGTTTGCGCCACGTAAGCTGCTGCCGTTGTCGCGAAGCTGGTGCCGTTGATTCGCAGCTCTCCGTGTCTTCGCACGATGTACTTGCATTCGTGGCGCGATAGCGCGCGGCGGCACCGTTGAGGGAGCCCGCGCAGGTAGCAATCTGAAAATTGATAGTCAGAAATAACTATCGGCGTCTTTGTCCAGCAACTCGACGACCTTGTTAAGCCGTGGGCTCAATTGCTCATAAAGCGATGCGTACGGTAAGGTTACGTCTTTGATCTTCTTAAGACCATTTATCGCGCGTACATCGGTTAGCTCCATGCACTCCGAGACGTCAAGTATGCGGAGTTGGTCTAGCCCAGCCAAAAACTCTAGGCTCGTGATGTCTGACTCAGTCTCGATCTTCAGCTCTTCTAACTCGCGGCAGAAGCGAACGCCTCGAAAGTTGTCGATATGAGGTGACTCTATGATCTCTAGCTTAGTCAAATGGGGGAAATACTCGAGAAAGTCCAATCCATCCGGGGGATCGACGCTAGTGAGCTTCAGAGTTCGAACGCTCTCTTTGCGCGTAAGGCTGTCGAAGCTCTCGTTGTATGATTTAATCTCGATCTCGCAAAGGCCTTTAAGGGCATTCATAAGATCAAAATCAAAAGCGTCGCGAACTAAAAGTCGGTCGATGTGCGAGCAATTCGATAAAACGACCTTGTTGTACCGATTGCTCTCAAAGAATCGCTTCGCGCCGAGGAGGACATCGTCTACGGCTTTGTCGTTTAAAGTCGCAAAACGCGCGAGGACAGGAAAAGCCTCTTCGTCCATTGTAGCAACGAGAGCGGCGGCGCAATGAGGCCAGTTCTTCTTGAAGCGCGGCGCCGCAAATCTCGACAGGGGTTCTATGATGCTGCGTCCGGCTAGACCTAAATTTTCAGCCTCTTCTACTGTCTTGGGAGGTAGCACCATGCTAAGTTTTGCGGCTACGAAATTCCGCAGTTCGACATTCATCTCGGCTGCTTCCGTAACGCAGGAATGTAGGAAGATTGCCCTATCTCTAAATTGGGAAGTGTTTGGTTTGCCGAGCTGCAGCATGGCTTTCCCGACAATGTATTCCACGAATTCCGAAGGGGCGAGCGCGCTAACGAAAAGGACAACCTCCGCTCGATCTGGAACGAAGAACTCGTAGGCGACGAGCTCTCTCAAGTTGGCATCAACGATACGACGAGCATAAAAGTATTCTTGGAAGGTCTTGTGGGAGAAATCGACAAACCCCTCGTCGGGAGACCGCAATATCTGGCTTCGCTCGGTCAAGAACCGTAGAATGTTACTGGACTTCCCTTCCTCTAACCCTAGCGCCGGCAAGAAGATGCGCAGCTGCTCGGCTACTGCTTCGTGAGGCAATTGGACTGATCTTCTCGCGAAGAAGTATTCGGCTACGAATCCCACTATTTTGAATTTTTGCTGCTTTGTTAGATTGAAGTCAGACGCAATGTTCCTTTCCCTTTCTCGACGTTCTAGGAGGGCTTCTGCTGCAATGTTGTAAAGCTCGCCCCGTGCAGTCGGGACGAATCCCTCCCGGTCTGCGTTTACGAAACATATGAGCGCGCATAAGAGCGGGTTGCTGGATATCGAACGTAGACTGGAGCTCGATGAGAGCGCCTCCTGTAGTCGCTCCCGAGCTGCCCGGAGTCGCTCGAACTGCTGACGATCTTCTGCGTCGTAGGTGTATGCAATCGTACCAGTGCTTCACGAACTCGTTGATTTGGACTATATCCATCGGTTCAACGTGAAGCTCATTGAAATTGTCAGGCTCCGATGCGATCTCAGTAACCACTGAATCGCTCGCGTAGGGGCGACTAGTTATGAAGAACTTTGATTCTGGGAATGCTCTGCTTAGTTCCAGAATCCACGATGTGATGACGCTTCTTCGTTGTTCGGTAACTTCGTCGAAGCCATCAAGAAGAAACAGAAAGCTCCCAGCCTTCAATTGTTGTCGGATCCATTTGGGATCCAGTGCGTCTGCGAGTGCCCCAACCTGAGCTACGAGAATATCCTGACCAAGTGGGAGGGGGCGGTCGGCGTACTCTCGAAAAGCAAAGAATACCGGCGTCATAGAGTGCAGGGCCGTAAGCTGCGGTGGCAGAGAGCGATCTGCAGCATTCATGGCCAGCCATGAGAGTATGGTAGTTTTTCCGGAGCCAGGCGCCCCAACAAGCAAGTTAAACCTAGTATCTAAGATATCGTTTCGGGCCAGTACGTCCTCTACATTTTGGCCGGACGCCTCTTCTGAGGAGCGGTGGCTCGATATCGTCAGGCTGATGTAACCGATCGAAAGATCGTATTTCTTCTCTAACCCTCTAGAATCAATGCCGAATAGCTGAATCTTACGGAAGCGCCTTGCGAAATTCCTGCGATAAACATGCTCGTTCTTGAGAATTTCGTTGTCTGCCGCCGTCGTGACATCATCCAATTTCGATTGAAGACGTGCAATTCGCTCAAGTATAACTTCCGTGTCCTCGAGGATTTTTCGGAATGCCACTCGATTAAACTGAGGAAGAGAGCTCAGGACCGTGATGAATTCCATTAGCAAGAAACGGAAAATCGAAAGTTGAGCAGATCGCTTCAAAAGGCGCTTCTTGGCTTGAGCGTCAAGCTGAGGGGAGCAGGCTTTTAGGATGCGCTCGAAAGATAATCGTTCAGCGATGCAAAGATCATAAAATTCGTCAGTCGAAATGATTTCGATTGAGCTTTCCATGATTTGAAGCGCATCGCCCTTAGGAAGCGCTTTGTGTTCAGATTCAAGAAAGCTCGCTAAGTCGCCGGAAATCCTGTCAGCCAGCTCCTCAAAGAAGCGCTTGGCGCGGCGAGCCTCGTAGAAGTCCTTTGTGTATTTTTCAAAGAAGTCGAAGGTGAGATCTGATGTTAATTTGGCTATTGCACGATCGCCAAGCCATAACGAGACCAGTCCCTTTACGAGCTTCGTTCCTATTGAAGTAAGTAGAAGAAGTTGAGCCACCGAAATCCCCCAATAGATCGTGTTCCTCGGCGCGATCCCTATTCATCAGAGGTTGTACTCGTCTCAGCCGAGTCAGGGAAGTGTACCTTTCGGCTAAAGCATGTTTTGGTTGTCTGCTGAAGCTTCTCTTCTTGGAAGGGGCGAAGGGCTACGCCAAAGGTCGGATGGACCTTTACTGCTGCGCGCTCGGCAACAGCTGCGGCAGAAATCCGCGCGTGACGCCCGGCGGCACGGCATCGAGCCCGAGCACCGCGCTCGCGGCCGGCAGCGCCGCATCCGCCATCGCCGCATGCCCTTCCGCGCTCGGATGCACCGCGCCGCCATAGACGGCGGAGAGCACGCCCCAGGTCGCGTCGTGAATGTCGGTCGGCTGGCTCGCCGCCGGCAATCCCTGCGGATAGGTCATCGCGGCAAAATAGCTGTCATTGGCGTCACGGATCCAGCGCGCGCGGGGCAGATAGGCGCGGTATTCCGAGGCGCCGCGGCCGCACAGCATCGGCTGGCTCGCCGCGCTCACGATATCAGGATTGAAGCTCTGGCCGTTCTCCGCAAAGCAGCTGCGGTCGAATTCGGGGTCGTTGCCCGAATGGGCGCAGAAGCCGTGATCGGCGAACGCCGCCTGATGCGCATCGACGAAGGTCATGCGGTCGGCTTCGGGATCGCGGCACAGCGCGCCGCGGCTGCAGGTGGCAAGCCCCTTCAGCTGCGGCAAGAACTCGGTATCGACGAAGGTCGAGACGCGGGCAAGGCGCTGCGGATCGGCGTTGAAGGCCGGATGTATGTCGAAGCCGGCCCGGCCGCCGCGGCAGGGTACGCCGCCGTCGGCGAGCGCGGGGTTGGCGTAGGAGACATAGACGACATGCGAAAGGTCGCCGCCGACCAGCGGCTTGAGCGCCTCGCGCAGCTTGACGAAATTCTGCGGCAGTTCGCGCGCCAGCGCATCGCGGGAATCGTCGACGCTCGCCATCACGCCGGAGCGGCGGAACAGCGCGCGCTCGGTCGCGGTCTCGACGATCACGTCGGCGACGAGGCCGGAGAAATAGACGTCGTTGGCGCCGACCGAGAGCAGCACGAGGTCGAGCGTGCGATCGGGCTGGCGCTTCTTCGCCGCGGTGAGCGCCTCGCGCAACTCGGCGACCTGTGCGTTCACGCTGGTGTTGCAGACACCGGTCTTGCCGGGTGGGCATTCGCGGGCGCGCTGCGAGCCGAGCAGGCCGTCACCGATGCTGGCGCCGGTGCAGGCGAGCGGCAGGTAGGTCACTGCGATGTGGGTGTAGCGCACCGCGAGTGCGAGGGCGGTGCGCGTCTGGTAGCTGTAGAGCGAGCGGTGGCAGGGCGAGTTGAACCAGAGCGCGCTGTAGCGCTGCCAGTTGGCGAGCGTGTCCGGCGCCTCGCAGGCGCGGCCGCCTTTGAAGCCGTGGCGGCTCGGCCGGTAGTACTGCGCACCGGCGGTGCCCAGATAGGAGCGGAAGCAAAAACCTTCGTCCGACAGCGCCAGTGGCCGGTCCGGATTGCCTTCGCCGGACGCGATGCTGTCCCCGAGGCCGGCGACGAAGATGTCACGCACCTGGATCTCGGTCTGGACGCGCTGGGTCGGATCGGAGCCGGAGGAGACGTCGACGGTCGCGACCGTCTGCTTGCCGTAGCGGACGCGCAAATTGATCGGCTCGGCGCAGTCGAAGGTCGATTGCTGCGGCCCGTCGCCGTCGTCGAACGACCAGGCGCAGGTGGCGCCGACCGGCACCGCGCCAACGAGACGGACGGTGACGGGGTGATCGATCGGGGTGAGGTAGTTTTCCTTGGTGTTGTCGCGGGTGCAGGGCTGGTTGACCCGGCCCTGGAGGTCGATGCAGAGCCGATTGACCATGTTGCGGGCCCACCCGCGGCCTTCGCTCTGGAGCTCCAGCGATTGCTCGGCCGCCAGGATGCTGCGGTTGCGCGCGTTCTCGACATGGAGCAGGAAGTCGCGCTCCTCGCGGAACAGCCGGAAGCGGTTACGCACCTCCCAATTGATCTGCAGGGCGCCGGCGTCCTGAGCGCTCGCGCGCTCGGGCGGCATGGCCGTCAGAATCCCGGCAAGCAACAGGGCGCCTGCGGAGAGGGTACGAAGGAATACAGGGATCATGGCCCGCGTCTTCAACGGCAAAGTTGAGGCGGAAATAAGAGAGCATTGCTCCGCCGCCCGCAACCCCTCCGGGTCCAGATCGTGGCCTACCGCTTGTTGGCCTGGCGCAGTATCCGCTCGCGCTCCATCGGCGTCACCTGCTTGGGCAGATTGGCCTGCGCGCAGGCCTCCGCCAGCCGCCGCCGCTCCTGCCAGGGCTCGACCACGTTCATCCAGAGCTCGCGCGTGCCCATGATGGAGATGGCGAGGCCGAACGGGATCACGAAATAGAGGATGCGGAACACCAGCAGCGTCGCCAGAAGCTGCTCGCGCCCGAATTCGGGCAGCGCCAGCAGCATGGCGGCATCGAACACGCCGATCGAGCCGGGGGCGTGGCTGGCGAAGCCGAGCAGCGTCGCCAGGATGAACACCACGGCCAGCGACATGAAGTCGATCGGCGGATTGGCCGGCATCAGCAGGTACATCGCCGTGGCGCAGAAGCCGAGATCGACCACACCGATCAGGATCTGGACCAGCGTCAGCGGCGCCGACGGCAAAACGACCTTCCAGCCCTTTTGGCCGAGTTCGCGCCGCTTTTCGCCCATGCAGAGCCAGACCAGATAGGCACCGATCGAGGCAAGGCCGCCGAGCGCGATCAGCCGATTGATCGAGGAGGGGAGCTGGTCCATCGAGGACGCCGCATCCGGATGGATCGCCATGCCGATCGAGAGCACGAAGATGTTACCGAGCCAGAAGGTCAGGCCCGACAGGAAGCAGATCTTGGCGACGTCGATCGCGTTCAGCCCGTAATCCGAATAGATCCGGAAGCGGATTGCGCCGCCGGTGAAGACCGTGGCGCCGATGTTGTGGCCGATCGAATAGGACGTGAAGCTGGAGAGCGCCGCAATGCGGTACGGAACGTGCTTCTTGCCGATCGTTCGCAGTGCAAAAAAATCGTAGAAGGTCAGCGTACAGAACGCGAAGAACACGCAGATCGCCGCCAGCCCGATGCTGCCGCGGGGAATCTCGGTTAACGCAGTCAGGATGACCCCGGTATCGATGCCCTTGAGGGTCCGCACCAGCGAGGTGATCGCGAAGGCGATAATGAAGATGCTCGCGGCAACTCCGAGCCGTCGCCAGCCGATCCATCTCTTGAAGCCGCGTTTCAGCGCGGGCAGCAGTCCGTGCATTCATCCTCCCGGCGGGGGGCAAGACCGACCCGGCCAGACATTGGCCAGTCGGGTACGATCACGGCCAAAAGCAGGCATCGATCGCTGGGCATGATCCAGCTCATTTAAGGCAAAAACACCGGCTTGTGCAGCCCTTGACAACAATTGGTTCTGCGTCGGACCGGTCACTTTTGTCATACGCGGTTCACATCGGCGGCGCGTTAAGCATATGAGTCGTGAAACCGGCTCGGCCCCGCGCGTTTCGTATGCCGACATGATTTCAGATGCCGGCGCCGTCCGCATTGTTCCAGCGCAAGCCAGCCGGGTCTTTTTTGGAACGTCGATACCGCGTGCTCGTTGGGCCCCATCAGCAACCGAACATGGTGGAATAAGCGGCTTTTCGTGCAAGCCGCTGCCTTCGTGTTCCACAAAACCGGAAGAGGACGGAACGATGGGACTGTTCACAAAAGACATCAAAACCATGAACGACCTGTTCGTGCATCAGCTCCAGGACATCTATTACGCCGAGCAGCAGCTGACCAAGGCGCTGCCGAAGATGGCCAGTAAGGCCACCGATCCGCAGCTGAAGCAGGGCTTTTTGACGCACCTCGAAGAAACCAAGCAGCACGTCGCGCGGCTCGAAGAAGTGTTCAAGATGCACGGCGTCCCCGTGAAGGCGGTCGACTGTCCGGCGATCGACGGCATCATCGAGGAGGCCGACGAGACCGCCGGCGAAGTCGCCGACAAGGCGGTGCTCGACGCCGCCCTGATCAACGCGGCGCAGGCCGCAGAACATTACGAGATCGTACGCTACGGCAGCCTGATCGCCTGGGCCAAGCAGCTCGGCCGCAACGACTGCGCGACCGTGCTCGCCAAGACGCTGGAGGAGGAGAAGGCGACCGACAAGAAGCTCACCAAGCTCGCAGAGAGCAAGGTGAACCTGCGCGCGGCCAGCTAAGCTTAGGCTTGACCAGCATGGCGCCGCGCGGTGATCCGCGCGGCGTTTGCATGCATGCACTACGTCATCGTTCGGTCGTTATCGAAGCATGGCGGCAGGCTAGAAGCGTATATTCCGCATGGGGCTGCAACCGAGGTGGCAGCATGCGCGCGAGCACCATCAAATATGAGACCTTCGACCACGGAGCCGGCGCGTCGCGTGCCGGTTCGCGTCTTGCGACCTCGCTCACGCTCGCCGCGATGAGCCTCGGCTACGGCGTGGTGCAGCTCGACGTCACCATCGTCAACACCGCGCTCGATGCGATGGGCCGGACGCTCGGCGGCGGCGTTGCCGAGCTGCAATGGGTGGTCAGCGCCTACACCATCGCGTTTGCCGCCTTCATCCTGACGGCAGGCGCGCTCGGCGACCGCATCGGCGCCAAGCGCGTCTTTATGGCGGGGTTCGCCATCTTCACCGCGGCTTCGCTCGCCTGCGCGCTGTCGCCCAATGCCGCCGTGCTGATCGGCGCGCGACTGGTGCAGGGGCTGGCGGCGGCGATCCTGGTGCCGAATTCCCTCGCGCTGCTCAATCATGCCTATCCGGACGACCGCGCGCGCGGCCGTGCCGTCGCGGTCTGGGCTGCCGGCGCGAGCCTTGCGCTCACCGCGGGCCCCTTCGTCGGCGGCGCGCTGATCACGCTGGTCGGCTGGCGCGCGATCTTCCTGGTCAATCTGCCGATCGGGCTCGCCGGCCTGTGGCTGAGCTGGCGATACGCCAGCGAGACCACGCGGGCCCGCTCGCGCGAGATCGACCTGCCCGGCCAGCTGGCTGCGATCGGGGCATTGGGGGCGCTGGCCGGCGCGATCATCGAAGGCGGTGCGCTCGGGTGGGATCATCCGGTCGTGATCGCAGCCTTCGTCGGGGCCGCCGGTCTCGCCGCGCTCTTCATCTGGCGCGAGAGCCGCGCGGCGCAGCCGATGCTGCCGCTGTCGCTGTTCGGCCACCGGCTGTTCGCGCTGACCTCGCTGGTCGGCCTGCTCGTCAACATCGCGATCTACGGCCTGATCTTCGTGCTCAGCCTGTACTTCCAGCGGATCAACGGGCTGTCGGCGTGGTGGACCGGGCTCGCCTTCGTGCCGATGATGGCGGCGGTGCTGCCGGTCAATCTGCTGGCGCCGCGCCTCGCCGAGCGCATCGGCCCGTGCCCGACCATCGTCGTCGGTGCCAGCGTGTCGGCGGTCGGCTGTCTCGGCCTGCTGTGGATCGAAGCCGACACCAGCTATTGGGCGATCTGCGCGCAGATGATCGCGATCAGTGGCGGACTTGGGCTGCTGGTTCCGCCGCTGACCTCGACCTTGCTGGGCAGCGTCGACAAAGCGCGCTCCGGCATCGCGGCGGGCGTTCTGAACGCGACGCGGCAGACCGGCAGCGTGCTCGGCGTCGCGCTGTTCGGCTCACTGGTGGCCGCGGAGGGGTCGTTCATGGCGGGCCTGCATCTAGCGCTGGTCGTGTCCGCGTCCGTCCTGCTGCTCGCTGCCGTCGTGATCGGCCTCGGTGCGCCGGCGCGCGAGGATGAACAATCCGAGTGAATGAACACATCTTCCGTTCACCATTGCCGCAACAGGCGCGTAGCCGGTTACCACCTGTCCATATTGATCGGGTCAAGTGCGGGTCCATCAGAGGCCTGCGATGCATCAAATTCTCTACTGTTTCACCGAAGAGCACGATTGGCGGCTCGTCGCGCTTGGCGGCGCGGTGTGTCTGCTCGCCAGCGCGGCGGCCATCAGCCTGTTCCACCGGGCGCGCGCGACGCACGGCGTCGGCCGTCTGGCCTGGCTCGGCCTCGATGCCGCCGTCAGCGGCTGCGGCATCTGGGCGACGCATTTCATCGCGATGCTGGCCTACGGACCGGGAGGCGCGGGCGCCTACAACATCCCGGTGACGATCCTGTCGTTGGTCTTTGCGATCTCCGTGACCTTCGTGGGGCTGAGCATCGCCGTGTCGTCCTCGCGGGCGGTCGGGATCGTCCTCGGCGGCGCCATCGTCGGCACCGGTGTCGCGGCGATGCATTACACCGGCATGGCGGCGCTGGAGATACCGGCGCGCGTGGACTGGATCGGAAGCACGGTCGCCGCCTCGGTGCTGTCAGGAATTGTCTTTGCGGCACTTGCACTGTTCGTGGCCGCGCGGCGCGACGACCTCTTCCATGCGCTGACGGCGACGGTCCTGCTGACCGTCGCTATCGTCGCGCATCATTTCACCGCAATGGGCGCGGTGCTGCTGACGCCGGATCCGACGCTCGCGATCGGCGGTCTGTCGATCCCGCCGGCGTCGCTGTCCTTCCTCACGGCCAGTGCGGCGGTTGCGATCATCGCGATCGCGCTCGTGGCCGCGCTGCTCGACCGCCGCGCCAGGAGTGAATTGGGCGCCCAGCAAATGGTGCTGGATACGGCGCTCGAGAACATGTCGCAGGGTCTGTGCATGTTCGACGCGGACGGCAAGGTCATGCTGTTCAACGAGCGCTATGCCGCCATGCTCCGCCGCACCGACATTGCGCTGACTGGCCGCCTGTTGGTCGACGTGCTCAGGGACGAGCAGGCCAAGGGCCAGTGGCAGGGCGACGCGGATGAATTCTTTGCCCGCCTCGTGGCCGATGCGCGCGAGGGGCGCACCACGACCGACATCGTCAGCCGGTTCGGCCGCTCCATCCGGGTCGTCAACCAGCCGATGCAGGGCGGCGGCTGGGTCGCGACCTTCGAGGACATCACCGAATGGCTGGAGGCGCAGGCCAAGATCTCGCACATGGCGCGCCATGACGCGCTGACCAGCCTGCCGAACCGCGTGCTGTTCCACGAGCAGCTCGAGCAGGGACTGCGCCGGACCAGGTCGGGCGATCAGCTCGCGGTACTGTGTCTCGATCTCGACCACTTCAAGGACATCAACGACTCGCTCGGCCATCCCATCGGCGACGCGCTGTTGAGGGAGGTCGGCCGCAGGCTGAAGGCGACGGTCGGCGAGAGCGACACGGTGGCGCGACTGGGCGGCGACGAGTTCGCCGTGGTCCAGATCGGTCGCTCCGAGGAAGCCGCTGCGAGATCGCTTGCCGGCCGCCTCGTCGAGGTCATCTCGGCGCCCTACGAGATCGACGACCATCAGATCGTGATCGGCGTCTCGATCGGCATCTCGCTGTCGCCGCAGGACGGCAGCGATCCGAGCGAATTGCTGAAGAACGCCGACCTCGCGCTCTACCGCGCCAAGGCGGACGGCCGCGGCACCTATCGCTTCTTCGAGACCGGCATGGATGCCCGCGCGCAGGCGCGGCGCCTCCTGGAAATGGACCTGCGCGCGGCGGTGCAGCGCGACGAGTTCGAGGCGTATTATCAGCCGATCCGCGACGTCGCCAGCGGCCGCGTCGTCGCCTTCGAGGCGCTGCTGCGCTGGAACCATCCGCAGCGTGGCCTGATCGCGCCCATCGACTTCATTCCGCTGGCCGAGGAGACCGGACTGATCGTCCAGCTCGGCGAATTCGTGCTGCGCTCGGCCTGCACCGATGCCGCCACATGGCCGGACGATGTCGACCTCGCCGTCAATTTGTCGCCGGTGCAGTTCAAGAATCCGAACCTGATCGCATCCGTGATCGCGGCGCTCGCCGCCTCGGGACTTGACGCGCGCCGCCTCGAGCTCGAGATCACCGAATCCGTGCTGCTGCAGAATAGCGAGGCGACGCTGACCACGCTGCATGATCTGCGCGCCATGGGCGTGCGCATCTCGCTGGACGATTTCGGCACCGGCTATTCGTCGCTGAGCTATCTGCGCAGCTTCCCGTTCGACAAGATCAAGATCGACCGCTCCTTCGTGTCGGAGCTGGCGACGCGCGAGGATTCCATGGCGATCATCCGCGCCGTGACCGGTCTCGGCCGCAGCCTCGGCATCGTCACCACCGCGGAAGGCGTCGAGAACGACGCGCAGCTCGAGCTGCTCAGGCGCGAGGGCTGCACCCAGGCGCAGGGCTATCTGTTCAGCAAGCCGCGGCCCGCCTCCGACGTGGCGATCATGCTGAACCGCCCGCGGCTGCTTGCATCGGCTTGAGCTTCAGCCGCGGCGCAGGGCGAAATGGGCGCCGCAGAATGCCATGACGGCGCCGAGGCACAGCGCGGCGAGTCCGGCCAGCACGCCCGAGACGGTCGGGACCGGGCTCGGCGCCGAGGCCACCTGGCCGGCACCGGCGAGCAGCAGCACGCCGACCGCGATCAGGAACTGCCGCATCCGTTGCGGGATCTGGCCGTCGGCAGCGCTCTGCATCAGCGTCGCCGTGAAATAGCCGCCGGAGAAGCCGACGGTCGCGATCAGCCACCACGCGATCGCCGCGCCCGCCGGTATGAACTCATGCGTGTCGGAGCGCCAGAGACCGCCGAGGTCGAGCCCGTAGCGCGCGCCCAGCATGTGCACCGCGAGCGCGAGCAGCACGCCGGATATCACGGCGGCGCCGAGAATCAGGCGGCGCGGAAAAAAGATCGTCTCAGCCATGCCTCGCTTGTAGGATGGGCGAGGGCGATCGCGCAAGCGGATCGCAGACGGGATTGATGATCGAGATGCAGGTTTCGGAAGCTGAGGCCACGCCGGTCACGAACTATGCCTACAAGGCGTCGCTGATCGGCTCGGCGCATCGCTTCGAGCTGACGGAGCAGGGGCTGTCCTGGCACATCGGCGGCCGCACCTCGCTGTGGCCTTATGACGAGATCAGCGCGATCCGGCTGTCGTTCCGCCCGGTGTCGATGCAACAGCACCGCTTTCGCGCCGATGTCACTCACAGCAGCGGCCGCCGCATCGCGATCCTGTCGACGAGCTGGCAGACGGCGGCACTGATGGCGCCGCAGGACAACGGCTTTCGCGCGTTCATGCTCGCGCTGCACGCCCGGATGGCGAAGGCGGGCAGCCGCGCGGTGCTGACGGCGGGGCTCGGCCGAACGGCCTATGCGGCGGTGCTGGCGTTCCTGGCGGTGCTCACGGTGGCCATGGTCGGCCTGTTGATCCGCGCCCTCGTGAGCGGCGAGTTCGCCGGCGCGCTGTTCATCCTCGGCTTTGCCGCGCTGTTCGCCTGGCAGGTCGGCGGCTTCGTGCGGCGCAACCAGCCGCAGAGCTATCGCTTCGATCAGGTGCCGAAGGCCCTGCTGCCCTAGGTGCAATCGGTCGCAATCAAACGTGACTTCGCGCAACCGCGCCGATGCCGCATCGTGCCGCCATGTCAGTCATGGACCGCAGCACGCGTCTGCCGACGGCAGACGAGATCGCGGGAATCAACCGCACCCATCTGATCGATACGCCGCTCCGGCCGGCCGACCTGCTGTTCATGTTCGGCACCCGCGAGGACGTCGGCCTGCGCGCAGACACCGCCGCGCGGCTGTGGTGCGAGGGCTATTTCCGCTGGTCGATTGTCAGCGGCGGCGTGACGCCGGGCTCGGAGCAATCCGAATGCACGGTCATCAAGGCTGCGATGATTGCGGCGGGCATTCCGGCGGACCGGATCCTCGAGGAGCATCGCGCGATGAACACCGGCGAGAACGTGATCTTCTCGCTGCCGATCATCGATGCGGCGCTGAGCCTTGCAAACATCCGCAGCGTGATCTGCCTCGGCAACACCTGGACCGCGCGGCGCTATCCGATGACGCTGCACCGGCACTGGCCGGAGGTGACGAAGATGCTGCTCACCGTCGACAGCTTTGCGACGCCGCGCGCGCTCTGGCACACCGACGCCGAATTTTGCCGCCGCATGCTGCACGAATGGGACAAGATCGAGCCGTACAAGGCGAAGGGCTTCATCGCGGAATGGCCGGCGGCGTGACAAGCGCGAGAGCCTGCTGCGAGCTACTCCGTGGAGTCGAAATCCTCTTCCTTGGTGCCGAGCAGCGAGACGAGCGTGCGCAGGCCGGAATCGAGTTGCTCGAAGGTGGGCGGCGCGAGCGCGAGGCGCACCGCATTCGGTGCATGGCCGTGGGCGATCGCGAAGGTGGAGGAGGGCGTCAGCGCGATGCCGCGCCTCGCTGCTGCTCCGACGAAGGTCTGCGAGCGCCAGTGTGAGGGCAGCGTCAGCCAGAGATGATAGGAGCGCGGATCGGCGGCGTGCTGGTAGCCGGCCAGCAGCCTTGCCGCGGTCTGCTGCCGCCGCGCGGCGTCGATGCGCTTCAGCCGCGTCAGTTCGGCGACGGTGCCGTCGGCCATCAGCCGCTGCCCGGCCGCCAGCGCATGGCCGGAGGCGATCCAGCCGCCGGTGCGCACCGCGCTCATCACGCTCTCGCGCAAATGCGGCGGCGCGACGAGGATACCGAGCGCAAGGCCCGGCGCGACCTTCTTGGACAGGCTGTCGATCACGATGCAGCGGTCCGGCCCGAGCGATGCCAGCGGCGTGTCGTCGGCGAGGAAGCCGTAGACGGTATCCTCGATGATGGTGAGGTCGAGCTTCTCGGCGACGCGCATGATGTCGGCGCGCCGCGTCGCGTTCATGGTGACGCCGAGCGGGTTCTGAATGATGGGCTGCAGATACAGCGCCGACAGATGCGCCTCGCGATGCGCCTTCTGGATCGCATCGGGACGCGCGCCGAATTCGTCCATCGGAATCGGGACCAGCGTGATGCCGAGCCGTGCCGCGATGCTCTTGACGTAAGGGTAGGTCAGCGCCTCGACGCCGCAGCGGCCGCCGGTGGGGACGAGCGCCGCGAGCGCGGCCGCGAGCGATTGCTTGCCGTTGGCGGTGAACACGATCTGCTCGGCCTGCGGCGCGAAATCCTTGCGTGCGAGATAAGCGGCGGCAGCGTTGCGCGCGCTCTTGGTGCCGGTGCTGGTCGAGACGCGCAGCGCGGATTCGAGCGCGTCGACGCGCTCGAGCCCCGCAAGGCTCTTGGCGATCATCGCCCATTGCTGCGGCAATAGCGGATAATTGACCTCGAAATCGATCCGCGCATCGCGCGGCTCGCTCAAAGCTTCGACCTCGCGCCTGATGTCGCCGGAGATGAAGGTGCCGCGGCCGACCTCGCCGACGACGAGGCCGCGACGGAGCAGCTCCGTATAAACCCGGCTCGCGGTCGAGACCGCGATGCCGCGGTCATAGGCAAAATTGCGCTGCGGCGGCAGCCGATCGCCGGGCCTTAACGTGCCGTTAGAGATATCCGAGGCAATGGCATCGGCAAGCTTCACGTACTCGAACTTGGACATTATTGCACCGAGAGCAATGTTTTACTTGCTCCGAGCAGTGTACTGGAGCATTTAAGTTCCATCAAGTTCCACGATTGAGCCGAGGAGAGCGAGAGCAATCCGACGGCAAATGAGGTGCAGGCGCTGACAGCGTCGGCGCCAACGGCACCTGCTTCGCCGCGCGGGACAACAGGCCGGAGAAGAAACATGACCACGATCTCGCAAACTGCCGGGCGGAGTTTACGCCCATCCTCAACGGGCGGATTTTTTGCAACGCTCGCCCAGGGCGCCTATGCGCTGTTCAACCGCCTCGAGCGCCGCTCGGCGGTGAAGACATTGAACGAGCTCGACGACCGCGCCCTGCGCGACATCGGGATCACGCGCAGCCAGATCGAGGACGCCGTCTACGGGCAGGTCAAGGCCGAGCTGACGCGGTATCTGTGAGGCGTTTCTGATGCGCTCGCTCCTTCCGTGTCCCGGACGCGCTGCAACGCTCTTGGCGTTGCTGCGCTGAGCCGGGACCCAGGAAGCCGCGCGCACCGCTACATGGGCCCCGGCTCTGCAGCGCACCGCCGACCGGACGATGCTTCGCATCGCCGGGGAGGCGCTGCGCTGCGTCCGGGGCACGAGACCTTTGTTCAACGATAGACATGGTTCGTCATCCTCGCGGCGCAGCTCGCCCGAGCTTTGCTTCATCTCTTCACCCTCATAATTGAAAGAGGGCGCAGGGAAGGCCGGGAGCCGGCTGGCACCCGCGGTCCACTGTGCGATGTTGCAGTAAGGAAATCTGCACAGCGGCATACAGGTGTAGCCAGGACATCCCGGCCTTCCCTGCGCAGTGGCTTTACGGCTTATGTCGTGCTCTCCCCGGGGAGCGTTGCACTATTGCCCCCGTCGCCTTGCGGATGGCTGACGAGCGCGTCCGGTTGGACGATACCCATCACCACAAGACTTGACGCACAGACCCCGGGCGTCAGGACCACACGGTTTTGCCGTACGCCGATCACACCGGTCGTGTGCGCGACGGTTCTGCTCACGGCTCTCCGCCCTGCAAAACCCTTCGCGCCGATGTGACCCACGTCCACCGCCGTCCGGCCCGCGTTCGTGACGATCGCGATACGCCCCTCTTCCTTGGGCCGGGTTGCCGCGACACATACGTCATTTCCGAATTTCGGTAAAGTGGAATATTTCCGCCGCCATGCGTTGACCGATACCTTGGGTGTTTTGCCCGTCGGGCAACGCAAGGTCTGGTAGCTCTCGTGTCCCGGACGCGCTGCAACGCCCTTCGCGTTGCTGCGCAGAGGCGGGACCTAGCAGGCCACGCAATCCGCCGATGCATGGGCCCCGGCTCTGCAGCGCACCGCTGAAGTAGCGCTGCGCTGCGTCCGGGGCACGAGAGCGGAGTTTCCGACGCACACCAGCATCGTCACACTCGCAATGACGGGAATAGGTCAGAGCCTAGTGCCTCACCACCAGCACCGAGCACTTGGCGTAGCGCACCACATGCCCCGCGTTGGAGCCGAGGAAATAGGTGCGCATCGCCGGCCGGTGCGAGGTCATCACGATCAGATCGGCCTTCATGTGCACGGCTTCCTCCAGGATCTCGTGGTAGATGCCGCCCTGGCGTACCACGCTGGAGATGCGGCTCGGCTCGATGCCGGATTCGCGTGCGACGATGGCGAGGGCTTCTTCCGAGGTCTGGCGCTGCTGCTCGTCGAAATCGGCCGGCACGTATTCGGCCAGCATCACCGGCGTCATCGGCAGCACGTTGAGCAGGCGCACCTGGCCGCTCCAGGTCTGCGACAGCGTTGCCGCGGTCGCGATCGCCGGCTTGGCGAGGTCGGTGTCGGCGAGGTCGATGGGCACGAGGATGGACTTGAACATCTGCGCCTCCAAATCTTCCAGTCAGCAACTTTTGCCGGTCGTCGCGATCATCCCGATCGAAGCAGCTTGGGGCTGGTGAACAGCACCAGCTTGCCGCGGCGGTAGGCCACGTCACCCCAATCCTTGACGTCAAAATCGAAGATCGCAAGCCCCGCGGTGGGCAGATTGTCAGCGAGCGCCCTGGCGCCATCAGGATCGCCGCCGCCCATCAGCATCAAGGCGGCCTCGTGCATGCCGGGATTGTGGGCGACCAGCAGCAATTGCTTCGGGTCGGCCGGGGCGGTTGCGGTGCGAATGGACTCCAGGATCTGCGCGGGATCGGCGCCGTAGAGCTCCGGCAGGATCTCGACCTGCGGCGTCGGGACGCGGTCCTTCATCGCCTCCCAGGCGATGTCCCAGGTCTGCCGAGCCCGGACGGCGTGCGACACCAGCACGGTCTCGGGGAAGGGCGGGTGGGCGGCGATCCAGTCGCCGATCCGGGCGGCATCCTTGTGGCCGCGATCATCGAGCCGTCGGTCCTGGTCACGGCCGCTCGGCGCGTCGGTCTCGGTCTTGGCGTGACGCAGCAGCATCAAACGGCGCATGGCATTCTCGAATCGTTACGGTCGCTGATAATGTACAGACGCGGGTGAGGACAAGGTGACAAGCGCCCGCTCAGTCCTCTAAGAAAACGGCATGAGCGAGACTTTCACAAGCGTGTCCCAGGAAGAAGCCGGCTTTCGCGACCGTGTGCGGCTGTCGTTCGATCTCGACGCCGACATCTGCGTCATCGGTGCCGGGCTTGCCGGGCTCTCCATCGCGCTGGAGGCGGCCCGGCTCGGGGCAAGCGTCGCGGTGCTCGAGGGCCGTCATATCGGCTGGAACGCCTCCGGCAACCAGCTCGGCACCGTGCTGCCGGGCTTTGCGCTGCCGCTCACCGACCTGATCGAGCGCATCGGCTTCGAGGACGCGCGTGAATTGTGGACGCTGTCGAAGGAGGGCGCCGAGTTCGTCCGGGCCAACGCCACGGAAGAGAACATGCCGGGGATCGCCCCGAGCAACGGCGTGCTGGAGGTCTCCAACGTCGACGCCGGCGACCGTCTGATCAGCCGGTTGCAGATGCTGAACGAGGATTTCGAAACCGAGGTCGAAGGCTGGCAGGTCGATCGCGTCCGCGAGGTGCTCAGGACCGATCGCTATTTCCACGGCGTGTATTATCCCAAAGCGTTCCAGGTCGACGGCCGCAAATATGTGCACGGCCTTGCGGCGCTGGCGCGGCGGGCAGGCGCCCGCATCTTCGAGGACACGCCGGTCGTCAGCATCGATCATTCCGGCATCCGCAAACGCATCGTCACGCCCTCGGCGCGTATGCGCGCGACCCACATCGTGCTGGCCGGCAACATCCATCTCGGCGCGCCCTTGCGGCGCCTGTCGGAGACGCTGCTGCCGGTCTGGCGCTATGCCGGCATCACCGCGCCGCTCGGCGAGCGCGTGCACGAGATCATCGCCTTCAACGGAGCGGTGATGGATTCCGACGGTGTCGACCATTTCCGCATCGTCGACGGCGACCGGCTGATGTGGGAGAGCCCGGAGACCACCTGGGCCGCGCGTCCGCAGCGCTTTGCAGGCAGCGTCAGGCGGCGGATCCGCACGATCTTTCCGGAGCTCGGCAATGTCGAGGTCACTGATATGTTCGGCGGCGCCACCGGCCAGACCGTGCACGGCATGCCGCAGATCGGCCAGTTGCGCAAAGGCCTGTGGGTGGCGAGCGGGTTCGGCCGCCAGGGCATGAACACCTCCGCCATGGCCGGGCAGATGATCGCGCGCAGCATCCTGTGGGGTGATGAGCGCTGGAAGCTGTTCTCGCCGTTCGAGCTGGTCTGGGCGGGCGGCGCCACGGGGAGGGTCGCGGGCCAGCTGGTCGGGATCTGGGGCAGGGCGAGTTCCGCCGCCGCAGGCTCGCTCGCCCGCTACCGCGAGCGTGCCAGGGTCAAGGACAGCGAGCGCGAGGCGCGCCTTGCCGAGGCCAACCGGGCCGCCGGCACTGGTCCGCGCCGCCCACCGTCCGGCGTCAGGCCGCGACCGGCCCCGCCGCCGAAACGCCCGGCCCGGGAGGCAGAGCAGGTTGTGGAACCGGCCTCGCATGATGGCGCCGCCTCCCAATAAGTTGAGAGAAATTCCGCCCGGACGTGTAACTTCGGCCGACAGAAGCCCGTATCTCAGGGCGTGGATTGCCCGCGCACGGAGAATGAGATGTTTGACCGCCGCATCCTGTTGACGACTGCCGCCGGCCTGTTCGGCCTTGGGGCCTTCCGCTGGCTGAGAGCAACGCCCGCCGAGGCTGGCGAGAAAGCCGCGGAAAAGTTCGAGATCACGAAGACGGAGGCTGAATGGCGCGCCCAGCTCACGCCGCAGCAATATGAGATTCTGCGCAACCACGGCACCGAGCGGCCCGGCTCCAGTCCGCTCTTGAAGGAGCACCGCAAGGGGACCTTCGCCTGCGCCGGCTGCGACCTGCCGCTGTTCGCGTCCGAGACCAAGTTCGAGAGCGGTACGGGCTGGCCGAGCTTCTACCAGCCGATCGAGGGCAATGTCGGCAAGACCGAAGACCGGGCCTACGGCATGGTTCGCACCGAGGTGCATTGCCGGCGCTGCGGCGGCCATCTCGGCCACGTCTTCGACGACGGTCCGAAGCCGACCGGATTGCGCTATTGCATCGACGGTTTCGGGCTGGTTTTCCACCCCGCGGCGGCGTCAGCGACGTAGAGTTTAACTTGTCATTCCGCGGCGGTCCGTAGGACCGAGCTATGGTGCGCGCTTGCGCACCTGAGAATCTCGAGGTTCTCAGGTACGCAATTGCGCACCAGAATTCGATGCTGACGCTCGCTCCGGAACGACAATTTCTCCCGGCAATTGTTGCCGGTCCCGGCAAATGTGCCCCGGTCATCAGGCCGGGGCTTTTTTGTTAAGTCATTGATTTTCTGAAGATACCCGCATTGGCATAGCCCTTGCGACTGTCTCCTCCGACTGCGGCCATGTCGACCCGCCGCCGAGATCGGATTTGGAGACAAAGTTATGGGTATCTTCGATGCAATGAACACCTCGGTGGGTGGCCTGCAGGCGCAGTCCTACGCGCTGCAGAACATCTCCGGCAACATCGCGAACTCATCCACCACCGGTTACAAGGGCATCGGCACCAGCTTCGTCGATCTCATCCCCGACTCCTCGGTCCCGAGCAAGCAGGTCGCGGGCGGCGTGACGGCCAACGCCAAGGCCACCATCACCACGCAGGGCACGATCTCGGGCTCCACCGTCGCCACCAACATGGCGATCACCGGCGACGGCTTCTTCTCGATCCAGAAGGCGAGCGGCGTCGTCGACAACGTGCCGGTCTTCACCGGCGTCACCTATTACACGCGGCGCGGCGACTTCCAGCTCAATGCCAACGGCAATCTGGTCAACGGCGCCGGTTATTACCTGATGGGCGTCACGGTCGATCCGAAGACCGGTAACCCGACCGGCAGCGTGGCAAACGTGCTGCAATTCCAGAACAACTTCATTCCGGCGCAGGCGACCACCTCGATCCAGTACGCTGCGAACCTGCCGACCCAGCCGAACACGGTGGCGAAAACGACCGCGTCGAGCGGCACGCTGCTGGCGGCCGGCGGGCTGAACCCGTCCGATTTCGCAGCCAACCCGCTGCCGGTCGGCACACCTCCCGCGCCCTATGCCAACGCATTGGTGTCCGGCGCGGCTGCAACCGGCAACGTCCGTTCGGCCTACTCGTCGACGACGGGCACGGGCACGGTCGCACTCCAGAACAATTCGTCGGCGGTGGCCTCGACCACCACATCGCTCGATAACGCGGTCGGCACGCATCTCGCCTCCAGCATCCTCACCGCCTTGAGCGGCCAGACGCTGACCATCAATGGCAACACCATCACGTTCAACGGCGGCACGACGGTCTCGACCGTCGGCAACAACACCACGATCGGTCTCGGCGCGGGCACCACGGCGACGGTCGCGGACATCCTGAACGGGATCCAGACTGCGGGCGGCGCCGGCGTCACGGCCTCGCTCTCCGCCAGCGGCAACATCGTGATCTCCAGCGGCACCGGCACCGACGTGGCGGTCGGCAGCGGTACGGCCGCCACCGCGCTCGGCATCAGCAGCGTAACCCGCGGCGGCAACGTGCTGTCCTCGCCCGCGATCTCGGGTGCAACGGTGCTGAGCGGGAGCGCGACCGCCGGTGGCGCCCAGGTGCTCTCGTCCGGCTTCGCCGCCGGCGATACCATCACCGTCAACGGCCAGACACTGACTTTCGTCTCGCCGCCTACGGTTCCCAGCGCCGCTCAGATCCTCACCACCGACAACGTCACGACTCTGCTCGGCAAGATCGACGCGCTCTCCGGCGCCTCGGGATCGTCGGTCAGCAGCGGCGGCGTCATCACGCTGAACACCGGCACCGTCTCCAACCTCTCGGTGTCCAGCTCCAACAGCGCTGCCTTCTCGGCGCTCGGCTTCACCTCGACCATCACCAAGAACCGCGACGGCGGCGGCACCGCCGGCACCGGTGGCGTGATCGGCAACGACATCGCGACCTTCACCAAGGAATCGATCAGCGGCGGCGCGGTGACCGCCTACAACGCCGCCGGCACGCCGGTGAACCTGCAATTGCGTTGGGCCAAGACCGACAGCGCCTCGCTGGGCGCGGGTCATTCGGATAGCTGGAACCTGTTCTACCAGACCGATCCGAACGCGACCGGCACGACCGTCGGCTGGATCAATACCGGCCAGACGTTCACCTTTGCCAGCGACGGCTCGCTGACCTCGCCGAGCGGCTCGGGCATCACCATCAACAATGTCAGCGTCAGCGGCCAGTCGCTCGGCTCGGTCGCCTTCAACATCTCCTCAGGCGGACTGACGCAATATGCCAGCACCAGCGGCGCGGTGACCATCAACACCATCACGCAGAATGGCTATGCCGCCGGTCAGCTTCGCTCGGTCGCCGTCAACAACAACGGCATCGTGGTCGGCACCTTCTCCAACGGCCAGAACCTCAACCTCGCTCAGGTTCAGCTGTCGCACTTCAACGGCACCAATTATCTGAAGGCGATGGACGGCGGTGCCTATGCCGCGACCGAGCAGTCGGGTGACGCGATCGACGGCGCTTCGGGCACCATCAGCGGCTCGTCGCTTGAGGGATCTAACACCGACATCGCCGACGAATTCACCAAGCTGATCGTGACCCAGCAGGCCTATTCGGCCAACACCAAGGTGATCACGACTGCGAATTCGATGGTGCAGGACCTCTTGAACGTGTTGCGCTGATCGGCGCGTAACGTAACCAAAGGCGGCAAGTAACATGGGTTTGAGTTCAGCCCTCGCCAGTGCGATGAGCGGTCTGCGTGCCAACCAGGCCGCGCTCTCGATCGTTTCCTCGAACGTCGCCAATGCGCAGACGCCGGGTTACGTCGTCCAGACCCCGAACCAGATCGAGGTCACCACCGGCGATTTCGGCTCGACGGCGATGACGACCGGCGTCAGCCGGGAGCTCGACACCTATGTGCTGAACCAGCTGCGCACCGAGACCGGCGGCAGCGGCTACGCCGATCAGATGGCCAACATCCTGAAGCAGCTTCAGAATGTCTATGGCACGCCGGGCAACAGCGGCACGCTCGAAACCGCGCTGAACAAGTTCACCACGGCGCTGCAGGCGCTGTCGACCAGCTCGGGCGCCTCATCGGCGCAAACCGTGGCGCTCGGTGCGGCGCAGGCGCTGGCCACGCAGCTCAACGTCACCACCAAGGGCATCCAGTCGCTGCGCTCCAATGTCGAGCAGGATCTCGGCAACTCGGCGCAAGCGGCCAACGTCGCCATGCAGCAGATCGCCGACATCAACACCAAGCTGCAGGGCCTGTCGGCCGACGATCCCTCGGCCGCGACGCTGATGGACCAGCGCGACCAGGCCATCAACACGCTGTCGAAATATGTCGACGTCCGCGTCACCACCGACGGTTCGAACCAGGCCAACATCTACACCACGACGGGCATCCAGCTCGTCGGCGCCGGGCTCGCCTCGCAATTCACCTTTGCTTCCGCCGGCGCGCTGTCGGCGACCTCGCTCTACAACATCGATCCGGCCAAGTCCGGCGTCGGCGCGCTCAACATCGTGCTGCCGAACGGCTCGAAGGTCGACGTGGTCGCCAACAACGTGGTCTCCTCGGGCCAGATCGCGGCCGATCTGAAGCTGCGCGACGAGACGCTGGTGCAGGCGCAGAACCAGATCGACCAGCTCGCTGCCACGATGTCGAGCGCGCTGTCGGACAAGACCACCGCCGGCACCACGGTGTCGGGCCCGCCGGCCGGCTTCGACATCGACCTTGCCGGGGCGCTGCCGGGCAACACCGCCACCTTCACCTACACCGATACGGCGACCAACACGAAGCGCCAGGTCACCCTTGTCAACGTCACCGATCCGGCGGCGCTGCCGCTGCAGAACGCCACCAACGCCAATCCGATGCAGATCGGCGTGAACTTCTCCGGCGGCATGGGCGCGATCGCTTCGGCGCTCAACACGGCGCTCCCCACCTCGCATTTGACGTTCTCCGCCGCGCTGCCGCCGGCGAGCGCCACGACGCTGCGGATCACGGACGACAACAGCGGCCTTGCCAAGGTCAATTCGTCCTCGATCACCAAGACGATCTCGTCGCTGACCTCGGGCAATCCACAACTGCCGCTGTTCACCGACGGCGGACAGGCGCTCTACACCGGCGCGATCACCGCCTCGGGCTCGCAGATGACCGGCCTTGCCGGACGCATCGCCGTGAACACGCAGCTGGTCAACGACCCGACCAGGATGTCGGTGTACAACACCTCGCCGGTGACGCCTTCGGGTGACACCGCGCGTTCGGACTATCTCTACTCGCAGCTCACCTCGGCGGTGTTCTCCTATTCGCCAACGAGCGGTCTCGGCTCGGCGAGCCAGCCCTTCACCGGCAGCGTTTCGAATTATCTGCAGCAGTTCCTGAGCGTCCAGGCCAATTCCGCGACCCAGGCCACCCAGCTCCAGCAGGGCCAGAGCGTCGTGGTCTCGACGCTCCAGGCCAAGTTCGACTCGACCTCCAAGGTCAATCTGGACTCGGAGATGTCGAACCTGATCCAGCTGCAGAATGCCTATGCCGCCAACGCCCACGTCATGTCGGTGGTGCAGAGCATGATGAATACGTTGCTCCAGGCTCAAGTGTAACAAGTAACAGGGCTCTGAAACATGTCGATCAGCAGCATCAACTACTCTTCGTCGATTCTCGGCTCGCAGATCCGCAACATCAATCAGCAGCTCACCGACCTGTCGACGCAGCTCTCGACCGGCAAGCTGTCGCAGAACTATTCCGGGATGGGCACCAACGAGGGCTTTGCGATCGCCGGGCGCGCGCAGCTCTCCAACATCGCCGCCTATACCGACACGATCACCAACGTCAATGTGAGCATCAACCTCGCCAATACCGCGCTGCAGTCGCTGACCAAGATCCGCAGCACGGTGCAGACGGGCGCGGCCAACACCGCGCAGGATCTCAACGTCAACGGCCAGACCATCGCGCAGAACACCGCCGCCGCCCAGTTCGGCTCGATGGTCGGCGTGCTCAACACGCAGACGGGCAACCGCTATCTGTTCTCGGGGACCGCCGTCAGCACGCAGTCGGTCGCGGATGCCGGCGACATCATCAACGGCACCACGACGCAGGCGGGGTTCAAGACCGTGATGGCGGAGCGCCAGGCCGCCGACCTCGGCGACGGGATGGGTCGTCTGGTGCAGTCGACGCTGCCGTCGGGCGCGATACAGGTGTCCGAGGACGTTGCCGGTTCGCCGTTCGGTCTGAAGATCGCGGCGGTCTCCTCGACACTGACGGGGGCCACCATCACCGGTCCGAGCGGCTCGCCGGTGTCGTTCTCGGTCAATCTCAACGGCCTCAATCCGAACAACGGCGACAAGCTCAGCGTTCAGTTCACCTTGCCGGACGGCTCGACCGAGCAGATCGACCTGACCGCCTCGACGGCTACGCCGACCCCGGTGGGCAGCTTCGCGATCGACGCAAGCATCCCCGTCAACCCGGCCAACACCGCGACGAATCTCAACACGGCGCTGAACACTGCGATCAAGAAGCTCGCGGGCACCTCGTTGGTGGCGGCATCCGCGGTCACGGCGGGCGACAATTTCTTCAACACCGCCAGCTCTGCGATCGGCGCGCCCAAGACCAGCCAAGCGGGCCCACTCGTACCGATCAGCGGAGCGACGGCGCTGTCCGGTGCGAGCCCCACGGACTCGATCTCGCCGGGTTTCGTCGCCGGCGACACCATCACCGTCAACGGCACCACGCTGACCTTCGTGGCCTCGGGCGCGACCGGCAATCAGCTCAACGTCGGCGACAGCGTCCAGACGCTGATGAGCAAGATCGACGCGATCACGGGGACGTCGAAGCCGTCGACAATCCATGGCGGTTCGATCACGATCAACACGGACGATGCGGCGAGCCTGAACATCACGAGTTCGAATACCGGCGCGCTCGGTTCGCTCGGCTTCAGCGCGACGCCGGTGACCGCGACGCAGCCGCCGCTGCGCGTAGGCTCCTCGCCCGCGAGCTCGGCGACGACGCTGGTCAACGGCTCGGCCAACACCGTGAAGTGGTACACCGGCAATGACGGGCCCGGCCCGGCGCGCTCCACCGCGATGGCGCGGGTCGACGATTCCGTCACGGTGCAGTACGGCGCCCAGGCGAACGAGGACGCGATCCGCCGGCAGCTGCAGGCAATCGCGGTGTTCGGAACCTTCTCGACCTCGCCGACCGGGCAGTATTCGGGCGGGCAGGTCGCCGCGCTGAGCCTGCGCACCACCCAGGCGCTGACCCAGCAGCCCGGCCAGCAGCGCATCGAGGACATCCAGACCGACATCGCGATGGCCCAGAACACGATGAAGGACGCGAGCACGCGCCAGACCCAGGCCAAGGCGCAGCTCCAGACCATCATCGACCAGGCGGAATCGGCCTCGCCGGACGAGGTCGCGAGCCAGCTGCTGGCGCTGCAGAACGCGCTCCAGGCGTCCTACCAGGTGACCTCGAACCTCGCGCAGCTGTCGCTCGTCAAGTTCCTGTAAGGATGCGTTAAGGCGCCGTTAACCATGCCTCTTTACCTCTTGGTGAGGATTGGAGCGGGGCGGAGCTGCCGATGTCGGACAGGATGCAACTGGTGGTGGCAACGCCGTGCTTCGGCGGGCAGGTGTCGAGCATCTATGCGAGCTCGATCTTCGCGCTGCAGCGGGCCGTGCACGGCATGTCCAATCTCGAGCTCAAGGTGCTGCTGCGCGACGGCGATGCGCTGATCACCCGCGCGCGGGCCAATCTGGTCGCGATGTTCCTGGACGATCCCAGGGCGACGCATTTCCTGTTCATCGATGCCGATATCGGCTTCAAGCCGGAGCAGGTGTTCAGGCTGATCGAATGCGGCGCGGACGTCGTCGCCGGCTGCTATCCGATCAAGCGGGTCAATTGGGATAAGGCAAAGCGTGCGATTGACGCCGGCCGCACCGACGTGCCGGCCGCCTCGCTCGATTACGTGCTCGAGATCGAGGACCCCGACCGTATCGTCGTGGTCAACGGCTTCACCCGGGTGCGCTATGCCGGCACCGGCTTCCTGATGATCCGGCGTCAGGCGCTGGAGGCGATGTGCCGCCATCCGGACTATGCGGCCTTGCAGTTCTTCCGCGAGCATTCGCACGATACGCTGGCGGCGAGCCAGAACCGTTTCGCGCTGTTCGAATGCATGATCGATCCGGCGACCGGCACGTATCTTTCCGAGGACTTCGCCTTCTGCAAGCGCTGGACCGATATCGGCGGCGAGATCTGGGCCGACATCCAGAGCTCGCTCGATCACGTCGGGCCGTCGGTATTCCACGGCGACATCGCCTCGCAATTCGCGCCGGCGCCCGCGGCGGCGGCCGATGCGGCGTGAGCCTTCCGGGATGAGCGCCGGCGCATCCCGTCTGTCAGGTCAGGAGCGCGCCCCCGACGGCGGCTCGCGTTATCGCCTGCGCGATCTCTTCACGCCCCTGGACACGCTGCTCGTCTCCGGCGGCGATCCGCGGCTGGCGCTCGACGCCAGCGATCGCGTCAACGGCTATGGCTGCGCGGCTTCGCCGGAGCCGGAGATCTGGAATTTCGCCTCCTCGACCGCATCGACGATCTCGCAAATGGCCTACGACCGTGCCGCGCTGGCGCGCGAAGAGCTGATGCACAAGTGCCTGTTCGACGAGGTCGAGGTCGCCTTCGACGCGCGCTGCGAGGACATGCGGGACGAGCTGCGCGGCCATCTCCAGCTCTCGCCGCGCGTCGACGTCGTGTTCTCGCCCTCCGGCACCGACTCCCAGCTCCACGCCCTGTTCCTGGCGCGCGCGGTGCTCGGGGCGCCGCCGGTGACGATCGTGGTCGGCGCCGACCAGACCGGAAGCGGGACGATCCACACCGCCCGCGGCCACCATTTCAGCTCCATGACGGCGAGCGGCCTTGCGGTTCGCAAGGACGGTGCGGTTGCGGGGCTCGCCGGCGCCTGTCTCGCATTGCCGCTGCTCGGGACCGCGCCCGGGATTGCGATGCGCGCGGACGCGGATGCCGCCGTGCTGCATGCGATCGAGGCCACGATCGCGCGAGGCGCGCCCGTGCTGCTCCAGATCATGGATGCATCGAAGCTCGGCTGGCGCGCACCGAGCGCGGCCTGTCTCGACGAGATCGCGCGGCGCTGGCCGCGCAAGG
Organism: Bradyrhizobium sp. CCBAU 65884; assembly: GCF_028128835.1. Classification (NCBI taxonomy): domain Bacteria; kingdom Pseudomonadati; phylum Pseudomonadota; class Alphaproteobacteria; order Hyphomicrobiales; family Nitrobacteraceae; genus Bradyrhizobium; species Bradyrhizobium sp. CCBAU 65884. The sequence continues at coordinate 43,343 of NZ_LBJU01000133.1, read as the reverse complement.
TCCAGATCGTCGTCGACGCCTGCCAGGCCCGGCTCGGCCGCCGCCGGCTGCGCTCTTATCTCGACCGCGGCTATATGGTGCTGGTGACAGGCTCGAAATTCTTCGGTGGGCCCGCCTTCAGCGGCGCGGTGCTGGTGCCGAAGGGCCTTTCGCGGTCGCTCGACCGGGTCGAGGGGATTGCGCCTGGTATCTTCGACTATGCCGGCCGTTGCGATTGGCCGGTGGCCTGGGCGGCGCTGCGTTCGCGCTTCGAACGCCGTCCGAATTTCGGTCAATGGCTGCGCTGGGAAGCGGCGCTGGCCGAGATCGGCCGCTACTACGCCGTATCAGGGGCTTTCCGCGCCGAGATGCTCGCCGAGCTCGCCGCCGGCATCGACAGCATGATCGCGCTGTCGCCTTCGCTTCGCGCCGTCCCATCCGCGATCGGGACCGCCGGCGTGGATGATGAGGAATTTGCACAAACCACGATCTTTCCGTTCATCCTGCTGCGCGACGGCAAGCCGGTCTCGATCGCCGAGACCGCGGCCGTTCACCGGGCGCTGGCGCGTGACATGAACGAGGCGATCGGCGGCAGTGCGGCGGACCGGCAGGTCGCCGTGCAGCGCTGCCTGATCGGCCAGCCGGTCCGGCTGGAGCGGCAGGACGAGGCACCGCAGGCCGTGCTGCGCCTCTGCGTCGGCGCACGGCTCGTGACCGAGGCCTGGTCGCCGGACATGGCGCAGGCGCAACGCAACGTGCAGCAGATTCTCGATCGCATCGCCCATGTCCTGGTAAAGATCGAGCTGCTGCTCGACCGTGGCGCGGTTGCGGCCGTGCCGGTAAACTCCGCGTTCGAGGTGTGAGATGCAGCATCCGGTTTCCGCGCCGCTTCGCATGATGGCGGCGAACTACGCCGATCGCATCGGCTTTGCGCAGCTGACGCGCCAGGCCTTCGAAGGCGTCGACCTGCATCCGTTGCGCGACCAGCTGCTGGCGCGGATCGCGGCGGGGACCGTACTGGCGGGCGAAGGGCTGGATCTGTCGTTGATCACCCAGCTTCTCGGTGACAAGGATCAGGGGCTTGCGATCCAGTCGGAGGTGCTGAGCTTCCACCAATTGTTTCGCACGCCGGGCGCTGCTCCGAAGCCGGGCTTGCGCGTGCTCGCGCTGGCAGCCGACATCGACATGGGCGGCAACACGCCGATCGATTTTCTGCTCGAAGGCTCCGACATCGAGCTGTTGACGCTCTACGTGGTCAAGGGCGTCGGTCTGCCGGAGAATTTGCCCGAGCATGACGTTGCCATCGTGGTCGCCTCCGATTCCGAGGAGTGCCGTGAGGCGCTCGCCTCGATCGAGAAGGCCGCGCCGCACTGGCCGCGGCCGCTGCTCAATCGTCCCGATCGCATCGGCAATCTCGATCGCGACAAGCTGCATCGGCTGCTGGCCGGCGTGCCGGGTCTCGACATTCCCGCGACCATCCACGCGACGCGCGCGCAATTGTCCGAGCTTTCGCGAGGGCAGATCGCCTGCCGGGACATCGCGGCCGAACTGCGCTTTCCGATGATCGCGCGGCCGCGCGGATCGCATGCCGGCGTCGGACTCGCGAAGCTCGACGATGCGGCCGCGCTCGCAGCCTACCTTGCCGAGCGTGATGAGCAGGATTTCTTCGTCGCGCGCTTCGTCGACTATGCGAACTCCGACGGGCTCTTCCGCAAATATCGTCTCGCGATGGTCGACGGCAAACCCTACGCCTGTCACATGGCGATCGCCGACCGCTGGGACATCTGGTATCTCAACGCCTACATGGCGTTCAGCGAGGAGAAGCGGGCAGAAGAAGCGATCTTCATGCGCGACTTCGATCACGCCTTCGCCGCGCGCCACGGACGCGCGCTCGACGAGATGAGCAGGCGTGTCGGCCTCGATTATTTCATCGTCGATTGCGCCGAGAACCAGGACGGCGAGCTCCTGGTGTTCGAGGCCGACAACACCGCCGTCGTGCACAACATGGATTCGCCGGTCGTGTTTCCCTACAAGCCGCCACAGATGCGAAAGATCTTCGCGGCGTTCTCGGCGATGCTGTCGCGGCATGCAGGAGCAGGCGAGGGGAGTGCAGCATGAACGAGATCATCCGCAACGCGCAAAGCTCCGTCGCGCACGCTTCGCTCGACCCGCAGGACTGGAGCGAATTTCGCGCGCTCGCCCATCGCATGCTCGACGATGCGATCGACGGCATCGCCAACGTTCGGGCGCGTCCGGTCTGGCAGCCGATTCCCGATGCGACCCGCGCGGCCTTCAAGGCCGACGTGCCGCGCGAGGCGAGCGACCTCGCCGAGGTCTACCGCGAATTCGCCGATCACGTCGCGCCGTATGCGACCGGCAACGTCCATCCCGGCTTCATGGGCTGGGTGCATGGCGGCGGCACCGCGGTCGGCATGATCGCGGACATGCTCGCAGCCGGCCTCAACGCCAATCTCGGCGGACGCGACCACATGCCGATCGAGGTCGAGCGCCAGATCGTCGACTGGATGCGCCGCCTGTTCGCGTTTCCGGACAGTGCGAGCGGCATCTTCGTCACGGGCACGTCGATGGCCAATCTGATGGCGGTGCTGGTGGCGCGTAACGCTGCGCTCGGCACGCTGGCGCGGCAATACGGCATCGGCAATGACGGCGCGCTGCTCACGGCCTATACGTCGCAGGCCGCGCATGGCTGCGTCTCCAGGGCGATGGACATCGCCGGGCTCGGCACCGACGCGCTGCGCAAGATCGGCGTCGATGCCGATCATCGCATCGACGTAGCCGCGCTGCGCGCGCAGATCACAATCGATCGTGAGGTCGGTTTCACGCCGTTCCTGGTCGTTGCCTCTGCCGGCACCGTCGACATCGGCGCGATCGACGACCTCAAGGCGATCGCGGAGCTGTGCCGCGAGGAGGGAATCTGGTTTCACGTCGACGGCGCTTTCGGCGCGCTCGCGATCTTCTCGCCCGAGCTCGCGCCGCTGCTCGGCGGCATCGAGCTCGCAGATTCCATTGCACTCGACTTTCACAAATGGGGGCAGGTGCCCTACGACGCTGGCTTCCTGCTGGTGCGCGATGGCGAGCTGCATCGGCAGGCCTTCGCGCAGCCCGCGGCCTATCTGCGCCGCGAGGCGAGGGGGCTTGCGGCGGGCGCGGTCTGGCCCTGCGACCTCGGCCCCGATCTTTCGCGCGGCTTCCGTGCGCTGAAGACGTGGTTCACGCTGAAGACATTCGGCACCGATCGGCTGGGTGCGACGATCACGAGAAGCTGCGCGCTGGCGAAATATCTGGAGGCCCGCGTAATGGCTGAACCGCGGCTGGAATTGCTGGCGCCGGTCAACCTCAACATCGTCTGCTTCCGCTATCGTGCCGATGATGCGGTCAATCGCGAGATTGTCGCCGACATCCAGGAGTCCGGAATAGCAGCTCCCTCGAGCACGACGCTGGGCGGCAGGTTTGCGATCCGCGCCGCGATCGTCAATCACCGCACCGAGGAGGCGGACATCGATGCGCTGGTCGCGGCTGTGCTGGAGTTCGGCGGCCGGCGGTGCGGCGACGGGATGATCGAGGTCGAGGCACCGCCGCTCGCGGCGCAATAGCACTGGTGCATGGCTGAAACGACAACGGCCCCGGAGACGATCCGGGGCCGTTGTCGTTTGCGGACTGGGTCGTTCGCGTGGCGCGGCAGCGCGAACGCGCGCGGTCAGGCGGCGGAGCTCACGTCCTTGGCCGCTTCCGTCTGGGGATGGGTGGCCTCGAATTGGCTCCGCAGCTTCTCTTCATAGGCGATCAGCTTGCGGGCATCCTTCAGCGCCCGGTAGAGGTCGCCGTTCAGGATGTTATTGTTGATGCCCTCGATGATCGGCCAGGCGCTCGGCACCGCGGTGACGATGTCGCGCACCAGGTTGAAATAGGTGCCGTGCTGGCTCTGCGGATCCGGCGAGATGTACATGAGCTGGACCGCCAAATAGACGAGCTTCGCCGGCGAATCCGCGGTCTCCGGCGTGAGGATGTCGCGCTCGCGCAGGATCGGCACGTTGTCGCCGTCGATCAGGAGGCGCGCGCGCTGGTCCGTGTTGGTAATCACGCAGTTGCCGACGATGATGCGTTCGTGCGGTCTGAGCTCGACCTTGAGGGCCATTGCCTGTTCTCCATCAACGCTTTCGTAACCGAGCGCTCGTTGCGGCCTATTAAGACGTGATTCTCGCTCGGAATTAGTTAACGACCTGTAAATTCCCGCCGTTCACGCGGGAAACCGCAATATTTTCAAGCTCGTACCCTTGCGGCTGCGCGGCGATCTTGCGCGGCGTCCCCGGCCGAATCACGCGAAACCCGGCAAAGGCACGGATTTCATTTCATGTTTCGTTAGAGGTCTCGGCGCCACGGTCCGCCGGTCGCTGGGTCACTCTCGATCCAAGCAGACGAGTAACAGTTGCGTCGTTTACCAGAAAGGTAACAGAGTTATGTCAGGCATCGTCCTCTCCGCGTCGGTTCGCCAGAACCTCCTCTCCCTCCAGTCCACTGCTGATCTTCTCGCCACCACGCAGAACCGTCTGTCGACTGGCAAGAGCGTCAATTCGGCCCTGGACAATCCCACCAACTTCTTCACCGCCCAGTCGCTCGACAACCGCGCCAGCGACATCAACAATCTGCTCGATGGCATCGCCAACGGCGTGCAGGTGCTGCAGGCTGCCAACACCGGCATCACCTCGCTGCAGAAGCTGATCGACTCTGCGAAGTCGATCGCCAACCAGGCGCTGCAGACCACGGTCGGTTACTCCACCAAGTCCAACGTCTCCGCCACCATCTCCGGTGCGACGGCGGCCGACCTGCGCGGCACGACCTCCTATGCCAGCGCCACCGCATCCAGCAACGTGCTGTATAGCGGCGCGGCGGGCGGCACCACGGCGGCGACCGGCACCACGACGCTCGGCGCCAGCATCGGCGTCTTCGCAAGCACTGGCGCAACGACCGGCGCCGGCGGCACCACGACCCTGGAAGGCACCATCACCCTGATCGCCACCAACGGCACGAGCGCCAGCGGCCTGGCCGGCAACGCCCAGCCCGCCGACGGCGACACCCTGACCGTGAACGGCAAGACCATCACCTTCCGTGCCGGCACCGCGCCGGCGGCGACCGGTGTTCCCTCCGGTTCGGGCGTCAGCGGCCATCTCGTCACTGACGGCAGCGGCAATACCACGGTCTATCTCGGTAGCACCGGCACGCCTGCAACGCTTGCGACCGTCGACGATCTGTTGAGCGCGATCGATCTCGCCAGCGGCGTGAAGACGGTCTCCATCACGTCGGGTGCTGCGACGATCGCCGTGAGCGCCAGCCAGCCAGGTGCTGCGGTTTCGACCGTTGCCGGCGGTGCCGTCACGCTGAGGAGCTCGACGGGTGCGGATCTGAGCGTCACCGGCAAGGCCGACCTGCTCAAGGCCCTCGCCCTGACGACGTCTGTGGGCGGCGGCAACGCCACGGTCAACGTCAACCGGACCACGAGCGCGGCCTCGCTGGGTGCGGAGATCGCGGACGGTTCGACGCTGAACGTCGACGGTCACGTCATCACCTTCAAGAACGCGCCGATCCCGGGTTCGACCGGTGCTCCGAGCGTTCCGAGCGGTTATGGTGCGAGCGGCAACGTCCTCACCGACGGCAACGGCAACTCGACGGTCTATCTGCAGGCCGGCACGGTCAACGACGTCTTGAAGGCGATCGACCTTGCCACCGGCGTGCAGACCGCGACGATCAACGCCAACGGCACCGCGACGCTTGCCACCGCCACCGGCCAGACCAACTCGTCGATCAACGCTTCCGGTGCGCTCAAGCTCTCGACCGGCGTCAATGCCGATCTGTCGATCACGGGCACCGGCAACGCGCTGAACGTGCTCGGCCTCGCCGGCAACACCGGGACCTCGACCGCCTTCACCGCGGCTCGTACCTCCGGCATCGGCGGCATCAGTGGCAAGACCTTGACCTTCTCCTCCTTCAACGGCGGCACCGCGGTTGACGTCACCTTCGGCGACGGCACCAACGGCACGGTCAAGACGCTCGATCAGCTCAACACGAAGCTTCAGGCCAACAACCTGACCGCGACGATCGACGCCAACGGCCTGCTGACGGTCTCCACCACCAACGACTACGCGTCCTCGACCATCGGTTCGAGCGCTGCGGGTGGTGCGATCGGCGGCACGCTGACTTCGTCGCTGACGTTCTCGACGGCTTCCAGCCCCGTCCAGGATACGGTTGCCCAGACCTCGCGTGCCAATCTGGTGTCTCAGTACAACAACATCCTGAACCAGATCGACACGACGGCGCAGGACTCCTCGTTCAACGGTGTCAACCTCTTGAACGGCGACCAGCTCAAGCTGGTGTTCGACGAGACCGGCAAGTCGAACCTCAGCATCACCGGCGTGACCTACAACTCCAAGGGCCTAGGCCTTGCTGCGTTGACCAGCGGTGTCGACTTCATCGACAACTCCGCGACCAACAAGGTGCTGGCGAACCTGAACGCGGCGTCGAGCACGCTGCGTTCGGAAGCCTCGAGCCTCGGTTCGAACCTCTCGGTGGTGCAGGTTCGTCAGGACTTCAACAAGAGCCTGATCAACGTGCTGCAGACCGGTTCGTCCAACCTGACCCTGGCCGACACCAACACCGAAGCGGCCAACAGCCAGGCGCTGTCGACCCGCCAGTCGATCGCGGTCTCCGCGCTGTCGCTGGCCAACCAGTCGCAGCAGAGCGTGCTGCAGCTGCTCCGCTAAGTCGCGGACGACATCGCAAGCAAGATCCGGCGGCGGGGCTTCGGCCCCGCCGCTTTCTTTTTTGCGCTGGCATCAGAATGCCGCCCGGCACAATGGGGGCGATGCGTTCGAGTCCAGCAAATTGCTCACTCTGAGTTATGGTTGACAAGTAGCAAACGCTTCGTCGGTGCGTGAAAAAGCATCATCTGATCATGACGATACGGCGAAGTCCCATCCGGCTCCGAACGCGCGTATGGTGAATCCGCGCAAGGACTGGTGCGACACGCTTCATGCTTTGTTAGCCGTCTGCGTTCACCGTCCCGGCATCGATTAATCCTAATCGAAGTTTGTTTGTTGCGTTGCGTACCAGAAGGGTAACACTCAATGTCCGGTATCGTCCTCTCTTCGTCGGTTCGTCAGAACCTGCTCTCCCTCCAGTCCACCGCCGACCTCCTCGCCACCACACAGAGCCGTCTCTCGACCGGCAAGAGCGTCAACTCGGCCCTGGACAATCCCACCAACTTCTTCACCGCCCAGTCGCTCGACAACCGCGCCAGCGACATCAACAACCTGCTCGACGGCATCGCCAACGGCGTGCAGGTGCTGCAGGCTGCCAACACCGGCATCACCTCGCTGCAGAAGCTGATCGACAGCGCCAAGTCGATCGCCAACCAGGCGCTGCAGACCACGGTCGGCTATTCCACCAAGTCGAACGTCTCCACCACCATCTCCGGTGCGACGGCGGCCGACCTGCGCGGCACGACGAGCTTCGCCAGCGCCACCGCATCCAGCAACGTGCTGTATAGCGGCGCGGCCGGCGGCACCACGGCGGCGACCGGCACCACGACGCTCGGCGCCAGCATCGGCGTCTTCGCGAGCACCGGCGCAACGACCGGCGCCGGCGGCACCACGACCCTGGAAGGCACCATCACCCTGATCGCCACCAACGGCACGAGCGCCAGCGGCCTGGCCGGCAACGCCCAGCCCGCCGACGGCGACACCCTGACCGTGAACGGCAAGACCATCACCTTCCGTGCCGGCGTCGCGCCGGCGGCAACCGGGGTCCCCTCCGGTTCGGGCGTCAGCGGCCATCTCGTCACCGACGGCAGCGGCAACACCACCGTCTATCTCGGTAGCACCGGCACGCCTGCAACGCTTGCGACCGTCGACGATCTGTTGAGCGCGATCGATCTGGCAAGCGGCGTGAAGACGGTCTCCATCACCTCGGGTGCTGCGACGATCGCCGTGAGCGCCAGCCAGCCAGGTGCTGCGGTTTCGACCGTTGCCGGCGGCGCCGTCACGCTGAGGAGCTCGACGGGTGCGGATCTGAGCGTCACCGGCAAGGCCGACCTGCTCAAGGCCCTCGCCCTGACGACGTCTGTGGGCGGCGGCAACGCCACGGTCAACGTCAACCGGACCACGAGCGCGACCTCGCTGGGTGCGGAGATCGCGGACGGCTCGACGCTGAACGTCGACGGTCACGTCATCACCTTCAAGAACGCGCCGATCCCGGGTTCGACCGGTGCTCCGAGTGTTCCGAGCGGTTTTGGTGCGAGCGGCAACGTCCTCACCGACGGCAACGGCAACTCGACGGTCTACCTGCAGGCCGGCACGGTCAACGATGTGCTGAAGGCGATCGACCTTGCCACCGGCGTGCAGACCGCGACGATCAACGCCAACGGCACCGCGACGCTTGCCACCGCAACGGGCCAGACCAACTCGTCCATCAACGCCTCGGGTCAGCTCAAGCTCTCGACCGGCGTCAATGCCGATCTGTCGGTCACCGGCACCGGTAATGCGTTGAACGTGCTCGGCCTGGCCGGCAACACCGGGACCTCGACCGCCTTCACCGCGGCGCGTACCTCGGGCGTCGGCGGCCTCAGCGGCAAGACCTTGACCTTCTCCTCCTTCAACGGCGGCACGGCGGTCAATGTCACCTTCGGCGACGGCACCAACGGCACGGTCAAGACGCTCGATCAGCTCAACACCAAGCTGCAGGCCAACAACCTGACGGCGACGATCGACGCCAACGGCCTGCTGACGGTCTCGACCACCAACGACTACGCGTCCTCGACCATCGGATCGAGCGCCGCGGGTGGTGCGATCGGCGGCACGTTGACCACGGCGCTGACGTTCTCGACGGCTTCCAGCCCCGTCCAGGACACGGTTGCCCAGACCTCGCGTTCGAACCTGGTGTCTCAGTACAACAACATCCTGAACCAGATCGACTCCACGGCGCAGGACTCCTCGTTCAACGGCGTCAACCTGCTCAATGGCGACCAACTCAAGCTGGTGTTCGACGAGACCGGCAAGTCGAACCTGAGCATCACCGGCGTGACCTACAACTCCAAGGGTCTGGGCCTCGCTGCGCTGACCGGCGGTGTCGACTTCATCGACAACGCCGCCACCAACAAGGTGCTGACCAACCTGAACGCCGCGTCGAGCACGCTGCGTTCGGAGGCTTCGAGCCTTGGTTCGAACCTGACGATCGTGCAGGTTCGTCAGGACTTCAACAAGAACCTGATCAACGTGCTGCAGACCGGTTCGTCCAACCTGACCCTGGCCGACACCAACGTCGAAGCGGCCAACAGCCAGGCGCTGTCGACCCGCCAGTCGATCGCGGTCTCTGCGCTGTCGCTGGCCAACCAGTCGCAGCAGAGCGTGCTGCAGCTGCTCCGCTAAGTCGCGGACGACATCGCAAGCAAGATCCGGCGGCGGGGCTTCGGCCCCGCCGCTTTTCGTTGATCGCCCGAGTTTTGAGAGGGCAGGCGGCACTCCGAAAAGTAACCAGCGGTTATGGTTAATGGAGCGTAAGCGCAGAGAATTGCCAATGATTTCAGGCGGATTGCCATTTCGCTCCGCGCGTCCCGCCGGCTTATGGTGAACCGGCGCTTATGCAGGCGATGTTCGTTTCACCCTTTGTTAGCCATGTCGCGGCACGCTGGCCCCGTCACTCGATCCGAAGCGATCGAACGAAGACGCGTAAGCCAGAAGGGTAAGAGTCATGTCAGGTATTGTTCTTTCTGCGTCGGTTCGCCAGAACCTCCTCTCTCTCCAGTCCACCGCTGATCTTCTCGCCACCACACAGAACCGTCTGTCGACCGGCAAGAGCGTCAACTCGGCCCTGGACAATCCCACCAACTTCTTCACGGCACAGTCGCTCGACAACCGCGCCAGCGACATCAACAATCTGCTCGATAGCATCGCCAACGGCGTGCAGGTGTTGCAGGCCGCCAACACCGGCCTGACCTCGTTGCAGAAGCTGATCGACTCTGCGAAGTCGATCGCCAACCAGGCACTGCAGACCACGGTCGGCTACTCCACCAAGTCCAACGTCTCCACCACGATCGCCGGTGCGACCGCGGCTGATTTGCGCGGCACGACGTCCTTCGCCAGCGCGACCGCGAGCAGCAACGTGCTGTATAACGGCACGGCCGGCGGTACCACGGCGGCGACCGGCACCACGACGCTCGGCGCCAGCATCGGCGTCTTCGCAAGCACTGGCGCAACGACCGGCGCCGGCGGCACCACGACCCTGGAAGGCACCATCACCCTGATCGCCACCAACGGCACGAGCGCCAGCGGCCTGGCCGGCAACGCCCAGCCCGCCGACGGCGACACCCTGACCGTGAACGGCAAGACCATCACCTTCCGCGCCGGCGTTGCGCCGGCATCGAGCGCCGTTCCGTCCGGTTCGGGCGTCAGCGGCCATCTCGTCACCGACGGCAGCGGCAACACCACCGTCTATCTCGGCAGCACCGGCACGCCTGCAACGCTTGCGACCGTCGACGATCTGTTGAGCGCGATCGATCTGGCAAGCGGCGTGAAGACGGTCTCCATCACCTCGGGTGCTGCGACGATCGCCGTGAGCGCCAGCCAGCCAGGTGCTGCGGTTTCGACCGTTGCCGGCGGCGCCGTCACGCTGAGGAGCTCGACGGGTGCGGATCTGAGCGTCACCGGCAAGGCCGACCTGCTCAAGGCCCTCGCCCTGACCACGTCTACGGGCGCAGGCAATGCCACCATCGACGTCCCCCGGACCACGAGCGCGGCCTCGCTGGGCGCGACCATCGCGGACGGTTCGACGCTGAACGTCGACGGTCACGTCATCACCTTCAAGAACGCGCCGATCCCGGGCTCGACCGGTGCTCCGAGCGTTCCGAGCGGCTTCGGCGCCTCCGGTAACGTCCTCACCGACGGCAACGGCAACTCGACGGTCTATCTGCAGGCCGGCACGGTCAACGACGTCTTGAAGGCGATCGACCTTGCCACCGGCGTGCAGACCGCGACGATCAACGCCAACGGCACCGCGACGCTTGCGACCGCCACCGGCCAGTCCAACTCGACGATCAACACGTCCGGCCAGCTCAAGATCTCGACCGGTATCAATGCTGACCTCTCGATCACCGGCACCGGCAATGCGCTGAACGTGTTCGGCCTCGCCGGCAACACCGGCAACGCGACCGCCTTTACTGCGGCCCGCACCTCCGGCGTTGGCGGCCTCAGCGGCAAGACCCTGACCTTCTCCTCCTTCAACGGCGGCACGGCGGTCAATGTCACCTTCGGCGACGGCACCAACGGCACGGTCAAGACGCTCGATCAGCTCAACACCAAGCTTCAGGCCAACAACCTGTCTGCGACGATCGACGCCAACGGCCTGCTGACCATCACCGCGTCCAACGACTACGCGTCCTCGACGCTCGGCTCGACGGCTGCCGGCGGTGCGATCGGCGGCACGCTCACCACGGCGCTGACCTTCTCGACGGCTTCCAACCCCGTCCAGGATGCGGTTGCCCAGACGGCGCGTGCCAATCTGGTGTCTCAGTACAACAACATCCTGAACCAGATCGACACGACCTCGCAGGACTCCTCGTTCAACGGCGTCAACCTCCTGAACGGCGACCAGCTCAAGCTGGTGTTCGACGAGACCGGCAAGTCGAGCCTGAACATCACCGGCGTGACCTACAACTCCAAGGGTCTTGGTCTTGCTGCCCTGACCGTCGGCGTCGACTTCATCGACAACGCCGCCGCCAACAGGGTGCTGACCAACCTGAACGCGGCGTCGAGCACGCTGCGCTCGGAAGCCTCGAGCCTCGGTTCGAACCTCTCGGTCGTGCAGATCCGTCAGGACTTCAACAAGAACCTGATCAACGTGCTGCAGACCGGCTCGTCCAACCTGACCCTGGCCGACACCAACGTCGAGGCGGCCAACAGCCAGGCGCTGTCGACCCGCCAGTCCATCGCGGTCTCCGCGCTGTCGCTGGCCAACACCTCGCAGCAGAGCGTGCTCCAGCTGCTTCGCTAATAAGCGACTGAAATCACTAAACAAAACCGGGCGGCGGGGTCATTTGTCCCGCCGCTCTTTTTTGCGTCCGGAGACGGGCAGGGGCGTTCATCGGCCATTAACCCTATCCCTTAAACCGGCGTTAACCATACTTTAAAGGAGACCCCCTAAGACTGGACAAAAGCCCGCTTTGCAGACCGCGCGGCCGATTCGTATCCGGTTCAAGAGGAAGACTCGCCAATGTCCAACATCGTTCTCTCGGCGTCCGTTCGCCAGAACCTGTTGTCGCTGCAGTCGACGGCCGACTTGCTGGCCACGACGCAGGAGCGGCTGTCGACCGGCAAGAAGGTCAACACCGCGCTCGACAATCCCACCAACTTCTTCACGGCGCAGGGGCTCGACAACCGGGCGAGCGACATCAGCAACCTGCTCGATGGCATCAACAACGGTGTCCAGGTGCTGCAGGCCGCCAACACCGGCATCACCTCGCTGCAGAAGCTGATCGACAGCGCGAAATCGATCGCCAACCAGGCGCTGCAGACCACGGTCGGCTATTCCACCAAGTCGAACGTCTCCACCACCATTCCCGGTGCGACGCCGGCCGACCTGCGCGGCACGACCTCCTATGCGAGCGCGACCGCCAAGAGCAACGTGCTTTATACCGGTGCTGCCGGTGGCACGACCCCGGTCACCGGGACTGCGGCGCTCGGCGCGTCGCTGGGTTCAAGCGCGGGCACGGTGGTCGGGTTCGCCGCGACGGCGGCCGACGGCACCACCGCACTCTCCGGCACCGCCACACTGGTCGGCACCACCGCATCCACCACATTCGGGAGTGCGCCTGCGGATGGCGACACCATCACGGTGAACGGCAAGACCATCACCTTCCGCACCGGCATCGCTCCGAGCACGCAACCGACCGGCTGGGGCCTCGACGCCAGCGGGCATATCGCCACCGACGGCAACGGCAATTCGATCGTCTATGAGGGAACGGCGGCTGCGCCCGGTGCGACCATCAACGACGTCCTCAGCGCGATCGACCTCGCCAGCGGCGTCAAGACCGCCACGATCAGCGCGAGCGCGGCGACCATCGCGGTCAGCGGTTCGGCGGGTCCCGTCGGTACGCTTCAGGTGGCATCGTCCATCACGGCGGGCGCTGTTACATTGAAGAGCTCGACCGGCGCCGATCTGAGCGTGACGGGCAAGGCCGACTTCCTCAACAAGCTCGGTCTGACCGCGGCGACCGGCGCAGGCAATGCGAGCGTGACCGCGAACCGGTCGACGACCGCCGGCTCGCTCGGCTCTCTCGTTCAGGACGGCTCGACGCTCAATATCGACGGTCACACCATCACGTTCAAGAACGCGCAGACGCCGCAATCGGCGGCGAGCGTCACGTCGGGTGGCGTCAGCGGCAACATCGTCACCGACGGCAACGGCAACTCGACGGTCTATATCCAGAGCGCGACGCTGACCGACCTGCTCAACGCGGTCGACCTTGCCACTGGCGTCAAGACCGCGAGCATCTTCAACGGCGCGGCGGCGCTGTCGACCACCGCGGGCCAGATCCCGTCGTCGGTCAACAGCAGCGGTCAGCTTGCGCTCTCCACCGGCATCAACGCCGATCTCTCGATCACCGGCACGGGCAACGCGCTCAGCGCGTTCGGTCTCAGCGGCAACACGGGAACGGCGACCGCCTTCACCGCTGCGCGGACCTCCGGTGTTGGCGGTGTCAGCGGCAAGACTCTGACCTTCTCCTCCTTCAACGGCGGTACGCCGGTGAACGTCACCTTCGGCGACGGCACCAACGGTACGGTCAAGACGCTCGACCAGCTCAATGTGCAGCTGCAGGCCAACCACCTGACGGCGACGATCGACGCCAACGGCGTGCTGACGGTCACCACCGTCAACGAATACGCCTCCTCGACCCTTGGCTCGACTGCCGCGGGCGGCGCGGTCGGTGGTACGCTCACCGGCGTGCTCGCCTTTACCACTGCACAGCCGCCGGTTCAGGATCCCGTCGCGCAGACGGCGCGTTCGAGCCTGGTCAGCCAGTTCAACAACATCCTGGCGCAGATCGACACGACGTCGCAGGACTCGTCCTTCAACGGCATCAACCTGCTCAACGGCGACACGCTGAAGCTGGTCTTCAACGAAACCGGCAGCTCCACGCTCGGCATCAACGGCGTCGTGTTCAACGCGGCCGGCCTCGGCCTCAGCAATCTCGTTCCCGGCACGGACTTCATCGACAACGGCGCCACCAACAAGGTGCTGGCCAGCCTGAATGCCGCCTCGAGCAGGCTGCGCTCGGAAGGATCGTCGCTCGGTTCGAACCTCTCGATCGTGCAGGTGCGCCAGGACTTCTCCAAGAACCTGATCAACGTGCTGCAGACCGGCTCGTCGAATCTGACCCTCGCCGACACCAACGAGGAAGCGGCCAACAGCCAGGCGCTGTCGACCCGCCAGTCGATCGCGGTGTCCGCGCTGTCGCTGGCCAACCAGTCGCAACAGAGCGTGCTGCAGCTGCTCCGCTAATCTCGCAGCGCAAGATCGCCACACGATATATCGCGGCGGGGCTAACGCTCCGCCGTTCTTTTGAGGGAGATCGCTAGGACGAGATTAGCTGAGATCGACACGCATCACGCGAGCGAGTTTACATCGTGCGTGCGTGGATCTAGCGTTGCGCTGACGAAGAGCTCCGCGACCCGTAATTATCCGGAGTGCTTCCAAGCACACATGTAAGCAAATCTTAAGCGGTGCTGCCTAGGGTTGGGAAAGAAATCCTTAAGCGCGTCCAACGCGCTAGGTAACCTCCAGGGTGTGATTGATGTCGAATTCCGCTGCCTCGGCTTACGCGCGCGTTGCAACGACCACTGCATCTCCTCGCGACATCGAGGCGCAGACCCTGCTCAAGGCCGCGAACAAGCTCCAGGATGCGGTGAACAACGCCGATCCGCTCAGCGAGCAGACCATGCAGGCGCTGATGTTCAACCGCAAGCTCTGGACCATCTTCCTGAGCGAGGCGATGCGCGACAACAATCCGCAGCCGATCGACGTCCGGCAGAAGATCGCCAACATCAGCGTGTTCGTGCTGAGCCAGACCGCCGCGCTGCAGATGAGCCCGCAGTTCGATCACTTCCGTCCGCTGATCGAGATCAACCGCAATATCGCCGCGGGCCTGTCCGGGCGGCCGTGACGGCGACTCGTGATGGCCGCATCACGAGAATCCCAGACTAACTGTCCTTCGGAAACACGAATTTCGCGCTGACCGGTGCCGGTCAGACGCAGAGCGTCGTTGCCGATCTCCTGATCGTCAGGCGCTGACGTCCGTGCTGAGCGGACGCGAGGGCTCGGACTTCATATCCAATGCATGGAAATAGGCCCGCCGGCGCAGCATGGCTTCGTCAGGGAACTGGTTGACCACCGCTTCGGTCTTGTCGTTGACGACCTGGAAGACCATGGATGCCGACGCCTGGTCGAATACGACCTGGCGCGAGACGTTCTCGTGGTTCGGCAGATCGTTGCGCACGGGTGCGCTCGTATCCGCCGCGGCGACCGTCTGGTTCACCGGAAGATCGGTTTGCACAGCCTCGTTCGCCGCCGCATTGGACGTCGTTACGATCTGCACGGGTGCCGGGATCCCCACCGGCCTGATGCTGAAATCTGTACTCATGGCAGCCTCCTGGTTGCCTAACGTGAGTCAAATCCCAACCCCTCCAATAACGCAACCATGGAACACCAGGACTGAAGACCCGGTAAGGAAACGTGACTAACCGCGCGACGATTTCGCCGCGCGGTTTTTCGTAAAATTGTCGGTTGTTTTTGTGCGCGCCCAGCTCAGAGCGAGCGGCTGACCGCGAGCGGCGTGATGTGACGCGGACCAGGAGCTGCGCGGCGACCTGCGGCCGTATAGGTGTTCGGCACGTTGCGCTTCTGGATCTCGGCATTGACGCCGCGCACGACGCTTTCGGAGACGGCGTGCGCGGTCGCGAGCACGGTGAGATTGACCTGCAGCATCGCGCGGAACGCATCGTGATGCCGGTGCAGCGTCGAGAGCAGCTCCGGCGCGGATTTCGCGAGCTGTGCCTGGTTCGCCTTCAGCTGGCTGACGGCGCCGACATAGTTTCGCGACAGCTCCTGCTTCTTGCTCTCGAGCGTCATCGCCTCGCGGACCTTGCCGGCGCGAACGAGCTCGGTCTCGCGCTCGATCAGTCCGAGCAGGGCGCTCATCGCGTCCATCAGGTCTTCGGCGAGCTTGCGCGCCTCGGCGCTGCCGGGCGCGGTGTTCGGGCGCTGTTGCAGCGGCTGACGTGAGGCGTTGAAATGGTTCATCTCGTTTGACCTTATGCCGTGCGGATCGTTTTCGCCTGCTGCATGATGAGGGTGCGGTAGACTTCGGTGGCGACGCCGACGCCGCCGGCCTTGGCGAAGTTCTTGGAATATTGCTCGGTCAGCATCGAGCGCCACACGCCGGTGCCGGGCGTGTCGCCGAACGGGCCTTCGCCCTTCAGGCCCGAGGTCATCTGCGAGAACATGCTGTTGAGGAACATCGCCTCGAAGTCGGTGGCGGTCTTCTGCGCTCTGGCCTGCTGCTTCGGCGAGACCTTTTGTAGGGCGGCGGCGAGCTCGAAATCGGGCCGGCCGTTGCGGCTCTCGACCGAGAAGGCCGACGAGGTGGCAAGGCGCGGTGTGTTGATCGTGCCGGTCTGCATCACATCACCTCGATGTCGGCTTCGATGGCACCGGCGGCCTTGATCGCCTGGAGGATGCTGATCATGTCGCGCGGACCGATGCCGAGGCCGTTGAGGCCGTCGACGAGCTGCTGGAGCGAGACGCCGTCCTTGACGACGGCCAGCTTCTTGCCGTCCTCGGTGACGGTGACGCTGCTGCGCGGCGCGACCACGGTGCGGCCGCGCGACAGCGGGTTGGGCTGGCTCACCTGCGGGCTCTCGGAGATGGTGACGGTGAGGTTGCCCTGCGCGACCGCGACGGTGGCGACGCGGACGTCGCGCCCCATCACGATGATGCCGCTGCGCTCGTCGATGACGATCTTGGCGGCGAGATCGGGGTCGACCTGGAGCTGCTCGATCTCGGTGAGGAAGGCGACGACGTTGCCCTTAAACTCGGGCGGGACCGAAAGCTGCACCGTGGAGGGATCGATCGGTTCGGCGGTCTTGACGCCGAGATAGTCATTGACCGCGGCCGCGATCCGTTTGGCCGTGGTGAAATCGGCGTTGCGCAGCGCCAGGCGCACGTTCGGCAACCGATTGAGCGCGAACTCGATCTCGCGCTCGATGATGGCGCCGTTGGCGATGCGTCCCACGGTCGGAACGCCGCGCACGATCTTGGCCGCCTCGCCCTCGGCCTGGAATCCGGAGATCGCGAGCGAGCCTTGCGCCACCGCGTAGACATTGCCGTCGGCACCCAACAGGGGGGTGACGAGCAGGGTGCCGCCCTGGAGGTTCTTGGCATCGCCGAGCGCGGAGACGGTGACGTCCATGCGCGTGCCTTGCGTGGCGAAGGCCGGCAGATTGCCGGTCACCATCACGGCTGCGACGTTGCCGGTGCGGATGGTGGCGCCGCGGATGTTGACGCCCATGCGCTCGAGCATCGCCTGCAGCGACTGCTTGGTGAAGGGGATGTTGTTGAGCGTGTCGCCGGTGCCGTTGAGGCCGACGACGAGGCCGTAGCCGATCAGCTGGTTCTGCCGCACGCCTTCGATATTGGCGAGATCCTTGATGCGCGAGGTCGCAGCCGCCGGCGCGAGCGACAGCACCAGCGCCGACAGCGCCGCGCAGGCCACCCCAACAATCCTCACCCAACGAACGCTTGGCATCCTCTGCTCCCCAAGGATCCTCAAAAGGCTCCTCAAATCGGAAGGACCTGCACGACACTCCCATGACGAGCTGGTCCGGCGCTGTCCTTGCGAGGGCTGTGCCAACCCGGGGCGGCGGGGATAGGCCGCTGAATAGGTTGAATAAATCTGTTTCGACCGGTGTCAGCCGGCGTTGTCCCTGAGGAGCGAAACTGCCGCCCGTCGGCAGATTTTGCCGGGCCGTTTACGCGCCGTTAACCATAAGACGGCGAAGGTGACCGCATCGATCACCCGGATTCCCTCCGATGCGCATCTACGGACCGAACGGCACGACGCTTGGAACGCCGGCCAACCAGGCCAGGCGGACCGGCTCCGGCACCTTCGTGTTGCCTGACACCTCGTCGGCGCAGGAGACCCGGAGCGCTGCCGCACCGAAGGCCGCCACCAACATCGACGGGTTGCTGGCGCTGCAGGGCGTCGAGGAGGACCCGGTCGAGCGCCGCAAGCGCTCGGTCACCCGCGGCAGGACCGCGCTCGACGTGCTCGACGATCTCAAGATGGGGCTCTTGGCCGGCAATCTCGACGCCTCGACCGTGATGCGCCTGCGCGATGCTGCGGCGAACCTGAAATCATCCTCCGGCGACCCCGGTCTCGATGCGGTGCTCTCCGAGATCGAGCTGCGCGTCGAGGTTGAACTCGCCAAGGCCGGACGGGCTTAATCGTCATCCGTCACCCTGAGGTGCGCGCCCTGCAATGCAATTGCAGGGCAAGCCTCGAAGGGCGACGGCCCCGCTGAAGCATCTCGGCCGTGCATCCTTCGAGGCTCCCCATGGGACGCGTTGCGTCCCATGCCTCGCGCCTCAGGATGACGGGACTGCTATTGGATCTTCGCCGCGCCCCTTACGCCGCTTCCTCCTTCTGCTGCGCGTCGTAGCGGCGCTGGGCGGCGAGAACGTCTTTCAGATTCTGCTCGGCCCAATCGCGCAGCGGATCGACTGCGCCGGCGAGCGTCAGCCCGAGCTGCGTGATCGAATACTCCACCGTGACGGGAACGGTCGCGATCGCATGGCGCCTGATCAGGCCGTCACGTTCGAGCGATTTGAGAACCTGGCTCAGCATCTTCTGCGAAATGCCTTCGATCGTGCGGCGCAACTGATTGAAGCGCATCGGCTCCTCCCGCAGCAGCAGCAGGATCAGCACCGCCCATTTGTCGCCGATGCGATCGAGAATCTGGCGGGTGGGGCAGTTCGCTGCATAGACGTCGGGTTTCATCGTCGGTCCTCGGAATCCGTTTTCGTCGCTCGCGGTGCGCGTGGCGGTTACCCTTGCGTAATCAGGTAAGCACAAAGTGCTCTCTTAACACCAGCATTCTTTGCGATATCTAGTCACTGTTAGTTACCACAGAAGCAAAGGAGCCTTCCATGAAAATCGCAGTTGCCGGCGCCTCGGGTCGGGCCGGGTCGGAAATCACCAAGGAACTGTCCCGCCGCGGCCATGCGGTCACGGCCATCGCCCGGAACCCCGAGAAGATCGCGGCCCTGCCCAGCGTCACGCCGACCAAGGGCGACGTGCTCGACCAGGCGGGGCTTGCCAAGCTGTGGACCGGGCATGACGTCGCCGTGAGTTCCGTGCACTTCCTGGCGAGCGATGCGCGCAAGCTGATCGGCGCGGCGAAGGACGCCAAGGTTGGTCGTTACCTCGTCGTCGGCGGCGCCGGCAGCCTCGAAGTCGCGCCGGGCGTGAAACTGGTCACGACTCCCAATTTTCCGGCCCAATACAAGGCGGAAGCGGAAGCGGGCTCGGTCTTCCTCGACCTGCTGCGGCAGGAAAAGGATCTGAACTGGACCTTCATTTCGCCGTCGGCGCTGTTCATCGAAGGGGAGCGCACGGGCAAGTTCCGGCTTGGCACCGATCAGCTTCTCGCAGATGCGAACGGGAAGAGCTGGATCACGTTCGCTGACTACGCCATTGCGCTCGCCGACGAGATCGAACGGCCGGCCCATGTGAGGCAGCGTTTCACGGTCGGCTACTAGGCCTTCGGCCGCCCCCGGGCCCTCCAGGATAAACCTTCCTGTGCAAGGGCTTGGGGGCGCTAACCGGTTGCTCAGGGAAACATTGTCTGTCACAGGTGGCCGCTATATAAGGCCCCGCTCAACGGACTCCGTTCCGTTTGCGAGTCGTTGATTAGACAGATAGGCCGCCCTTGGAAAAGTTGAAAAACTACCGACCGACCGAAAAAGAGCCTTTCATGAACGACCGGCAGAAGGAGTACTTCCGCTTGAAGCTCCTCGCCTGGAAGGATGAGATCCTCAAAGAGTCCAAGCTCACCCTGCAAGCCCTGCAGGAGGAGAACGTCAACCACCCCGATCTCGCCGATCGGGCATCGTCCGAAACCGACCGTGCCATCGAGCTCCGCGCCCGCGACCGCCAGCGCAAGTTGATCGCCAAGATCGACGCCGCGCTCCAGCGTATCGAGGACAACACCTACGGCTATTGCGAGGACACCGGCGAGCCGATCTCGTTGAAGCGGCTCGAGGCCCGGCCCATCGCGACGCTCTCGGTGGAAGCGCAGGAGCGCCACGAGAAGCGCGAGAAGGTCTATCGCGACGAATAGAGCCCGAGCCGCCGCGTGCGGCTCTTTTGTTTTTGGCTCACGGCGTCGCTTGAACGCCGCTGGTCCGGCGCGTAGATTCGCGCCGTCATGATGATTTGCACTCTCAACATCGCATCGGTCTTCTTCCTGGGCTGAGAGCAGCCGCCTCCGTCGCGGAGGCATTGCGTCCCGCAAGTTCGACTTGCGGCCTCCCAACCGATTGAGCCAGCCGGTTCCGCAGCGAGCGGACGATGAGGGCTGGCGAGCCTTCGAGAGATCATCATGACTGCCAATCCGCGCGCGTTCGACGACGCGCAAATAGCTAAATTCATCCGCGACGGCTTTGTCCGGATCGACAATGCTTTCCCCCGTGAGCTCGCCGAGGCGGCCCGCGTCATCATCTGGCGCGATCTGCCATGCAGCGAGCACGACCCCGCGAGCTGGACCCGGCCCGTGGTGCGGCTGCCCTATTATGGCGGCCCGCCGTTCCGGGATGCCATCAACACCGGAGTGCTCCATGCCGCCTTCGACCAGATCGTCGGGCAGGGGCGATGGCGGCCGCGACGCGATATCGGCACCTTTCCGGTGCGGTTTCCGCATCCGGACGATCCGGGCGACGACGGCTGGCATATCGATCTCAGCTTTCCCGGCGAGGCCAGCAACCCGAACGAGACGCAGGATTTCTCGGCCTGGCGCGTCAACATCACCTCGCGGGGGCGAGCGCTGCTGCTGCTGTTCCTGTTCTCCGATGTCGGTGACGACGATGCGCCGACGCGGATCCGGGTCGGCTCGCATCTGCCGATGGCGCGCTACCTGGCGCCAGCCGGCGATGCGGGCCGGGCGCACATGCTGCTGGAGCAGATGGGGGCCGATTGTCCGGTGGCGCTCGCGACCGGTGCGGCCGGCACGGTCTATCTCTATCATCCCTTCCTGGTTCATGCCGCGCAGAAGCATCGGGGAACGCGACCGCGCTTCCTGGCGCAACCACCGCTGCATCTCGCCGAGCCGTACCGGCTGGAGCGGAGCGAGGGCGACTACTCGCCGGTCGAGGTCGCCATTCGCCTCGCGCTTGGACGCATTTGACGGAAGCGTTGTCATTGCACGCAGCGTTGTGGCGGGTTCCTCCGCCACAACGCCGCTGTCGTCCGATGCCAATTGCCGCGATCGCGAAAAGTGAATCGCGATCAATGGGCTAGAGTCGAATCCTGCATGCTCACGTGAGTTCGCATGAGAAAAAGCCTTCACTTCAGGTGCGGGAAGTTTTGCGAGTCGCATCAAGGAGATCGACCGGCATCTTGAGACGACGGCGCAGCGGCTTCACGCATCGCTGCAATCAGGGTCTCGTTCCGCGCGGGCCGGGTGGGCCTGGCGCGTGGCTCCATAAAGACCGGACCAACTCAATATTTCCTTAAGCGGCGGGAGCCCCCCGTATTCGGCCCGGCTGAGCGCCGACCAGCGCTTGTCAGGCGCGGACGGGGATGCTGAACTGAGCGGCAATGTTGCGTAGCGTGGGAGGCGGCGCCGATGGATAAGATTCTCGAAGCCGCAAAGGCGATCGCGCTGGCGCGCCGCAACCATGCGCCGCTCGCGGCGCTGGAACGTCCCCCGATGGATGAGGCCGAGGGCTACCAGGTCCAGCGCGCGCTGCACGATCTGCGGCTGCCGCATCTCGGGCCGCTGGTCGGCTACAAGATCGGCTGCACCAGCCAGGTGATGCAGGACTATATCGGCATCCCGCATCCCTGCGGCGGCGGCGTGTTCCAGAAGGGCGTGCACGACACCGGCGCCAAGCTCGCCGCCTCCAACTATGTCCGGGTCGGGGTCGAATGCGAGATCGCGGTGCGGTTGAAGCGCGACCTTGCCGCCGGCGAGGCGCCGTTCACGGCCGAATGGGTCGGCGAAGCGGTCGAGGCCTATCATCCCGCCATCGAGATCGTCGACGACCGCTACGTGAAGTGGGAGGCGATGGGTGCCCCGACGCTGATCGCCGACGATTTCTTCGCGGCCGGCTGCGTGCTGGCCCCGGCGGTTCCGCGCTCGTCGGTGCCGGACCTGAAGGCGGTCAAGGGCCGCGCCATCCTCAATGGCGAGGAGGTCAGCCACGGCACCGGCGCCGACGTGCTCGGTCATCCCCACAACGCGCTCGCCTGGCTCGCCAACCATCTCGCCGCCGAAGGCAAGGGTCTTCACGCGGGACAGCTCGTGCTCACCGGCAGCCTGGTCAAGACGCTGTGGCTGAAGGCCGGCGACAAGGTGCGGATGGAACTGGACGGGCTGGGGGCGGTAGAGGTGAAGTTTACCTGAGGGTGCGTTGCGATCTCCGTGCCCCGGACGCAGCGCAGCGCAGCCCTGGCGATGCGAAGCATCGTCCAGGGAGCGGTGCGCTGCAGAGCCGGGGCCCATGCAGCAGCGTGTTGCGCGGCTATCTGGGTCCCGGCTCTGCGCCGCATCGCTGACGCGCTGCGTCTTGTCCGGACAGGCGAGGGATGAGTGTCCGGCAACAATCTCGGCTTTTCCATTAAGATCGCAATCGCGGACACGCCTCCGCATCCTCGCGGCATCTTCGGCCCGAGCTTTGCTGTCGGCTTGCCCTCCTGAGGATCAAGAAGGCGCAGGGAAGGCCGGGCGCCGGCTGGCACCCGCAATCCCGTGTGCGAAGGATACGCGCACGGGTGGATCACAGGTGACGCCGGGACATCCCGGCCTTCCCTGCGCGATGGTTTGAACGGTGTCCTTCGTGCTCTCCTCGGGGAGCGATGCACTATTGCCCCCGTCGCCTTGCGGATGATCGATGCGCGCACCGGTTGGCCGCCACATCACCGCAAGGCTTGACGCACAGACCCCGGGCGTCAGGACCACACGACTTCTCCGTCCGCGCACATCCTCGCTGGGTTCTCCACGGCTGGCGTGCGCTCACCGTCGAGACCAAGCGTAAGACGTTGTCAGCGCCGTGTCGTATCGCGCCTGCCGCTGCTCACGGTTTCCCGCCCTGAAGCGAACATCGCGCGCCGACGCCGTCGCGGCCACCGCATTCCATCCCGCGCTTCGTGACGATCGCGATACGCCCTCTTGTGGGATGGAACGAAACGAGAACATAATGAGATGGTCGGAGCGTGTCAACAAGAATTTCTAAAATCCGAAAATTCTGAAATTGAAAATTGGTAACGTGTGTGGTACCAAATGATCAGGATCGAAGAATATATCGTCAACGATCGTAGCCCGTTCCGCGATTGGCTCGAACGACTTGATCCGCAGGCACGTGTGATGATTGCGGTCGCGATCGAGCGGTTGGCCGACGGCAACACATCGAACGTCAAGTCCATTGGGGAGGGGGCCGCCGAGCTGAAGATCAATCGCGGCCCTGGCTATCGGGTGTATTTCGGCTGGAATGGCAATTTGCTGGTCATTCTGTTGGGAGGCGGCACCAAGCAGAGACAGCAAAACGACATCGATGCGGCGCTGCGACGATGGCGGGATTACAAGTCAAGAGCAGGACAGGGGAATAGGTGATGCCATTGACCCGGAGTTTTCGTGACACCGTCCGCGCGATGGCCGAGCGCGATCCCGCCTTTCGCGAGGCGCTGTTCCTGGAGGCGATGCAGGGCCTGTTGCAGGGGGATGTCGACTATGGCCGCACCGCGCTGCGGACCTACATCAATGCCACCATCGGTTTCGAGCGGCTCAGCGAGGTGCTCGACCGTCCGCAAAAGAGCCTGATGCGGATGTTTGGGCCGCGCGGCAATCCTACGGCCGAGAACCTGATGGCGGTGATCCACGCGCTCCAGAAGGAGACCGGTGTGCATCTGGAAATACGCGCCGTCGCCGATGCGGCGTGAGGTGACGCTAGCGTTCACCGCCATTGTTGCGAGCGCAGCGACTTGTCCGCCGAAGCCTGAGCGAAGGCGGAAGCAATCCAGAGTCTTTCCACGGAGGCAGTCTGGATTGCTTCGTCGCGAAGGGCTCCTCGCAATGACGTGGATGGGACATCGCTCTTATGGGACCATCCGACGTGCAGCTGCTTCCATCCCCAAAATACATGCGGCCTCCGGCAGGGGAGCTACCGGAGGCCGCGTAGTACATCGTCGTTCGCGCCTAGGTTCGCGAACACGATGTGGGAGCTCTTGAAGAGGGTTAGAAGGGCAGCAGCACGTCCATCACCTGCTGGCCGTAGCGCGGCTGCTGCACGTCCATGATCTGGCCGCGGCCGCCATAGGCGATGCGGGCCTGCGCGATCTTGGTTGAATCGATGGTGTTGTCGCTCTGGATGTCTTCGGGGCGGACGATGCCCGCGACCACGAGCTCGCGGATCTCGAAGTTGACGCGGATCTCCTGCTTGCCCTCAACCACGAGGTTGCCGTTCGGCAGCACCTGGGTGACGACCGCGGCGACGTTGGTCTGCAAGGCTTCCGTGCGGTTGACCGAGCCCTTGCCGTCGCTGGACGCGGTGGAGTCGGCGGTGAGGATGCGGCCGGGCAGCACCTTCTGGGCCTGCGCGCCGAGCGTCTTCGCGCCGATGAAATCGGTGATGCCTGAGTCTTCCGAATTGGTGCGGCTGCGCTGGGTCTCGTTGGCGATGTTGGCCTTGTCGGTGATGTTGACGGCCACGGTGAGGAGGTCGCCGACCTGGCGGGCGCGCTGGTCCTTGAAGAACGCGCGGCTGCCGTTGCGCCACAGCGAGTTCGGATTGTAGGAGGCGACTTCCGGCTTCGGCATCGGCATCTGCACCGGCTTGTAGCCCGGCTGCGCCGTCGGATTGTCGATCGCGGACAATTTCGGCTGCTCGCCGATCTGCGACAGGCGGTCGATCGAGGAGCAACCGCCCAGCGCGCAAGAGGCCAGCAGGAGGGCAGAGATCGCGATGCGACGAAGGCGGAAAGCCGAACTGAAAGCGGACATGACGAACTCTTACTTGGCTTGAGCTTGCGAGACGCGAGCTTGCGGGATCTGGGCTTGTGCGATCTGGGCCGGCGAGGCGGGGGCCTGCACCAGGTTCCGGAGGAGGGCTGCGGTGTCGACGGGGGCGGGCGCCTCATCACGCTTGAGCGAGGAGGTCTGCTCGACCGCGGGCGCCATCGGTGCGGATTGGCTCGCGCCCTGGATCGTCACCTGGCCGCGGCCGGTGACGACGCCGGTCAGCGTGCGCTTGGATTGCACATTGAGCACGCTGACGGTGTCGCCCTCGGCGCCGCTCTCGATCGCCTTGCCGCGCGAGGTGAGATAGAGGCCGGGCACCTGGTAGATGATGGTGACGTTCTGATCACGCACCACGAAGTCGGGCTTGACGATGTCGGCGGCACGGAGCGCGGTGCCTGCCCGCATCGGCCGGCGCAGCTGCATGCCGATGCTGCGGTCGCGCGAGGCGGGCTCGCCGGTGACCTCGGCCTTCGGCCGGCGTTCCAGCGTGACGTCGGAGGACTTCAAGAGATCGAGACGCTCGATGTCGCGCGTCAGCACGGCCACTTCCACCGTCTCGATCGCGGTCCCGGTGAAGCGCAGCTTGGTCGCGGTCGGATTGCTGTCGTTGGCGATCTCGAAGGCGATGTCGAACCGGCCGCTGCGGGCGTCGTAGCGGGTTGCGACCGGCTGGAGCGCGCCGGAGTTGGAGGCGTCCAGCCGCATCTCGGCGACGCCGCGGTCGAAGGTGACGGTGATGTTGGCGGCGTCCCCGAGGCCGAAGCGGCGCTCGAGCGCCACGGCGACGGCGGTTTCGAGATCCTTGTTCGCGAGCGTGCGGGCGAGGCGGGTGACCTGGACCTCCTTGAGGTCGCCCGTCATCACGCCGATCACCTGTTTTGCGCGCAGCACCGACAGCACCTGCGTGACCGTCAGCGTGCCGGTGGTGCCGAGATCGGGCGAGCGGTAGACGGGGATCAGCGCGGCCGATCCGGCATTGTCGATGAGATCGCCGATCCGCACCACGTCCGAGGTCACGGTGACGCTCGCGCGCAGCGTCGGCGAGGCGATGAAGTCGTCCGCGGCCGCTGCCGGCAGGGCCAGCGCGAGCAGGGCGGAGATGGTGGCGAGGGTGGTGCGGATCATCGTCATTGCCTCAGCGGAACAGCGCCGTGGTCGATTGCATCATCTGGTCGGCGGCGCTGATCACCTTGGCGTTCATCTCATAGGCGCGCTGGGCGGCGATCAGGTCGCTCATCTCCGAGACGACGTCGACATTGGCCTGCTCGAGGCTGCCCTGGGTGATCTTGCCGTAGCCCTCGGAGTTCGCGGTGCCGTCCTGCGGCGGGCCGGACGACGGGGTTTCGGTGAACTGGTTGCTGCCGACCGGCTGCAGGCCCGCCTTGTTGATGAAGCGGGTCACGCCGATCTGGCCGACGATCGAAGAGGTCGACGAGCCCGGCAGCGTCACCGAGACCTGGCCCTGTTCGCTCACGCTGATGCCGGACGCGTTTTGCGGGATCGTGATGCTCGGCTGCACCGGGTTGCCCTGGGCGGTGACGACGCGGCCCTGATTGTCCATCTGGAAGGTGCCGTCGCGGGTGTACTGGTAGGTGCCGTCGGGCATCAGGATCTTGAAGAAGCCTTCGCCGGACATCGCGAGGTCGAGATCGTTGCCGGTCTGCGACAGCGTGCCCTGCGTCATGCTGCGCGGCGTGCCGACGGTCTTGACGCCGCCGCCGATGTCGACGCCGACGGGCAGGATGGTGCCCTGGTCCGAGGCCTGCGCGCCGACGCGGCGGACGTGCTCGTAGATCAGGTCCTGGAACGCCGCGGTCTGCTTCTTGAAGCCGGTGGTGCGCAGGTTGGCGATGTTGTTGGAGATCACCTGAACGTTGAGTTCCTGTGCCGCCATTCCGGTCGCTGCGGTGTGAAGCGCCTGCATGTCAGTTCTCCCTCAATCAGGCCGGAACGTCGGCGAGCTTCTCGATCGCCGATTTGTGGAGGTCGCTCTGCTGCTGGAGCAGATTGGCGATGGCGGTGTAGCTGCGCATGACTTCGACCATGCGGGTCATCTCGCCGACCGAATTCACGTTCGACTTCTCGACATAGCCCTGGCGCACGCTGCTGGATTTGGCATCGGGCTGCGGGGTGGCGGAGCCGGCGGCATAGAGATTGGCGCCGAGCTTGGTCAGCTTGGTCGGATCGTCGAACGAGGCCATGCGGATCTTGCCGCGGATCGAGTCGGTCTTGGCGGTGCCCTCGAGCACCGTGATGGTGCCGTCGGGCGCGACGTTGATGTCGTGATCGGTCGGCTGGAAGGTGATCGGGCCGCCGGTGCCGAGCACCAGATTGCCGTCGGGGGTGACGAGCTGGCCGGTGGCGTTGAGCGAGAACTTGCCGTCGCGGGTGAACAACTCGCCGCCATTGGCCTGCACCGCGAAATAGGCGTTGCCGTCGATCGCCATGTCGAGCGGGTTGTTGGTCGGCTCCATCGGGCCCTGGCCGATGTCGCGGTAGGTGCCGCGGTCCTGCACATAGGAGACCCGGCGGTCCGCGCCGATGAAATTGTCCTCACGCGCGTTCGAGTTGAGGTACTCCTCGAACAGCGAATGGTCGGCCTTGAAGCCGTTGGTGTTGGCATTGGCGACGTTGTTGGCGATGACATCCATCTGCCGTTCCAACGTCATCTGCCGTGACAAGCCGATCAGAAGCGCGTTCTGCATCGGAAATCTCCCCTGAGCGGATCTGCCATTTCGCTCTCCCAAGCGCCTTGGCGGACCCCGTGAACGAGACCGTCGGGTTCTCCCAAACCGTCGGGTCTCGGTCCTTTCTCAGCGAAAGCCGTGCCAACCTGGAAAACTTCGTAATTTCAGTGGTTTGCTGATTTTGAAGGGGCGCTGGAGGGCGGCAGAAAGGTTCTGTTAGCCATGTCTGCCCGGCAGATTTTTCCTAGTGGAGGCCCAATCGAAAGATTCCGTTAACCATTATTACCGTAGCGTTTGCCATGAAGAGGAGCGCATTGCGCCGGGGCATTTGTATCGCGTCCTTGTCTTAAGGCTTCGCTCTTTCGACCCCTTTGAGAGATCCGGGCGCGGCGACCATGGCAGAGAATGAAGCGGAAGGCGGCGCAGCCACTGAGGGCGCGGAAGCCGCTCCGCCGAAGAACAAGCTGAAGCTCATCATCATGGCCGTCGGCCTGCTCGCCGTTCTCGGCGGCGGTGCTGCGACCTGGTTCTTCTTCTTCCGGCACGGCGACGACGAGCATCATGCCGAGGCCGCGCCTCCGCCGAAGCCGCCGTCCTTCGTCGACGTTCCCGACATCATGGTCAACCTCGCCGGTGCGCCTGGCGAGCGCGTGCAATATCTGCGGCTGAAGATCGTGCTGGAGCTGAAGGAAGAGAAGCAGATCGAGGCGATCAAGCCGACGATGCCGCGGGTCACCGACATCTTCCAGACCTATGTGCGCGAGCTGCGCCCCTCCGACCTCAACGGTTCCGCCGGCATCTTCCGCCTCAAGGAGGAGCTGACCAAGCGCGTCAACGCGGCGGTCGCTCCGGTCCAGGTCAGCGCGGTGCTGTTCAAGGAAGTCGTGATCCAGTGAGGACGCTGCGGAAGGTGATGGGCTAGCGTCATGGCCGGCAACGAGCAAATGGACCAGGATGCGATTGCCGCCCAATGGGAGGCATCGCTCGATTCCGAGGATCCCGCCGAGGCCGCGAAGGCTGCGGCCGAGAACGAGCTGTCGGAGACCATGGCCCTGCAATGGGCCGCCATGGTCGAGGACGGCAGCCGCGATCTCGGCAGCGGTAAGAATTCCGGCGAGCGGGTGCTGTCGCAGGAGGAGATCGACAATCTCCTCGGCTTCACCGTCGGCGACGTCACCCTCGACGACCATTCCGGCATCCGCGCGATCATCGATTCGGCGATGGTCTCCTACGAGCGTCTGCCGATGCTCGAAATCGTCTTCGACCGCCTGGTGCGGCTGATGACGACGTCCCTGCGCAATTTCACCTCCGACAACGTCGAAGTCTCGCTCGACCGCATCACCTCGGTGCGTTTCGGCGACTACATGAACTCGATCCCGCTGCCAGCCGTCCTCACCGTCTTCAAGGCCGAGGAATGGGAAAACTTCGGCATGGCGACGGTCGATTCCAACCTGATCTATTCGATGATCGACGTGCTGCTCGGTGGCCGCCGCGGCACCAGCCAGCTCCGCATCGAGGGCCGGCCCTACACCACGATCGAGACCGAGCTGGTCAAGCGGCTGGTCGAGGTGGTGCTCGCCGACGCCGAGCAGGCATTCCGGCCGCTGTCGCCGGTGACCTTCACGATCGACCGGCTCGAGACCAACCCGCGTTTCGCCGCGATCAGCCGTCCCGCCAATGCCGCGATCCTGGTGCGCCTGCGCATCGACATGGAAGACCGCGGCGGCAACATCGAGCTGCTGCTGCCTTATGCGACCATCGAGCCGATCCGGGGCGTCCTGCTCCAGATGTTCATGGGCGAAAAGTTCGGCCGCGACCCGGTCTGGGAAGGCCATTTCGCCACCGAGATCGTGCAGGCCGAGATCGCCGTCGATGCCGTGCTCTACGAGGCCGACATCCCGCTCAAGCAGCTGATGCGGCTCAAGGTCGGCGACACCCTGCCGCTGGACATGCGCGCCGACGCCAACGTCACCGTGCGCTGCGGCGACGTCACGCTGACCGAGGGGCGGATGGGCCGGGTCGGCGACCGCGTCGCGATTCGCGTGACGAAACCCTTGCGCAAGCCAAGTACGACACTTGCGATGTTCGAGAAGGTGGACGAGCAGAACAAGATGATGGAGGCCCCATGAACCACTCCCTGGGAATGGCGATCGAGACGCTGGTGGCTATCCTGCTGATGCTGACGATCGTTTATTGCGTCATGCTCAACAAGCGGCTGACGCGGCTGAAGGCGGACGAGCATTCGCTGAAGGCGGTGATCGGCGAGCTGATCACCGCGACCGAGATCGCCGAGCGCGCGATCGGCGGGCTGAAGCTGGCGGTGCGCGACGTCAACGAGAATCTCGGCAGCCAGCTCGCCGCGGCGACGCAGATGTCGGACCAGCTCTACAAGCAGCTCGGCGAGGCCGACAACGTGGTGCGCCGGCTGTCCAAGATCGCGATCGCCGCGCGCCCCATGACCGGTCCGGAAACGGTCGTCGCGCCCGCAGCCAAGCCATCGACGGCGAAGGCGGTGGCGGCTGCGGCCGAAGCCTTCTCCGAGCGCCGACGATCCAACGGCCTTGCCGCATGAAGTCAGGGGTATGAAGTCCTTTCGTAACATCCGTGTCATCCCGGTCGTCCTGGTTGCCGTCGCAGGCCTCGCCACGCTGAAGGTGGCGGGTCTCGTGATCAATGGCGGCTATGTGTTCGACTACAAGCCGAACCAGACCAGGAAATCCTGGGCGCAGGAGAATCTGAACTTCCCGACCGGCCGCGAGGAGCCGGAGATCATCACCGGCTCGACCCATGGCGCGCCGAAGGAGGCGCCCAAGCCGGCCGCGCCGGAGACCAAGCCGGAAGGCACCGTGGTCAAGGTCGACGAAGCCCAGCCGCAGGTCTCGGCCTCCGAGCGCGCGATCCTCGAGCGGTTGCAGGCGCGCCGCCAGGAGATCGAGGCCCGCCAGCGCGAGATCGACATCCGCGAGAGCCTGCTCAAGTCGGCCGAGAAGCGCATCGAAGGCAAGGTCGAGGAGATGAAGGCGGTGGAAACCCGCATCTCCGCGACGCAGGCCGAGCAGAAGGCCGCCGAAGCCCAGCGCATGAAGGGCCTCGTGACCATGTACGAGGGCATGAAGCCCAAGGACGCCGCACGGGTGTTCGACCGGCTGGAGATGGGCGTGCTGATCGAGATCGCCTCGGCGATCGCGCCGCGGAAGATGTCGGACATCATGGGACTGATGTCGCCGGAGGCCGCCGAGAAGCTGACGGTCGAGATGGCCCGCCGTGCCAATGGCGGCGGCGATCAGTCGGCCTCGGCCGGCGAGCTGCCCAAGATCGACGGCAAGCCGACGCAAAAGCCGAATTGAGGGCGCGAGGCGAAGAGGGTTATCGCGACCTGGCGCGTTGTCGCGTGGCCAGTTCGACCGGCGCCCAGCGAGAGGCCTTGCGGGTCTAGTTCGCGAAGACCTGTTGCACCCTGCGAACAGGCGCCTGCTTCTCCACCCGAGCAAGAGTATCGACCTGCTGCTTGATCAGCGCTGCCTTCGTGACGCGAGTCACGAGCTGCAGGGTGCTATGGCAACAGGAGCACTCATATATTTTCAGGGCATATCCTCTGGCGATCGGAACGATCGCTACGACCGCTCTTGCCCTGCTACACACAATGCAACCGGCTTCTCCGCTCATTGATTACCCCCAAAGCTAACCAATGCGATTCGCATCGCCGAGGTCACATCTGATTCAGAGTCGCGCGCGAACCGCAACGCTCCGAAGGTTGTGAGTGCGCGCGCTCAGCAACTCCTCAAGGCGGCAGATCAAGCTCCCGTGGCGGATGCAGTCGAAGCTGGCGGCATCTTCTGAGACTGCGATGAGTTGACGCGCGCAGGTGTGAAGTGGCGTACAGTGGCGCCCAAGGCCCGGTCCTACGCTTTGGCCAGTCGCAATCGGCAGCGCAGGAGGAGGCCATGAACTACTCGTCCGCAGCAGAACGCGTCATCGAGGCCCTCAACCGGCTGCTCATAGCGGCGATGACATCGGCGTGGACATCCGCCCTCAGCCATCAGCATGCAGCGCCGCCAGAAGACGACGACGGCAACGATGATGAATCTTCTCTCGACGAAGACAGCTCCTCGGCACCGGAAGGTGCCGGCAAGCAACATTGAAGCCGCAATCGGCTTAACGCCGTCACACGATCAGATCGTGCGACACATGGCCGTGAACGGTACCTGCCGAGAAAGGTGGATCGACATCGGACGGCGATGTTTCAGGCATGAATGCCGGCTCGGATCCATGCAATTCCCCAGCGTGCTCGTGACGACCGACGAAGTCCGAGAGATGATCCAGCATCGCGCTATGCAGCGAGCCCTGCGACGCCTGATCCCGGAACTGGAACGAGTCGCCGAGCTGCTGCGGATCGGCAGGCTTTGATCCAGACGCTCCCCCGGACGGGTTGTGCTGGTCCGCCCCGCTTGAGAGCGAATGGTTGGCACCGCCGGTCGATGACTTCAGAAGGCTTGGGTTGAGCGAAGTGTCTGCCGCTTCATCGCTGGTATGACCGTGGGAATGAGCCGCCTGGGCGGCGCCTCTTGGTGACGAGACGCCGTCATTCCCAGCGTCGCTTCCGAGCGCAAGCCCGCTACCGGCGTGCTGTCCGGCAGCGCCGTGGACAAAATTCAGCATGGCGATGTCGGGCACCTGGCCGCTTGCGGCAATCGCGCCATTCTTGCCAGCCAATGAGGCTGCGTCGAGCCCGGCCGGGTTGGTGAAGACAAAGCTGGCCTCGGTGAGTGGGATCACGTGCTGCACGATCAAAGACAATCCGCCGGCTGAGGGAGCTGCCGCGTCGCCGCGGGGCGTTTCGATCGCGAGCGTTTGCACTTCGTCTGAACTGGACAAGCTGGAATATCCGGTCTGTCCGATCTGGTCCCAGTTCGAATCGAGGCTGGTGGCCGCCTCGGTCGATTGGATGGTCGAACTTCCTGCAGCGAGAAGCGAGCCGTCGCCGCTGCCGGAATCGGACGAGACTTCGGAAGTGGTCGTCATCACGGCGGTCGCGTCACCCTGCGAGGTTGCGATGGGGTCGAGCAGTTCGCCGGCAGCCGCCATCACAGGTGCCGCTGCCGGCGCCGTGATGAAGTCCGACGCGTCGATGGTTGCGATGCCCTGCAAATGGATTTCGAGCAGACTGGAATCGCCGACGTGCAGGGTCTGGTCCGTTGAATTGACGTACACGATCGTTTCATTCGCCGCACTGTCATAGAGCCAGGCGATCGTATGTGCCGGCACGGCCGTGCTGGTTGAGCTCAATGCCAATATGGCGAACCCAAGCGCGCCCATGGCGGTCAAGTCGATCTTGTCCGCTCCCGATGCAAAGTCGGTGATGGTGTCGAACTGGCTTGCGTTGGAGTCGGCTACGAACAAGTAAGCGAAACGGTCGTTCCCATTGCTGCCGGTGAGCTGGTCCGCACCAAATCCGCCCGTTATGGTGTCGGCGCCGTTGTTGCCGTTGATGGTATCGCTGCCCGAGCCGCCGTAGATGGTGTCATCCCCATCATTGCCTTTGATCGTGTCATTGCCCGAGCCGCCATAGAGAACGTCGGCCTTTCCGGTCCCGTTGACCGTGTCGCTGCTGGCCCCCGCATAGATGATCTGACCTGTGTTGCCGCCACCGGCAATGGTTTCGCTCCCCGGCGTTCCATACACGTTGGGGGGATCGGAGATCACGGCAGATCCGGTGGCCAGGTTATCAAAATCGTTCGGGTCTGCGTCGCTGGCACCATGAATGGCGACGGTCACCGTCTGCGTCGTACCGTCGATGGCAGTTATCGAGAAGGTGTCCGTCAGGGTTTCGCCGGCCTCGAGCGCCTGAACCACGGTGTTGTTGTTATCGAGGGTGTAAGTCCATACGCCGGCTGCGGTCATCGTGAAAGTGCCGTATCCGCCGTCGCTCGCAGCCGGCGAAGAGACTGCGGTGAACGTGTTCGGAGCGTTGTCGACGTCCGTATCGGTGAGCGTGCCGGTCGTGACGGGAATGCCGGGCGAGAAAGTTCCTGCCTCTGTCACTGAGCCGGTCGTGGTGCCGGAAATGAGGGCGGCGTCGTTGCTGCCCTGAATGGTGATCGTCACCACCTGCGGCGTACCGTCGAGGGTCGTGACAGTAAAACTGTCGGTGAGCGTGCCGCCGACATTGAGCGCCTGCACCGCGCCGCTGGCGTTGTCGAGCGTGTAGGTCCACACGCCGGCGGCGGTTATCGTAAAGGTGCCATAGCCATTCGTGCTTGCCTTGGGCGAACTCACCGCGGTGAAGGTATTGGACGGATTGTCGACGTCGGCGGCAAAGAGCGTGCCCGTTGTGCTCGGGCTGCCGGGTGTCGCGTTGGCAACGCCTCCGGCCTCGGTCACCGAGGCGGTCGTGGTGCCGGAAACGATGGCCGCATCGTTGGCGCCATGGATGGTGATCGTTACCACTTGGGCAGTTCCGTCCAGAGTGGTCAGTGTGAACGTGTCGGTCAGTGTCTCGCCGGTATTGAGCCCCTGCACCGCGCCGTTGGCATTGTCGAGCGTGTAGGTCCACACGCCCGCTGCCGTCATGGTGAAGGTGCCATAGCCGGCGGCGCTCACCGTCGGCGATCCGACGGCCGTGAAAGCATTGGCGGTCGTGTCGACGTCGGTGTCGTTGAGGGTGCCGGTCGCGGTGGGTGTGCCGGGGTTTGCATTGGCGACGTCGCCGGCCTCGATCACCTCGCCGGTCGTCGCGCCGGAAATGATCGCAGCGTCACGGGTCCCGTGGATGGTGATCGTCACCACCTGTGGGGTGCCTCCGATCGAGGTCACCGTAAAGCTGTCGGTCAGCGTCTCGCCGGCATTGAGTGCCTGCACTGCGAGGTTGGCATTGTCCAAGGTGTAGGTCCACACGCCGGCCGCCGTCATCGTGAAGGTGCCATAGCCACCGGCGCTCGCGGTTGGCGAACTCACGGCGGTGAACGTATTGGGCGGATCGTCGACATCGATGTCGGTGAGGGTGCCGGTCGCAAGCGGCGTGCCGGGCGTTCCGTTGGCGATGCCGCCAGCCTCGATGATCGAACCGGTCGTGGTGCCGGAGATGATTGCAGCGTCATTGACACCGTTGATGGTGATCGTGAAGGTCTGGGTGACGGAGGTGAGTCCGTCGGAGACGGTGATAACGAAACCGTCGGTCGTAGGCGCCTTCAGCGCGTTGATTGCGGCATTGTCGGGCACGAACGTATAAGCGCCGCTCGTGCTGTTGACGTAGAGAATCCCGTAGGAACTTGTCTTCGACAGATCGTACGTCACTCCATCCAGAACCGTACTGCCGGCGCTGGCCCCGATGATGCCGAAGGTCAGATTGCCGCCGCCGCTGGTGCTACTGGCACTGAAGGTTCCCGTCGTCGCCGTGAATGTGTCAAACACGACCGTATCGAGCTCGATTGGCCCAGCCCCGGTGCTGAGGGTCGGCGGTACAGGGTCCACCAGCGCGAAAGTGATGAGTGGTAACGTCGTCGGCAAGATCTGCAGCGTGGGCGCATCCGGCTGAATGAAATTGATCGGCTGCAGTGGCTGGGGTTTGACGAAGAAAGGCGTGCTCGAGCCACGGGGCCCTTGTTCTCCTAGATTGGCGAGCACATCCTGTTGGGCGGCGCGCAACTCCTCCATGCGAGCCGCCGTGTTCGCGACGTGATTGACGCTGATGGTGGATCCCACCTTCTTGATGACGATCGTCTCGCCGGGATCTTCGACGATGATGCGTCGCGGGACCCGCTCCTTGGTCACGAGCTCAAATGCGCCGTGCGCAAGGTCCTTGTAGGTAATGGAGTCGTCATCCAGGAATGTGACATCCGGGTCCGCGGCCTCGGCATGCTGCGCGGCCGAGAAGGTCAATGCTGCAAGTGTCAGCATCCCGAAACCGCCCGCGTGGCCCCGGGCGCGAATGCCTGCAAGGGGCGTATTCAGCTGGAGCGCCCCGGTTTCCGCCAGCCGGCCCGGTACGAAACTGAAGCTCCCTCGGGTCACGTCGAACAAGGCTGCAGGTGGCATGCCTTCGACGTCGAAGACAAACTCGCTCAGCACGACGTGAGTGCTGCAGGCGATGTTGAAGAAAGTACCGTCGATGAAGCAGATTGTGATCTGCCCGTCGGCGTCGGTCTCCAGCACGTCGCCCCGGTAGATGGGCGCACCAGCTACGGCCTGTGTGGCGACGCCGCTCGCTCGCGTAAGCACACAGCAACCGATCACTCTATGAATATGGCCGATGAGTTCGACAGGCAGGGCCATGGTGGCCCCGCTATCAACCTGGATGCCGGATGCAACTAACATGGCTAGACCTCGCCCGGGTGATCGATTCAGGCTCGGCGTGCTGCCAAAACCTTGCTGGGGCCCTCGCCAAGGGACAAAATTTCCTGGGCGCTGGCAGCCCCGAAGGCTTGCCCGCCGAAAAAATCAAGTCGATCGAGAGAGATGCATTGCGCGGGAGAGAGCGACGCCTACCGCCATTCCCGCCGTGCCCCCTCCCGCCAATGTGATTAAATTGACAAACGAGACGTATTTAATTTGTGGCGCTCGTGTAGCGCTGGAGATAAATTAGGCTAGTTAATAAAATTAAACAACAATTATAGTTATTCTGGCAGCGCTGCGCGGTTCAAGAATGGGCCGCCGATAGCGACGAGATCTTCTCAGAAAGGGGGGATCATGTGCAGACCTGCGATAGCCGCTTTGACGACCGGCCTGGTTTTGGCCCTTGCCAATTTCTTGCCGAGTGAGGCTCGAGCGCAAATCGATTCCGCCAAGCCCGCCGTCGCTGCCTCGTCATCGAAACCGATTGGGAAGGTGGTGGTGGCCACAGGCTCGGTCACGATCGAACATGCGGGCGCCGTGGTCGTTCAGGCGAATGTCTCGAGTGACCCTGGCCGGGCCAACACGGGTGATCCCGTATATCTTGGTGACGTGGTGCAGACGGGGGCCGACGGCCGCGTCGGCATCAATTTTACCGACGGCAGCTCGTTCAATTTATCGAGCAACGCCCGCATGGTGTTGGATCACTATGTGTATGAGCCGGCCGGCAAGTCCAATGCGACCCTATTCAATCTCGCCAGGGGAACGTTCACTTTTGTTGCGGGCGGTGTCGCGAAGACCGGCGACATGAAGGTCGATACTCCCGTCGCCACGCTGGGGATCCGAGGCACGACGCCGCATGTCGAGATTTCGGACGATGGGTCGGTCAAAATTTCGACCCTTATCGAAGAGGGCAAGAGTAAGCTCTTGAAGAAAACGCCGACATCGGCGGCGCCGGAGCCCGATCGAACCAGCAATCGGAGGCTCAACATCTGCCGGGGATGCTGAGAAACTTGCTAGGCCCGAAGCCGCCGTGATGCCGCAGTGCCGGCCGGGCAGGGAGACCAGGATTGGCGCTTCGTTCGCTGTCGGAGCCGGACACTTGGTGTGGAAATGATTGCAAGAGCCAGTTTCATCAAGGCCGTGATGCTCATTCTTGTCCTTGTGCTGTCCAGTTCGTCGGGCTGGGCGCAGAAGAAGGGCAGCTCCCTCAAGAATGTTGAACTGTGTAACGGCTCAGACCGCGTGTCACCCGAAGCTCGGATCGATGGCTGCACGGCGTTTATCGATGCGGGCGAGGGAGCGGTGAACGGCTTCGTTGTCGCCTACAACAACAGGGGGAATGCCTATAGCGCCAAAGCCGACTACGAACGCGCGATCAAGGATTTCGTTGAAGCGACCAGGCTTGACCCGAATTATGCGAAAGCGTTCAACAACCTCGGCGTGGCCTATCTGAGAACGGGGGCGCGCGATCTGGCGATCGGCGCCTTTGACGAGGCGCTTAGGCTCAACCCGAACTACGGCTCCGCTTTTGCCAACCGTGCGGCGGCCCACCTGCAAGGGAACGCGTACGACCGCGCAGCGCGGGACTATGACGAGGCAATTCGCCTTGATCCGAAGCTGGAGGCGGTGCGGAGCGGACGCTGTTGGACCCGAGCCGTCCTTGGCGCTTTGCAGGCTGCGCTGGAAGACTGCGATATTGCGCTTCGATCGGGAGCAAACAACGCGGCAACATACGATTCGCGCGCTCTCATAAATCTGAAAATGGGGCAATTCTCCGCGGCGATGCATGACTACAACTCAGCGCTGCGGTTCGCGCCCAAGCTTGCGAGCGCGCTCTACGGCCGAGGGATTGCCAAATTCAAGCTCGGCGACACA
The DNA here is from genome assembly GCF_028128835.1 of Bradyrhizobium sp. CCBAU 65884. Lineage (NCBI taxonomy): Bacteria > Pseudomonadati > Pseudomonadota > Alphaproteobacteria > Hyphomicrobiales > Nitrobacteraceae > Bradyrhizobium > Bradyrhizobium sp. CCBAU 65884. The sequence continues at coordinate 5,119 of NZ_LBJU01000133.1, read as the reverse complement.
GATGGTAGCCATAGCGATATCTCGGCGGCCAGAAAAAACGACGCTGGAATCGACCAAGCCTTTGACCGCTATGGGGTGCCCGTGAAGGGACTGGTCAACCGCGACGGCACCGTTTTGCAGGTGTTAACGAGGCCTTAACCATCGGCGTCTCAAATTCAGACGCGGCGGATCCGCCCACGCTCGATGCGGCACGGCGTGCTGCCTCCAAAGCAAATCAAGATATAGCATTAACAAGTCCTTAATTGGCGAGACCTACAGTCGACGGCATGGGCCGGCCTTAATGCCGGCATGGACCGCCGAACCGGAAGAAATGCCGCCAATGGCGCGAAAGGCTGCCGCTGGATTTGTGACGCGAGCCCGCGCCTTGGCGTCGGGGCTGTTGCGTCATGTCCGAACAGCGGGCGTGCTGGCGGCCTGCCTGCTGACCGGTCTCGGTGCGCCTGCCCGGGCGGCCGATCCGATCAGGGGCGAGGCGAGCTTTTCGGCCGGTGGCGGCTTTGCCCGTCTCGTCATCAAGCTCGGCGAGGACGTTTCCTCCGAGGTGACGACCGCAGGCTCCATCCTCATCATCCGGTTCGACCGGGCGGTCGACGTTCCCGTCGACCGCGTTCCCGAAGGCGCGCCCGATTACGTCAACTCCGCGCGCCGCGATCCTGACGGCGGTGCCATCCGCCTGTCGCTGGCGCGGCGCGTCACCGTCAACACCATGAATGCCGGCGAGCGCACTTTCGTCGACCTGTTGCCGGAGGGCTGGAAGGGACCGCCGCCGAGCCTGCCGATGGACGTGGTCAAGGAGCTCGCCGAGCGCGCCCGCGTGGCCGAGCGCGCGTTGCGCGCGCAGCGCGCCGCGGCGGAGACCAAGAAGCGTCCGCAGATCCGCGTGCGGGCCTCGGTGCAGCCGACCTTCGTGCGCTTCGTGTTCGAGATGCCCGACGGCGTCGGCGTCTCCTCCGTGCTCAACGAGCAGAAGCTCACGCTCGCTTTCAACGCCAACCTCAACTTCGATCTGGCGGACGCGGTCGTCGCGGCGCCGCCGAACGTCGCCTCGATCAAGCAGAAGGCCGACATCGATCAGACCAATGTCGAGATCGCGCTGATCGGCGATTCCGACGTGCATTCGTTCCGCGACGAGAAGAACTACGTCGTCGACGTCTCTTTTCAGCCCGACAAGGGCAAGACTGCCGCGACGCCCGAGGCGGCGATCGCGCAGATGAAGCCTGTCGGTCACGCACCGGCCCCCGACAAGCCCGCGGCCGAGAAGCCGAAGGACGCCCATCGCGAGATCGCGCCGCCGACCTCCGAGACGATCGCGCGCGAAGCCAAGATCGAGGTCAAGCCCGAGGTGAAGCCCGAAGCGCCCGCCGCGATGCCGCCCGCTGAAGCGCCGAAACCGGCGCCGGCCGCCGCGACCGAGGCTGTGCACGCCCCGGAAGCGCCCAAGGAAACTGCCAAGGAAACTGCCAAGGAAACTGCCAAGGAAACTGCCAAGGAAACTGCGAAGCCCGCGCCGCCGGTTTCCGAAGCGGCGGCCACGCCTGCCAAGCCGGCGCCTGCCGAAGCGCCCAAAGAGGCCGTGAAGGAAGCCGCCAAGGCTGCGCCCGTTGAGGCGCCGGCCGCGCCGCAGCCCACGATCGCCAGCGTCGATGCGCGCCGCGACAGCGACGGCCTGCGCGTGACGTTCCCAATTCAGGTCGCAACACCGGCGGCCGCGTTCCGCCGCGGCGACACGGTGTGGCTGGTGTTCGATACGCCGAAGCCGATCGACGTCGAGGCGATCCGCGCCAGGGGCGGGGCGATGATCGGCGAGGTCGGCCGCATCCCGCTCGACAAGGGGCAGGCGGTGCGCATCCGTCTCACCCGCCCGCTGGTCTACTCGCTGGCGAGCGAGGAGGTCGGCAAGGAGACCAACTGGCTGCTGACGCTCGCCGACAAGATCCAGTCGACGCCGCTGCCGCTGATGATGTCGCGCAACATCACCGACCCCGCGCTCGCCAACATCGCCATCCCCTTCGCCAATCCCGGCCTGCTGCACAAGCTCACCGACCCCGATGCCGGCGACGCGCTCTATGTCGTCACCGCGCAGCGGCCGGTGCGCGGCTTCATCAAGCGGCAGGATCTCGTCGATCTCTCGCTGCTGGAATCCGCGCACGGCATCGCGATCCGGCCGAACTCCGACGAGGTCGGCGTCGAGGTCGGTGCCGACAAGGTGATCCTCGGCAAGAGGGGCGGACTGACGCTGTCGCCGGTCGACATCTCGGCCGAGCGCGCGCCGACCGCGGTGCGCCCGATCTTCAGCCCCGAAGGCTGGCGCAAGGGCCAGTCGGACAACTTCATGGCGCGCCAGGCCGAGCTGATGACGGCGATCTCGGCCGTTGAACCGGCGCTGCGTTCCCTGCCGCGGCTCGATCTCGCGCAGTTCTACATGTCGCGCGCGATGTATCACGAGGCCAAGGCCGTGACCGAGCTGATGCTGAGCGATCCGCTCAACAAGGAGGAGAGCGGTGCGCTGATCATGCATGCGATCGCCAGCATCCTGATCGGCCGGCCGGCGCAGGGCCTGAAGGACCTCGCCAATCCCGTGATCGGGAACAGCCACGATTCCCAGCTCTGGAAGGCGCTCGCCTATGCTCGCCAGGGCAAATGGGCTGACGCGCGCGAAAAATTCAAGAACGTCGAATTCGCCATCGCCTCGCTGCCGCTCGACATCCAGCGCATCGTGACGATGGACGCGATGCGCGCCTCACTCGAGGTGAAGGACTACGCCGGCGCCTCCAAGCGCCGCAGCGAGCTCGAGGTGGTCGGCGTCTCGCCCGAGGCCGCGCCCGGCTTCGCCGTGCTGCGCGGCCGGCTCGCCGAGGCGCTCGGCCACGACAAGGACGCGCTCGACGACTACAGGTTCGCGGCCGCCTCGGCCGATCGGCCGGCTGCGGCCGAGGCCAAGCAGCTCGAGGTCGCGCTGCGGCAGAAGCGCGACGAGATCAGCAAGGAAGACGCGCTGCGCGAGCTCGAGACGCTGTCCATGACCTGGCGCGGCGACGCGATCGAGGTCAAGACGCTGCAGATGCTGTCGCAGATGTTTGCCGAGAACGGGCGCTACCGCGATGCGCTCACCGCGGCGCGCACCGCGACCAGGCTGCAGCCGAACGCCGAAGCCTCGCGCCAGGCGCAGGATCTCGCCTCGGACCTGTTCACCAAGATCTTCCTGGGACCGAAGGGCGACGAGCTGCCGCCGGTCGAGGCGCTCGGGATGTTCTACGAATTCCGCGAGCTGACGCCGATCGGCCGGCGCGGCGACGAGTTGATCCGCCGTCTCGCCGACCGTCTCGCCTCGATCGACCTGCTCGACCAGGCCGCCGAGCTGCTGCAATACCAGGTCGATCACCGCCTCGAAGGCGCCGCGCGCGCCCAGGTCGCCGCGCGCCTGTCCATGATCTATCTCGCCAACCGCAAGCCCGACATGGCGATCACCGCGCTGCGCGCGAGCCGCATCAGCGACCTCTCCGGCGAGCTCAGGCAGCAGCGCCTGCTGCTGGAGGCGCGCGCGCAGAGCGACGTCGGCCGTCACGATCTCGCGCTCGACATCGTCTCCAACGTCTCCGGGCGCGAGGTGCTGCGCCTGCGTTCCGACATCTTCTGGGCGGCACGGCGCTGGCGCGAGTCCGCCGAGCAGATCGAGCTCTATTACGGCGAGCGCTTCCGCGACTTCAAGCCGCTCAACGCGGTGGAGAAGAGCGACATCATCCGCGCCGCCGTCGGCTATGCGCTCGCCGACGACTCGATCGGCCTGTCGCGCTTCCGCGAGAAATACGCGCCGCTGATGAGCGAAAGCGCCGACCGTCTCGCCTTCGACATCGCCAGCAAGCCGGCCGCGGCCTCCAGTGCCGAATTCGCCGAGATCGCCAAGCTGGCTGCCAGCGTCGACACGCTCGACGGCTTCCTGCGCGAGATGAAGCAGCGCTTCCCCGACGCCACCGCCCGCGCCCCTGGCTCACCGCAGGCCAAGGAACAAGTCGACCACACCGGCTCGCTGCCGACGATCCCCGTCGTGCGTCAGATCAAGATGACGCGGTAGGAAGGCTGCCGCGCCAAGCGCGGCCCGCGACGGCTCCACGTTCTCGTCGATGACGAGAGGGAGCGGAGGCGGTCGCTGAGGGCGGAGGGGGCGCATCGCCCGATGCCTGCCTCACCCTCCGTAACTCTGCACCAGGCTCCCCGCCACCAGCGACCAGCCGTCGACCAGCACGAAGAAGATCAGCTTGAACGGCAGCGAGATCGTTGCCGGGGGCAGCATCATCATGCCCATCGACATCAGCACCGAGGCAACGACGAGGTCGATGATCAGGAAGGGCAGGAACAGCAGGAAGCCGATCTCGAAGGCGCGCTTCAGCTCGGAGATCATGAAGGCGGGGACGAGGATGCGCAGTGCGAGGTCGTCGGGGGTGGCCGGCGGCGCCTCGCCCGAGAGATCCAGGAACAGCTTGAGGTCCTTCTCGCGCACGTTCTTCTGCATGAAGCCGCGCAAGGGAACGGAGGCGCGCTGCAGCGCGTCCTCGACGCCGATCTGGTTGGCGACCAGCGGGCGGATGCCGTCGTCGTAGGATTTTTGCAGGACCGGCCCCATCACGAAGAAGGTGAGGAACATCGCCAGCGCGATGATCACCGAGTTCGGCGGCGCGGTCGCCGTGCCCAACGCGGTGCGCAGCAGCGACAGCACCACCACGATGCGCGTGAACGACGTCATCATGATCAGGATCGACGGCGCGATCGACAGCACGGTGAGCAGCGCGATCAGCTGGATCGCGCGCTCGGTGACGCCGCCGCCGCCAGCGCCGCCGCCGAGATTGATGCTGATGTCCTGCGCATGCGCCGGCATCGCTGCCGATGCCGCGCCGATCAGGACAGAAAGGAAAACAACTCTACGCGGGAGGGACGGCAGCCTCACGAAGACGGCTTCGGACGGCCGAGCAGAGAGGCCATCTCGTCTTCGAGATTCTCAAAGCTGGTCTTTTCCGCGGCAGGCTTTGCGGGCGGGGCCGGTGGTGCCGGCGGCTCGCTGCGGGCGGCGCGGGGTGGCGGCGGCGCAGGCGGTTCGGGCGCAACCGGAGGCGCGACCGTCTCG